>NZ_JAMPPE010000024.1:0-73691 GCF_028480905.1 Providencia sp. PROV156 | reverse complement strand
AAAGAATGACGAATGGAAGGTGAATATGCAATGGTTGACAGACTACTGGTGGATAATCTTGCTCCTATTGGTTGGGCTTATCTGGAACTCAGTCAAAGAAATGATGAAATTGGACCCCAAAAAATTTTTAGATAACAAGCCTGAAATCCCTCCGCATCAGGATAATAACCATCTTTGGGATGATGAAGACGATTGCCCTAAAGACAAGAAGAAGTAATTTTCTGCTTTATTTCAGCTAAAAGTGCTGGTTGGTATTGTTTTACCTGTATACCAACCTCTTCTCTTACTCGTTGTAGCCATTGCTTTTGCCCTGTAATACCGACATCCGCGCAAATCTTGGAGATAGGTTCACATAATACAAAATGCCGTCTGAGGAGAGGAAGCCCGTTTGTTTCTTCCCTCAATAAACGCATAATTGCACTTGTACTCGCCGAAATTGGGCGCTTAAACTCACTAAAACCGATCAGTTCTATCCAATCATCTGTCACTAGTTGCTGCTGTGGATCCGTTTCGAACGCAAACTCTTGTAAATCACTGCGCCAATATAGGTCACGTTTTAATCGGGATTCGCCTTGTTCACAAAGTTGGTATGCACGGTTTGAAATAGGTAAAATAGCCATCGCGGTAAAACAGCCACTACTGGCTTCTTTATGCGAACCTATTCGTATTAACCGAAAGCCCGCTTTTTGCCAAAATGCGACTAAGTCTGGTGTTAATCCAAAACTAACAGATAAAAAATCTAACCCTTGCTCTGTAGCAATTGCTTTCTGTTTTTCTAAAAGCGTTAAACCAATTTGGCGCCTACGGTAGTTCGCATCAACGGCAATACGCATCACTCGGCGAGATAGCCATTGTGCCGCAATGGGGAAATAACTATGAGCTGCTAAAGATTGGACAACTAAATTTCCTCTTGGTCGACGAAGCCCAGCCCATATTTGCCAGCTCAATGATTCGGTTAACTGTCCTTCATCTACCATCCATAATGCACCTAAATAGGTACAATCATCAGACTCGGCTTTTGCCACCATAAAATGTTGTTGCTGGGCATCCAATAGTCGTCGTAAATCTAATGGTGACGTTCGATAATGTGCACTCATCAATAAGCCATAAAACGCTTTTAATTGCTCATTATTTTCCGCTAATGATGCCTGAGTTAACGCTTTATATTCAGTATTTCCAGCAAGAACCGTTTGAGTGGTGGGTTCTTGCAGCAATAAAGCCTCATTGACCCACAATTCTAAGGGATCATTAGCCGCATAGCGCATTGGGTTATCAAGTTGTAGTAAAGTGAAATGGGCTAAACTTGCACAGAACTTTAGCGTAAATCCACGCCCTGTTCCTTCATAACCATCGACTGTCGTAGTTAATAAAACTCGGGGAAAATACCCCACCAGCTCACGTAATATATAATTAGGAATAGCAGAAGCTTCATCGATGACTAGCCAATCTGCTGTTATTTTTTCATTGCTGCGGCAGTACGCTAATAAGTTATCAGGGGACCAAAAATTAATCTTTTGTCCTGCGTGCCGACTTAAAACTTCCGTCGCCACTTTGGCGGGAGCACAACACCAACTCTCTCCCATAAATTGTTTTATTAACATCCCAGCTATTGCAGATTTTCCGCGCCCTCTCGGGGCTATCAAGCCCCAAATGCCATGTTTTGCTTTTAATAATTGGCTAATTATTTGTTGCTGCTGTTCTGTTGGCTGGCCTGTCGGTGCTTGCCATAATGGTTTGTTATTTAGTAATGAAAAATCAGGCTCATCTCCTTGTTTATAAAATAAAATATCGGAAGATGTTTGGAAAGTCCGTTGCAAATGGTGAACAAAATTCGGTGTCGGAATTAGACCCAATTGTTCATTCCAACGTAGGCTGTCTAGATCAGCATTTGTCGCCCACTCAGTTTGAGGTGCAGTACATAAAACTAACAAGCTCCCTGCTTTTAACGTGCCAGCAAGCATGGCTAGGGCTTCACTATGAAAACCTTTACGCGCATCAAAGATGCCATGTAAAAATTCACGGCCCAATAATAGATGTGCATTTTCTGGGGAAACCCCTTGTGGCAAATTCGCTGAAATGGTTAACCAGTCGCCATCAATGGCTGTCTGAAATTCGTTGAGTTGCTGTTCCACCCACGCACTGTCACCAGAAAGAACCATAAGACGACGCATGCCAACCATATGTAGCTGTTCGATAATAACAGGAAGCAATTTCACCATCGTAATACTATGATTTACCAATTAATAGTGACAAGATCCCGGCAGCAATTAAAGGCCCTACAGGAACACCACGGAATAAAGCAACACCAATAACAGTTCCAACAAGTAAGCCTGCAACAGTAGAAGGTTGATGGGACATTAATGTGACACCTCGGCTACCTAACCAAGAAACGGCGATCCCGATGACAATTGCAAGAATCGATTTCCAATTCAAAAATGAGCTCAATACTTCATTTGCCGTTATTTTACCGCTCGCAATTGGCGCCATAACACCGATAGTTAAGATAAGTATCCCAATGGTTAAGCCATATTTTTCAACCCATGGAAAATAATTATTCAATGGTGTTATTCTGACCACCAATAAAAATAACATCGCAAGAGTGACTGTCATATTATGACTAATGATACCTAACCCGGCTAATACCAGTAGAATGATTAATGTTGGATCAACATGACTCATAGATTTATCCCTGTAAAACGCATAATTATAATTTATTAGCAGCAAATAGACTGATTTAAAAACATGTTATTGGCTCATCATCAAAGAAGCAAATATTAACGCCAACTCTTTTTATTTTTACGGTAACGATATTTTCATTAATAAAAAACCTTACTATTTCCGCACAATTTATTAACTCAAGTGCGACATTTTAGCTGTTCTTTATTATCTATTTAATACTTTTCAATAGAGGTCTTCTTAGCATATTTCACGGTGACAAGCCGAATTGTACATAAAATTAGCATGGCAATACAGATAACTCCCATCGCCACCAAAACTTAAGCTAAATATTCGGAATATTTATCACTGTTTATTTTTTTATTTCTGCATTTTTTTTATATTTATCATCATAAAAACCAACTTGTGGTGCCTTTTGCTGAAGATAGTGCTAAATACCTTTACAACCAGACAATCCATCTCAATTACGTATAATAATCACCAATAATTAATACAGAAAAATCATAACTTAGCATTATTTATAATTTTAATGATTTACATGGTTGTGCGACGCTCTGCGCAAGCACAATGATTAGGATTAACAATATGAACCAATCTTTATCCCCCTTTTCAAACGCTCGTTTTATTGCTATCCGCTTAGTGCCTGGAGAAGATGCGCTTTTAGCATTAAAACGAAAAATTGAGCAACACGGCCTACAAGCGGCATTTATTGCCAGTAGCGTCGGCAGCTTAACTCATGTCGCACTGCGTTTTGCCGGCCAAGAAAACACGTTTCACACAACAGGCAAATTCGAAATTGTTTCATTAATTGGCACTTTAGATGCCAACGGCGAACACCTGCATTTGTCTGTCTCTGATGAAGAAGGAAAAGTTCTCGGTGGCCATATGATGCCGGGTTGTACTGTTAGAACAACATTAGAGCTGATTATTGGGGAACTTGAAAAAGTTAATTTCACTCGTGAACCTTGCCTTTTGTCTGGTTATGAAGAGCTTATCATCACTTCTCGCTAATTTTATTATTCCATTACTGTAAGGAATGACTTTGTCATGAGTAAAACGTCGATTATTTCTAGTCGTACACTGACTTTAATTGTTTTTTCTATTGCTATTAATATGGTTATTGGCCAATTAAGCTCAATGTTAAAACTGCCGATATTCCTAGATTCTATAGGAACATTAATTTGTGCATTATTAGCAGGCCCTTGGGTTGCACTATTGAGTGGATTATTAACAAATCTATTATGGGGTTTACTCAGCGGCCCAATTGCAGCGGCTTTCGCCCCTGTCGCGATGATGATTGGCCTGAGTGCTGGGTTATTAGCTCGCGCAGGTGGTTTTCGCACCTTACCAAGAGTGATTTTATCCGGTGTTGTCATTACTTTTGCGTTGATGATCGTTGCTGTTCCCATTCGCACTTACTTGTTTGCAGGAACAACCGGTAGCGGCGCTGACTTTTTTGTCGCGTATTTTCATGCTGTTGGCGATAACTTATTAGAATCGGTGGCAATTACAGTATTAGGCGCCAATATTGCAGATAAAGTCGCATCAGCCATTATTGCTTGGTTATTGGTTCGACAATTACCAGAACGTGTCCAACGTAATTATCCAAATATGGCTAAGGTCCGTTAAATGCATCCATTTACCTCGCTGACAATTTGGTTTTGGCTCAGTGTAAGCTCGCTTTTCTTACCATTGAGCTGGACATTAATTCTGCTAGGTTGCAGCACATTTGGTGTTTTATTATTTTGGCGGCCCGCACGCCACCGATGGAAAATAGTTGCGTGGATTATGCTTCCCATGGCGGCAGGGCTTTGGTTAATTCATGGTGGCTGGCTAGCTCAGCTATTAACCGGAGCCACATTAAAAAATAGCCGCCCTGAATTTGCGTTGGCATTGTGGTTTAAGTTATTAACGATTATTAGCGCTTCTCAACTTTGGCTGCAGTATGTACCGACTGAACGTTTCATTCGTGCTTTGTTTGCAAGCCGTTTACCTGCAAGTTTTGCATACCTACTCGCGGGCCCGTTATTACTTGCAGAACAATTTCGCCAGCAATTGAACACTATCCGTGAAGCACAATTAGCGAGAGGCGTTCCTCTTGATGGGCGCTTTTGGCAACGTGTTATATCGTTACCTGCCCTATTATTTCCACTTGCCAGTAATACCTTAAGTGAACTAAGCATTCGTGGAGCCGCGTTAGATATGCGTGGTTTTCGTTATTGTGCCAAACGCACCACATTAAACCCGCCTAGAGATAGCTCACTCCAAGCAGTACTTAGATATGGGTTAGTTCTGTTAATTTTCATTGAAGGTGGTCTCTCTCTGTGGTGGTGAATCTACAACAAATGCGCTTCATTCCACAAGGTGCGGAGCAGTCCCTATTAGGGCCGATTGATCTTCAGCTAAACGCAGGCCAATGGCTATGCATATTTGGCGGTAACGGCAGCGGAAAAAGCACATTAGCGCAAATACTCGCCGGTTGGCACAATGACCTCATTCAGGGGAAAATCGAAGGAACCGCAGAGATATTACGAGCGCCCTTAGCTGACAACTCCGTGGTTCAGGTGTCTATATCACGCCAACTAGTTCAGCAATCCCCCCAATTACAACTTTCAGGCTGTGCGTTTACCGTTGAACAGGAAATTGCGTTCGGGCCTGAGAACCTCGGTTTAACACCCGACGAAATTAGTGAGCGAGTTGAGCTTGCCATTGAACTGACGTTTTGTGGGGCACTGCGAACGCGCCATCCTGCAACCTTGTCAGGCGGTGAAGCGCAACGAGTGGTGTTAGCAAGCGCATTAGCTATGCAACCCAAACTCCTGTTACTTGATGAAGCCTTTAGTCGGCTCACACCGAGTGCAACACAACGCATCTTAACGCAATTACAACGCTATACAGAACAAACAGGCTGTAGCATTATTTTTTTTGAGCGCAACTTATTACCAGCCACCAGTTTCTGTGACTCATTCCTTTTGCTGAGTACGGGTAAAACCTTTTTAGAGGCTGGGAAAATGGTCGCAACAGGTGGTTTAAATGATGTTTTTCTTGATGCCATTGAAACAATCAATATGCCAGATGCTTGGCGCGCGGTAGGTGAACTGCTCAAATTAGGGTATTGGCAAGGAAATATTCCCCACGATGAAGCACAATTGCTACAGATGTTTAAGGAGCGATATGTTACAGCTTGAAAACCTGAGTTATCGTTGGCCAAGTTCAACTATTGATAACATACAATCTTTATCTCTATCTATTCGCCCTGGTGAATGGGTCGCTGTAGTTGGGGATAATGGTGCAGGTAAATCAACGCTATTGCGCCTTTTAGCGGGGTTATTGCGCCCAACACAAGGTGATATTCGGCTTGATCGCCTCCCGCTTAATCTTCTTTCCTCCCCACAAAGAGCTAACCATATTGGGATCTTATTCCAAGAAGCTGAGAAACAAATTTTTCATAGTTGTGTACGTGATGAAATTGCTTTTGGTTTAAAACGCCAAAAACATCATAAACGTGATATTCAAGCGCGAGTACAGCAAGCACTTGAAATTTGCCACTTATCCGATGTGGCGGATAAACACCCTTTAGATTTACATGCAGGCCAACGCAGGATGGTTGCTGTTGCCTGCTTAGAGGCTGTTTCACCTAAACTATTGCTACTTGATGAACCAAGCCGTGACTTTGATGCCTTTTGGATGCGAAAATTCGAAGATTGGCTGACATTACAACGCGAAAAAGGGGTAAGCGTCGTTTCTATTAGCCACGACCTTGATTTTGTTGCTCGCCATTTTCAACGCGTATTGCATTTATCAAATGGCCAACTCATCGCTGATGGTCAACCAACGGAAATATTAAGCCATCCAGAGTTACAAGTTGAAAGCCCACTTCCTGCACCGACATTGATATCACTTAGTCAGCAACTACAAATAAATACTACTGATACCACTCTTTCATCATGGATCACACATTTTATTAACCAACAGTCGCGCCCGATTAATAACTAAAAAAATAGCCTGCAATGCAGGCTAAAATCTCATTCAAATTATAGGAAATTAATTAATCTAACTGCACGCCAATACGGCGGGCGACCTCTTCGTAAGCTTCAATTAAACCACCAAGACTCTGACGAAAACGGTCTTTATCCATTTTATTCAGTGTTTCTTTGTCCCATAAACGGCTACCGTCTGGGGAAAACTCATCACCTAAGACAACTTGGCCTTTATACAAGCCGAACTCCAGTTTAAAATCGACTAAAATTAACCCTGCATCTGCAAAAATTTTACTGAGCACTTCATTGGCTTTGTAGCTTAGCTCACGCATTTTAGCCAAATTTTCTTTACTCACCCAACCAAAAGTCTCACAGTACGATTCATTCACCATCGGGTCGTGCTTGGCATCGTCCTTTAAGAATAAGTCAAATAAAGGCGGGTTTAACACCATGCCTTCTTCAACACCTAAGCGTTTTACCAGTGAACCCGCTGCACGGTTGCGGATTACACACTCAACCGGCACCATATCTAACTTTTTCACTAGAGCTTCTGTGTCAGACAATAATGCTTCCATTTGCGTTGGAATACCGGCTGCTTCTAATTTGCTCATAATGAAATGGTTAAACTTGTTATTTACCATACCTTTACGGTCAAACTGCTCGATACGCTCACCATCGAGTGCTGATGTATCATTACGGAACTCCAGAACCAGTAGATCAGGATCCTCTGTGGTATAGACTGTTTTTGCCTTACCACGATACAACTCAGCTTTCTTTTGCATCTTACACACTCCAGGGATGTGATTAAACTAAACAAAAATCAACCTGCACAGCAGATTCAGATAAGTAACAGAAGAACAAAAACCATTCAAATGGCCTATTCATTGTTAATTTTCTGCTCTGTTTCAGTCAGTTACTGAAATTCACCATGTAAAACGCTAACTAGCTGATATTCAATATTTTATAATTGACTGCTAATCATGATAATAAAATTCCGGAGCGGACGCAAACGATTACTTAACCATAAATACTGATTTTTTGTCCATTTGTTTTAAGTGAAAACATGAAAGATAAAATTAGCCTTCCAGAGAAGGAAAATTGAAACTGATGGAATGCTAATTAATAATTAACTAAGCATATAGGTTACGATAAGCATTAAATAAACAAAATACAGAGCTGATAACCACCAGCCTATGCGTATGAAGCTTAATATCTTTACCCCAATACAAACCCATCCAATTTAAATAAAAAAACCGCAGCTTGTATTTAAGCTACGGTTTAATTAGTCATCTAAAAATGTTGAATTATTGCTTTTTGGCTGGTGCTTTACTAAACGCCGCTTTCAGTGCAGCAACCATTTCATCATTTTGTTTTTGTGTTAAAGGAACACCTTTGGTGGTGATAAATTGCAGTGTACTACGGTTATTTAAATCACCGACCTGTACTTTATAATCCGCTTCTGGCACAGTTGGGTCATCAATGCCCAACGCCTGCCATTCTGAGCTGCTTAAACCTTTATAAGTCACCATCACAGAACCACTTGAACGTGTACGGTCACCCACTTTCATGCCAACACTTTCTAAGGTGTGTGGTAAGCGTTCCCATACCGCATCAAATGGCGCACGAACAACAACTAAAGGTAAGCCAGTATCATCACTACCTGTTTGAACATCAATGATACCATAAGCATTTTGGATGCTATTTTTGTTTGAAGTATCACGCAACGTATATAAGTTATCGGTTAATTCATTCAATAACAGTTTGTTATAACGTTGAGTTTCGACAACATCGGTAATGGTCTCACCACCTTGACGTAAGCCTAAGCTGGTTACCGTTAACGCCATCATACCATTTTCTGGTTGCACTGTTACTTTATGGCGACTCTCAATCGGTACGTTTTCATCTGCACGATCCCATTTGACCCAATCGGTTTCAATTGAGCGAGAACCATCATCTTTAGATGAAACTGGAATACCTCTTTGCTCTAAGATCATCGTAACTTGTGACCAAAGTGCACTATTTTCAGGTGTATTTTCTAGCAACAAACGACTTGCTTGAGCGCTATCCTCTGTACGAGAACCCGCTAATTGCGAAATTGTCAGTACTGGCGGACGAATGTCTAACGCTTTCCCTATTGCCCCTGTTGATGTGGCTTTAGGGATATCATACTCACCATTTTGTTCTGGTAATGTCAGCCCTTGTGGCACATTCAACACTTTCAATGGCGCAGCATTGAGATATTCCTCATCACCACTGACCTGACGTTTATAGCGCTGATCGCTGGAGCAGGCTGCCAGTAACACGACAAGTGACAGGCCAGCAACCTTCATAACCTTCGATTTTTGCAATAATGTTGCCATTAAAATTCCCTAAATTTTACAGTAACCCAGCGAGCTTCAAGGCTTCCTCAACTTTTTGCTGGCCCGAGGTGGTTAACGGTGTCATTGGCAACCGTAATGTACCATCTGCAATCAGGCCTAAGCGATGACAGCCCCATTTCGCTGGAATTGGATTTGGTTCAACAAATAACTGAAGATGAAGCCCCATCAGTTTTTTATTTAATTCACGCGCCTCAGTATATTTGCCTGCAAGCGCTAAGTCACACATTTTTACCATCTGTGGTGCCGCAACGTTGGATGTGACTGAAATAACGCCTTGACCACCCAGTTGCATGAAATCAAGTGCTGTTGCGTCATCACCTGTTAACAGTACAAAATTATCATCAACCAGTTCTTTGATTTGATGAACCCTAGCTAAGTTCCCTGTTGCTTCTTTAATTGCAACAATATTCGCCAGTTTTGCTAAACGCCCAACGGTTTCAGGCAACATATCACAGCCAGTCCGTGATGGTACATTATAAAGAATCTGTGGCAAGCTCGTGTTTTCTGAAATTGCTTTAAAGTGTTGATATAACCCTTCCTGAGAAGGCCTATTATAATAAGGTGTTACCGTCAGGCAAGCAACTACACCACTGTTTTCAAACTCATTTGTCAGCGAAATAGCTTCAGCTGTCGCATTTGCGCCTGCTCCTGCAATAATAGGAATACGGCCATCCGCTAATTCAAGTGTCGCTTTCACGACATCCACATGTTCTTTGTGCGTTAAGGTTGCTGATTCGCCAGTTGTACCAACAGAAACAATCGCAGTTGTTCCGCTTTCAACATGATAATCCACCAATTTTTTTAAGCTGGCTTTATCTAAACGCCCCGCCGAATCCATTGGTGTGATAACTGCAACAATGCTTCCCGTTAAAAAATCTTTATAATTTGCGTTTCCATTAGCCATAGCGATACCCCCTCAATAATTGAACTACCATGTTACTTTTTCATTTCAAAGAAGAAAACCACCCAACAGCAAGAATTTAATGAATTTTGTTAATGCCGAGCACATTAACTTAAATAGAAGTAATAATTCACTGATATTTCTCGCAAGAGTCTATTTCCCCTCTTGGCAGATTGTCTTTTTTATGGTTTCCTTACCTTCATAGTCAGTCAGTTTTTAGTGCTAGAATTTTACTGCTATATTCTAATCAAATGTTTAACTGACATAATTAAAATACTAAGGAATAGACTTTGCCTAAGACTGAACAGCAATTTCTTGTCATTACTGCGCTGGGAACAGATCGTCCGGGCATTGTGAATACTATTACACGGCTAGTCAGCGAGTGTGATTGTAATATTGAAGATAGTCGCTTAGCGATGTTTGGCAAGGAATTTACCTTCATTATGATGCTTTCAGGCAGTTGGAATGCTATCACCCTTTTAGAGGCGACATTGCCACCTAAGGGCGCCGAGCTCGATTTGCTCATCGTAATGAAAAGAACCCAGAGTGTTCAAACAACCTATTACCCATCGACAGTAACAGTGAATGTTGTTGTTGACGATGCACCCCGTATTGTCGAGCAATTCACAAATTTATTCACAACCTCGCAGTGTAATATCGCAGAGCTTGTTTCTAAAACACAACCAGCCAATAATGATATGCCCGCTCAACTGGAGATTCAGATTACTGCACACGACCCGTTGGACGATAATGGCATAATCATAAAAAATAAATTTCAACAACTGTGTACAATGCTAAATGCTAAAGGCAACATAAGTATTGTTAACAACCCCAACATGCAAAGTTAACGGAGATATATGTAATGAACCCATTGAAAGCCGGTGATAAGGCGCCTCAATTTAGCCTTCCTGACCAAGATGGTGAGCTCATCAATCTTTCTGATTATCAGGGTCAGCGCGTATTAGTTTACTTTTATCCTAAAGCGATGACCCCTGGTTGTACTGTTCAAGCGTGTGGTCTACGTGATGAAATGGATACACTTAAAGCGAAAGGTGTCGAAGTATTAGGTATTAGCACAGACAAACCAGAGAAACTGTCTCGTTTCGCTGAAAAAGAGATGTTGAACTTCACTTTATTATCAGATGAAGACCACCAAGTATGTGAGCAATTTGGGGTTTGGGGTGAAAAACAATTCATGGGGAAAACCTATGATGGGATTCATCGTATTAGCTTCCTCGTTGACCCTACTGGGAAAATAGAACACGTCTTTGACAATTTTAAAACCAGTAACCACCACGAAATCGTGCTTGATTACATTAATACACACGCTTAATCGCCACATCTTAGTGCTGTATGCCCCCATACAGCACTATTCCTAACCTAGTTTTGTGATTCCGTTGGCTCTTCCGGCCATACGTGAATGACCGCTTTAATCAGTGTTGCTAATGGTATTGCAAAAAATACGCCCCAAAAGCCCCATAACCCACCAAATATCACAACAGATAAAATAATCACTAGTGGATGCAAATTCACCGCTTCAGAAAACAATAAAGGCACAACAACGTTGCTATCCAAACCTTGGATCACTAAGTAAACCAACATTAGGTACCAAAATTCACTGCCAATACCGAACTGAAAGAGCGCAACAATAACCACTGGGATCGTGGCCGCTACCGCACCAATATAAGGGATTAATACCGCTACTCCGACAAGCACCGATAACAATACGGAATAGCGCAAGTCAAAATAAGCAAAACATAAATAGGTCGCCACCCCAACAATCACCATTTCTGTTACTTTCCCTCGTAAGTAGTTGGTGATTTGTTCATTCATTTCGACCCAAACTTTGCCCACTAACAAACGATTTTTGGGTAATAACTTAAGAAAGCTTTTGCTGATACGTTCTTTATCTTTTAAAAGAAAAAATGTCATCAAAGGCACTAGAACTAAGTAAACCGCCAAAGTAAAAATACCAATTAATGATGCAACTGACGCTTTAACCACTGAGTCTGCAATGCCTGACATGCGGCTACGAAGGTTATCTGCCATCATATCAATAATGCCAACATCCACTAATGCGGGGTATTGCTCTGGTAATTTCTGTGCGAATTCATTGAAACGGTTAACCATATTTGGTAGATCGGCCATCAAATTAATCCCTTGCTGCCATGCCGTCGGCGCAATAATTAAAATAACCATGGCACTTATTCCAGCGAATAAGGTCAAAATAATGCCGACAGCAACTGAACGAGATAACCCTATACGCTGTAATAAATTGGTTGGCCATTCAAGTAAATAAGCTAAAGCAATTGCCGCCAGCAATGGAGCCAGTATACTGCTGAAAAAGAAGATGATCACAAACCCCGATACGAGTAATGTAAAGAGGGCTATGGCTTGTGGATCAGCAAAACGCCGACGATACCACTGTAAAAACAATTCCAGCATTTATTGCTCCTGGGGGAATTAGTGCAAAGGACAGTTCCTAAAGTAACGAAAATTATACCGAAGAACAGATTTTACGATAGCTTTTGCTATCATGTGTTTTAAACTTTTCGCGTTTTTAGGTGCCTTACTTAAACATACCCGAAATAAAGTCGGTACTTACCCTAAATTTAAATGTTGTATGGGATACTCACGTTTCATGAAGAAAACTTTAAAATATCCATTATTGGCTTTCATGATCGCTGCGCTAATGAACGGTGCAGTTTTACCTGCTTATAGCGCAATTGAAGATACCTTACCCGATATAGGAACGACGGCGGGAGGCACTCTTAGCATCAACCAAGAAATTATTATGGGAGACGCAATCACACGCCAAATACGAGCCAGTACCCCTCTTATTTATGACCCACTGTTAACTCAGTATGTTAACAAACTTGGCATGCGCTTAGTAAAAAATGCCGACTCAGTTAAAACACCGTTTAAGTTCTATTTAGTCAATAACCCCAATATTAACGCATATGCCTATTTTGGGGGGAATGTCGTGCTGCATTCCGCATTATTTCGGTACAGCCAAAATGAAAGCCAGCTCGCATCAGTCATGGCTCACGAAATATCTCACGTCACGCAAAGACACCTTGCGCGAATGATGGAAGACCAGAAAAGCACCACTCCTCTCGCGATTGCAGGAACCATTGGTTCTTTACTGTTAGTGATGGCGAATCCTCAAGCCGGTTTTGCCGCTTTAACAGGAACAATGGCTGGGGTTCAACAAGGTATGATCAGCTTTACCCAAGCCAATGAACAAGAAGCTGACCGTATTGGCTTGCAGACATTAAGGCGCTCTGGCTTTGACCCACACGCCATGGCTGATTTTATGCAAACGATGTCAGACCAAACTCGTTATATGTCGAAGCCCCCTGAAATCCTATTAACGCACCCCTTACCGGATAGCCGTTTAGCGGATGCAAGAAACCGCTCTAATCAATATCCTAAAGTGAGTGTGCCATCATCACTGGATTTTATGTTAGCTCGCGTTCGTATTTTGGCCATGTATAGCACCGAGCAAAAACATGCCTTAGACCAAATTATTGAAAATTACGGGAAAGGTTCTGCACAAGAGCAAATTGCGGCACAATATGGTAAAGCGTTACTTCTTTCTCAGGACAAAAAATATGCAGAAGCAGGTAAAATCCTGACAGAGCTATTAGCGAAACAACCTGATAACCCTTGGTTTATTGATAGTATGACGGATGTCGATATCGAACAAAATCAAGTTGCTAGAGCAGTTTCGCGTTTACAAAACGCATTGAAAAAAACACCGAAAAATACTGTTTTCATTGTTAACCTTGCCAACGCATTAATTAATAATCATCAATATAAAGAAGCAACAACCTTGTTGAATAAATATACGTTTGATTACCCTGATGACCCGATTGGCTGGGATTTACTGGCTGAAGCGTCTGCAAAGCAAGGTAAACGTACAGAAGAACTCGCCGCTTACGCAGAAGGAATGGCATTACGGGGTAATTATGACACTGCGATTAATTATCTCAGCGATGCTAGCCGTCAAAGCCGTTTAGGCAGCTATGAACAACAGCGTTATGACGCTCGCATTGATGCGCTTAGAAAACTACAATTACGTGACAAAAATGCAAAACCGTAAGGAGTTAAAATAATGACGGATTCGATTAAGATTTACCACAACCCACGTTGTTCTAAAAGTCGTGAAACCCTAGCCCTTTTAACTGATAAGGGTATCACTCCCACGGTGGTCGAATATTTAAAAACACCCCCAACGGTAGCTGAGATCAAAAAACTCCTTAAAATGTTAGGCTTTAAAGATGCTCGTCAATTAATGCGCACCAAAGAAGAGCTGTATAAGGAATTGAATTTAAACGATGACAGCTTAACTCAGGACCAACTCATTAAAGCGATGCATGAGAACCCTAAGTTGATTGAACGCCCTATCGTTGTTAATGGTGATAAAGCACGCTTAGGCCGCCCGCCTGAGCAAGTCTGTGAAATCTTATAGTCACTATTTTGGCAGCTATGCGGCTGCCAACTCGTTTAGTCTACTAAAGTTTTAGAATATCTTTTACGAAAGGGATCGTTAATTTGCGCTGAGCAACGATGGATGCGTGGTCAAGTTTGTTTAAGATATCAAACAAGGTTCCCATTTTTCTATCTAAACGTTTTAATACGAAACGGCACACATCTTCCGGTAATTCGAAACCACGAATACGAGCACGTAATTGCAGTGCCCAAATTTTATCTTCGTCGCTCAGTGGATGCAGTTTATAAATTTGTCCCCAATCAAGGCGAGAGGCTAAATCAGGTAATTTCAGTTCGATTTGCCGAGGTGGCCTATCCCCAGTGATTAATAAACAAGTTCGGCCAATCTCCAAAATACGATTATATAAATTGAAAATCGCCATTTCCCACTCTTCATCACCCGCGATGCACTGAATATTATCAATACAAACGAGTGATAAATGCTCCATACCGTCTAGTACTTCAGGGACAAAATATGCACGTTTATCTAAAGGGACATAGCCTACTGCAATGCCTTGTTCAGACAGTTCAGCACAAGCCGCATGCAATAAATGGCTTTTTCCACCACCTTCTCGCGACCAATAATAGATATAACTACCGTGTGGTTGATTAATAGCAGACTGAATAGCAGACAGCAACGCCCCATTTTCCCCTGCATAAAAGCTTGCAAAGGTTTCATCATCTGGCAGATATAGTGGTAATGAAAGCTGTGATGGTGTGTTCAGAAGCGCCTCTGGCTGTACAAATCAATTTTCATCTAGCAGTTTACCATAAAAAACACGGATAGATGAATAAGAACGGTGAGCAAATGCCGCTCGATCAACCGAACGGCAATAGGAAAAGTCACATGGCTTATTTTTTATTGCTATCAAGCTCTTGCACTTCAGATGTTACAAATTGCTTTTCAGGCCTAACAAATGTTATAAAACGGAACAATAGTGCCATAAAGATCCCGACAATCGTCGCCAGTGCCATACCTTTAAGTTCCGCTTGACCGATATGGATAACCGCACCACTAACACCAATAATTAAAATTACTGAGGTTAAAATCAAATTCTGTGGCTTGTTATAATCAACTTTTGAATCAATCAACACACGAATACCTGATGCACCAATTACCCCGTATAATAAGAGTGAAACCCCGCCCATGACAGGAACCGGCACTAATTGGATAGCAGCAGCTAATTTACCAACACAAGATAATAAAATAGCAATAATTGCGGCTCCGCCAATTACCCATGTGCTGTATACCTTGGTAATTGCCATTACCCCAATATTTTCACCATAAGTCGTATTCGGTGTCGAGCCAAAGAAACCTGAAATCACCGTCGAGAAGCCATTCGCAAACATTGAGCGATGTAAACCTGGCGATTTCATTAAGTCACGCTCAACAATATTCGCCGTGACCACTAAGTGCCCTACGTGCTCAGCGATAACTACTAAGGCCGCAGGTAAAATGGTTAAAATAGCAAACCATTCGAAGCGTGGTGTATAAAATGTTGGGATAGCAAACCATGGCGCTTCAATAACCGGGGTAAAGTCTACAATACCCATAAAATAGGACAATGCATAACCCGCTAAAAAACCAATCAAAATTGGAATTATAGATAAAAACCCACGGAAAACGACCGCGCAGAGAATAGTGACTGATAATGTGGTCAGGGAAATAATTAACGTGTTTGAATCTACCACTGCACCATCTTTAGGCAATAGCCCTGCCATACCTGCAGCGGTTTGAGCAAGCTCTAAACCAATTACAGCTACGATTGCCCCCATTGCCGCTGGGGGAAACATAACGTTGATCCACCCTCTTCCTGCAACTTTAACAATCAGCGCAACTATACAGAACAACACGCCACAAATGATAAAGCCGCCAAGTGCCAATTCATAACCTAATGGTAATAAAATCAACACAGGGGAAATGAATGCAAAACTTGAACCTAAATAAGCCGGAATTTGCCCTTTACAAATAAATAAGTACAGCAGCGTTCCTATTCCATTAAACAGCAAAATTGTCGCGGGGTTTACACCAAACAGAATCGGTACGATAACGGTTGCGCCAAACATAGCAAACAGGTGTTGAAGGCTCAGTGGGATAGTTTGTAATAATGGTGGTCTTTCTTCAACACTGATGGTGCGACGAGTCATGTGACTTTATCCTCTTTTAGCGAAATGGCTAATCACTGAATAAGCAGTGAGTCTCTACAATTAATCAAAAAAAAGCCGACTTCTCAGTCGGCTTATCATTATTTAGTACCAAATATCTTGTCGCCCGCGTCACCGAGACCCGGAACGATATACCCCTCTTCATTTAAATACTCATCAATTGAAGCGGTATATAATTCAACATCTGGATGCGCAGCTTCCAACGCTTTTAAACCTTCTGGCGCTGCAACAAGTACTAAGATTTTAATCGAGGTACAACCCGCATTTTTTAATAAATCAATGGTAGCAATCATTGAGCCACCCGTCGCTAACATTGGGTCAACCACTAATGCCATACGTTCTTCAATGTTAGATGCAAGTTTTTGGAAATAAGGGACTGGCTGTAGTGTTTCTTCATCACGATAAACACCCACCACACTGATACGTGCACTTGGAATACTATCTAATACACCATTCATCATACCAATACCAGCACGGAGAATTGGTACTACAGTGATTTTCTTACCTTTAATTTGTTCTATTTCTACAGGACCACACCAACCATCGATAGTCACTTTTTCAGTTTCAAGGTCAGCAGTTGCTTCATAAGTCAGTAGGCTACCAACCTCTGAGGCCAGTTCACGAAAGCGTTTTGTGCTTATATCATGATCTCGCATCAGGCCGAGTTTATGTTTAACGAGAGGGTGTTTTACCTCAACGATCTTCATGGGTTTCTCCTACTATTTAAGACGGCGGCGGACAAAAAAATCGCCGGATTATACCTCTTTTAGCTTTGGTTGCCACTAGATAACGCTTGATTTTGGTCAAAACAACAACGATTAACACAATTTTTTTTAGAATTATACCTTATCTCAGTTAAGTTGAAATTGGCTAAACCGCAAATTTGATTTAAATAAAATCATTTATTATTTTGCTGTACGGCTTCTATAACGTTCTCCTATTCTTTGATTGTGGTACCCAAAAATTTCCAACACAAAGCTATCGCAAACGTTTGCCTAGCCTGTTAGAATAATGTCAATGATGTTATTTTTCTCAAAAATGTAATTGCCTTGGGGGCCGTAGTGACTGATAAAACCTCTCTCAGCTATAAAGATGCCGGTGTTGATATTGATGCGGGTAACGCCTTGGTTGAACGTATTAAAGGTGTCGTAAAAGAAACCCGCCGCCCAGAAGTTATGGGGGGGCTTGGGGGATTCGGTGCATTATGTTCCCTACCGCAAAAATACCGTGAACCTGTTTTAGTTTCAGGCACTGACGGTGTCGGTACCAAATTACGCTTAGCAATGGATTTAAAACGTCATGACTCCATTGGAATTGACCTTGTGGCTATGTGTGTCAATGACCTGATCGTCCAAGGCGCAGAGCCTCTATTCTTTCTTGATTATTATGCAACAGGTAAACTGGATGTCGATACCGCTGCTAGCGTGATTACAGGTATTGCAGAAGGCTGTAAACAATCTGGTTGCGCATTAGTTGGCGGTGAAACCGCTGAAATGCCTGGCATGTACCATGGTGAAGACTACGATGTAGCCGGTTTCTGTGTGGGTGTTGTTGAGCGCTCAGAAATCATCGATGGCAGCAAAGTGAGTGCTGGGGATGCCTTAATTGCTTTAGCTTCTAGCGGCCCTCATTCAAATGGCTATTCGCTGGTTCGCAAAATCCTTGAAGTCAGTCAAACCAACCCAGAAGAAACGCAATTAGATGGGAAACCTTTAGCTGACCATTTATTAGAGCCAACACGCATTTACGTTAAAAATGTATTAGAGCTGATCGCAAATAGCGATATCCACGCCATTGCACACATAACCGGTGGGGGTTTCTGGGAAAATATTCCTCGCGTACTACCTGACAACACACAAGCGATTATTGACGGCAGCAGCTGGCAATGGCCCGCAGTCTTTAATTGGCTACAGCAAGCTGGTGATGTTAGTACCCATGAAATGTACCGTACCTTCAATTGTGGTGTGGGGATTATTATTGCTCTGCCACAGCAAGAAGTCGAAAATGCACTTGCTCTGTTGAACAAGCTTGGTGAAAACGCATGGCAAATCGGTACAATTGGTGCATTACCTGCGGGTGAAGAGCAGGTTGTGATCCGCTAATGAAAAAAATAGTTGTCCTCATTTCTGGCAGTGGCAGTAATTTGCAATCATTAATTGATAGCTGTCGCTCTGGGGCAATTGGCGCTCAAATTGTTGCTGTTATCAGCAACCAAGCCAATGCTTATGGGCTTGTTCGAGCACAACAGGCTGGGATCCCAGCCTGTTATTTAGATGCGAAACAATATACTGACCGCCAAGCATATGATGCTGCACTACTCGCGCAGGTTGACCAATTCCAGCCTGATTTAGTCGTATTAGCGGGTTTTATGCGTATCTTATCAGCCCAATTCGTCAACCACTTTGCTGGAAAATTACTCAATATCCACCCTTCTTTGCTACCTAAATACCCCGGTTTACATACACACCGTAAGGCGCTGGAAAATGGGGATAAAGAACATGGCACATCGGTGCATTTCGTTACCGAAGAGCTGGATGGCGGGCCGGTTATTTTACAAGCCAAAGTACCTATCTTTGAACAAGATAGCGAAGAAGATATTATCGAGCGGGTTAAAGCTCAAGAACATGCGATTTACCCATTAGTTGTTGAATGGTTCATCAGTGGCCGATTAACAATGCAAAAAGGTAACGCTGTGTTAGATAACCAAATTTTACCGCAACAAGGTTATGCTAACGAGTAACCTTCGTGACAGCGAAAAATATAAACTTAAGGGTGGATATCCACCCTTTTTTCGTCGTATTTCACATGGAAATAACATAGAACTGTATTGAGTTAAACAGCGTCCCCCTAAGTAAAATGAATTATTTTTCAACAAGGTGATCATCTCTCTGTGCTGTGTCATTATTTTATCGTAAATAAATGTTATCCTTGTAATCGAAGAACAACACATTTTTCCTAACTAAATAGAGGTATTTTTATGACAACCGGGCAAGTTCATCCGTTTAGGTTGCGCCCACTTGAACGTGAAGATTTAGCATTCATTCACCAGCTTGATAATAATGCCAGTGTTATGCGTTATTGGTTTGAAGAACCTTACGAAGCTTTTGTTGAATTAAGCGATCTTTACGATAAACATATTCATGACCAGTCTGAACGCCGCTTTATCGTTGAAAATGACAGTGAGAAAGTGGGCCTAGTCGAATTGGTAGAGATTGATTATATTCACCGACGCTCTGAATTTCAGATTATCATTGCACCGAGCCATCAAGGGCATGGCTATGCGAGTCGCGCTGCGCAATTAGCAATGGACTACGCGTTTTCTGTACTAAACTTATATAAACTTTATCTTATTGTTGATAAAGAAAATGTCAAAGCTATCCATATTTATAATAAACTAGGCTTCCATACTGAAGGCGAACTGATCGACGAGTTCTTTGTCAATGGTCGTTATCACACCGCTATCCGTATGTGTATTTTTCAGCAGCAATATTTTACGATGAAACAGCAATCTGCTAATCCAGAAAGTGTTATTACCCAAGATAAAGCAATTAAACAACACATTTAGCTAACTGGCTGGTATCATAGCCACAAAGTAACAAGAGTCTAATATGGAGTTAGAATGTCCCAAGAACGTCTCTATCATGAAAAAGAGTTAAGCTGGCTGTCTTTTAACGAGCGTGTTTTACAAGAAGCAGCCGACAAGCGTAACCCTCTTATTGAGCGAATGCGTTTTTTGGGTATTTATTCCAATAATTTAGACGAGTTTTATAAAGTCCGCTTCGCCGACGTTAAACGCCGTATTTTAATTAATGAAGAACGGGGTTCGGCAAGTGGTGCTCGCCACTTGTTAAAGAGAATTCAGTCAAGAGTTGCCAAACAAGAACAAGAGTTCGATATTCTCTATAATGATTTGCTATTAGAAATGGCGCGCAATCAAATATTCTTGATTAACGAACGTCAAATTTCGCCTCGCCAACAGATTTGGTTACGTCAATATTTCCGGCAGAACCTGCGCCAGCATATTACGCCAATATTAATTAATCCTGACACCAATCTGGTTGAGTTTCTAAAAGATGACTACACGTACCTTGCCGTTGAAATCATCAATGGCAATCACATTCAGTATGCGCTATTGGAAATTCCCTCTGATAAAGTGCCTCGGTTTGTTAACTTACCGCCGGAAATGCCAAAGCGTCGCAAATCAATGATCCTAATTGATAATATCCTTCGCTATACACTGGATGAAATTTTCAAAGGCTTCTTTGATTACGATAAGCTTAATGCTTATTCGATGAAAATGACGCGTGATGCAGAGTATGACATCGCAACAGAGATGGAATCGAGCTTACTCGAGATAATGTCGTCCACATTAAAACAGCGTTTAACCGCAGAGCCCGTCCGTTTTGTCTATCAGCGTGATATGCCTGACGAAATGGTTGCTCTTTTACGTGAAAAACTGGGGCTATCCAGCGATGACTCCGTGATTGCCGGTGGCCGCTACCACAATTTTAAAGACTTTATTAATTTCCCTAATGAAGGAAATAAAAACCTATTAAACAAGCCATTACCAAGGCTGCGTCACCGCTGGTTTGATAATTTCCGTAACGGTTTCGATGCCATTCGCGAACGCGATGTGCTGTTATATTATCCCTACTATACCTTTGAACATACTTTAGAATTATTGCGCCAAGCGTCTTTTGACCCGAATGTATTGTCGATAAAAATTAATATTTACCGTGTTGCGAAAGACTCACGCATTATCGATTCCGTCATTCATGCTGCCCATAATGGAAAAAAAGTCACGGTGGTCGTTGAGTTACAAGCTCGATTCGATGAAGCCGCCAATATTCATTGGGCAAAACGGTTAACCGAAGCCGGCGTGCATGTTATTTTCTCCGCGCCAGGGCTTAAAATCCACGCGAAATTGTTTATTATCTCGCGTATGGAAGAAGGGCAAATCGTTCGCTACGCTCACATTGGTACGGGTAATTTTAATGAAAAAACCGCTCGGCTTTATACCGATTACTCGCTACTCACAGCAAATGAGCTGATCACCAACGAAGTTCGTCGGGTATTTAGTTTTATAGAAAACCCCTATCGCCCAGTGACTTTCGATAATTTAATGGTATCTCCACAAAATACACGGATTCGTTTAATGGCCTTAATTGACCAAGAAATCGAAAATGCACTCGCTGAACGCCCCAGTGGCATCACATTAAAAATTAATAATCTAGTCGATAAAGAATTGACCGACAAACTGTATGATGCCTCCAATGCAGGTGTCAAAATTCGTTTATTAGTCAGAGGAATGTGCTCTTTAGTGGCGGGTCAAGTCGGCTATAGTGAAAATATTCAGGTAACCAGCATTGTTGACCGTTTTCTTGAGCATGACCGTGTCTATGTTTTCACCAATGCGGGTGACGAAAAAGTCTTTATTTCCTCCGCTGACTGGATGACGCGCAATATTGACTACCGCATTGAAGTTGCCGTTAGTTTAGTCGACCCGCATTTAAAACAACGGGTATTGGATATTTTAGAGCTGCAATTTAGCGATACCGTAAAAGCACGTTATGTTGACAAAGATTTAAGTAATCATTATGTTCCCCGCGGAAATAAACGAAAAATCCAAGCCCAGCTTGCTGTGTATGATTATTTAAAATCAATCGAAATACCTGATACAAGAGCTTAAAAATATGCCAATAACCAACGCCTCAACACCGAGACCACAAGAAATTGCGGCTATAGATTTAGGCTCCAATAGTTTTCATATGGTCATTGCTCGTATTGTCAACGGTGCATTGCAAGTTCTCACTCGTTTGAAAAAACGTGTTCACCTTGCCGATGGCTTAAGTGATACCAATGAATTAAGTGAAGAAGCCATGGAACGGGGCCTTGCCTGCCTCGCGTTGTTTGCCGAACGGTTACAAGGATTTTCCCCTGAGAACGTGTGTATTGTTGGCACACACTCATTACGTGTCGCAACGAATGTGAAACTATTTTTGCAACGCGCAAAAGAAATCATGCCCTATCCTATTGAAATCATTTCAGGCCAAGAAGAGGCTCGATTGATTTTTATGGGCGTTGAACACACCCAACCCGAAAAAGGCCGCAAATTAGTACTTGATATCGGTGGTGGTTCAACTGAGTTAGTCATTGGTGAGAAGTTTGAACCGCTTTTGATTGAAAGCCGCCGTATGGGTTGTGTGAGCTTTGCTCGCACTTACTTCCCAAATGAAGAAATCAACCCTGAATTTTTTAATCGCGCCTACCTAGGGGCTTGCTTAAAATTAGAAAGCACTGCGATTTTATTTAAGAAACAAACTTGGGACGTCGCGATGGGTGCCTCGGGCACCATCAAAGCTGCTCATAGTGTAATACAAGAATTAGGCTATAAAGACGGTATTATCACCCGTGAACGCCTTATCGAAATCAAGCAAATGGCATTAAAATATAAGTCATTTAGCTCACTAAATATACTGGGCCTCTCTAATGAACGTAAACACGTATTTGTCCCAGGTTTAGCCATTTTACTTGCCGTCTTTGATTCATTAGAAATTAAAGAGTTACGTTTATCTGACGGTGCATTACGTGAAGGTGTTTTATATGAAATGGAAGGCCGCTTCCGTCACCAAGATATCCGTCAACGTACTGCATTAAGCCTTGCTGAGCATTATAATATTGATAGAGAGCAAGCGAAACGTGTATTAAAAACGATGGAAGAGCTCTATTTCCAATGGGGGCAGCAAAACCCTAAACAACTCAATCCACAGTTAGAATCCATTTTAATATGGGCGGTTATGCTCCATGAAGTTGGCTTAAGTATTAATCATAGTGGTATGCACCGCCATTCTGCTTATATTTTGCAAAATACTAACTTACCGGGTTTCAACCAAGAACAGCAACTATTACTGGCAACATTAGTACGTAATCATCGTAGGGCTATTAAGTATGACGATATCCCTAAATTTAATTTATTTAAAAGAAAACAATTTATGCCGCTTATCCAAATTTTGCGGCTAGCCATTTTGTTAAATAATCAACGCCAATCTACAACAATCCCTTCTTCGTTACGGATAGAAACGGATGATGGGCACTGGACTATCTATTTACCATCTGAATATCTCGTGCAAAATGCATTGATGTTATTAGATTTAGAAAAGGAAAGTGGCTATTGGGAAGATGTTCCCGGTTGGTCGTTAACTATTTGCGCAGAAAATGAGTAATTTGCGGCCATTATTGTAGTGATTTGTTCTTATTATTCATCATTGATGACTTGAAAATCACCGCTTATTTGACTCAACTATTTGATATATTATTTAAATAGGCGACAATAATGATAATAAATTTCGTCCGCTCGCAGACGAATTCATAAAAAGCGCTTTTGCGCTGCTATTGCTTTAAGGATTAAAATGTCACAATCTGCTTTCTCAACCGATGCGGCGCCAACAGTCAACCCGCACTCTCAAAAACTGGCACATATTCGCCAGCAAATCCTGACGCTATTTTTAGATGACGAAGAGTTCGTCCATGCGCTTGTTGAAAATGATCAACACGTCAGTATTGATGACAAAGCAATTAGTGAAAAAATTAGTCTTGTAAAAGAATTGCTACTTGATTTACACACTGCGGATATCGCCGATATCTTAGAAATGCTCCCTTATGATGAGCGTCTCGCGTTATGGCGTCTTGTTGATAATAACGAACGTGGTGAAGTGTTAGTTGAGGCCTCGGTTTCTGTTTGGGATAGCCTAATTAAGGATATGTCTGACAGAGAACTACTGCGCGCCGTTGCCAACTTGCATGTTGACGAACAAGCCTATATTGCTGAGCATTTACCTCGTGACACCATGCGTCGGCTCCTCACCTATTTAGAACCTAGCCTGCGAAGCCGTATTCGCGAAGTTTTACAATATGCGAAAGATAGCGTCGGCCAAATGATGGATTTTGAATTCGTCACCGTACGCCCAAATGTGACGCTAAAAACGGTTCAACGTTATTTACGCCAACGGGGCAAGATCCCAGAAGCGACCGACAAAATTTTCGTTGTCGATAACAGTAATTATTTACAAGGTGAATTACCTCTAACCACTATTTTAACGCAATCCCCTGAAAAAATAGTGGCCGATGTCATGAAGACTGACACAGTGACCTTCTTGCCTGATGAAAAAGGCGAAGACGCAGCGAGTGCGTTCGAACGTTATGACTTAATTTCTGCGGCTGTTGTTGATAACAACGGCCTACTAATGGGCCGCCTGACGGTTGAAGATATCGTTGATAACATTAGTGAAGAAAACGATAACAGTATTCGTCGTATGGGGGGGTTAAGCCCTGAAGAAGACGTTTTCGCCCCTGTCGGCCAAGCCGTTAAAACCCGTTGGACATGGCTAGCCATTAACCTATGTACCGCTTTTGTGGCTTCTCGTGTTATTGGGGTTTTTGAAGATACGATTTCCCAATTAGTCGCCCTTGCCACATTAATGCCTATTGTGGCAGGAATTGGCGGTAATACGGGAAACCAAACCATTACCATGATTGTTCGTGCCATTGCCCTGCACCAGATACAAAACAATAGTTTCTCTTTCTTAATGTTAAGGGAGCTTGGTGTCGCCTTTATTAATGGGGTTGTATGGGGAGGAATTATGGGTGTCGTCACTTACTTCCTTTATGGCGATATCGCTATGGGTGCAGTCATGACATTAGCGATGATCTTGAACCTACTAATGGCGGCTATTATGGGCGTGGTTATTCCACTCATTATGCTAAAACTGGGCAAGGACCCTGCTATCGGTTCTAGCGTGATGATCACCGCTATCACAGATACAGGCGGTTTCTTTATTTTCCTTGGCTTAGCCACTCTATTCCTCGTTTAAATTCGCTTTGCACGCGTCCTACTCTTAGATTAGGCGCGTGCAATTTACAAAACACTCCCTCCGACAGCAAAGCCCAGCTAAAAAACCAAAATCCCGCAAACAACCCTTTTATTTATCTATTAATTAAATGATTTTATAGTTATTTAGTTTATCTAGATTAATAAAGTTAATTATAACGAATAATATCTAGGTAATATTTACTTACCATAATTCAGTAAGAATTTATTAAATTAAATATAATTAACGCTATAACTCACTAATTTAAATATACGATATTCTGCAAAATTCATATTATTAACATCATATAAGGTTATTTATCATCACACCAAATCAATACGCTAACAAATCAAAACTAATTGGAATGTCATTCTTGTTTTTAGGGTTGAGGTTTACAGAATATAGAATTTCCTGCTATAAATATACTCATGCAAGAAAGATACTGTGTATTAAACTAAGTTATACCCATCCAACGTTTTATACCTCTTATCTGCACCAATAAAAATGATTAGCTCATTATTATGAGTCAATGCTTATTATTTTGAATTTATGCAATTTAGTATTACAGGTAGTTAGAAGGAAACTATAATGACACCGCAAACCGCCAGCCAGCCCTCTGCGAGACCTTTGGGCAAAGAAGACTATAAAACATTAGGCTTATCCTCTTTAGGGGGAACTCTTGAGTTTTATGACTTCGTTATCTTTGTTTTTTACGCAAAAATTATTTCCCAACTATTTTTCCCAGGGGATAACGAATTTCTCGCGCTAATGGCAACACTGGGTCTATTTGCAGCCGGTTACCTTGCTCGCCCTCTTGGTGGCATTATCATGGCTCATTTCGGGGATAAAATTGGCCGCAAGAAAATGTTTACCCTCAGTATTTTCTTAATGGCATTCCCAACATTTGTTATTGGTTTCTTACCTACTTTTGAAACTATTGGTGCTGCTGCTCCATTATTACTGCTGTTAATGCGTATTATGCAAGGTGCCGCGATTGGTGGTGAAATGCCAGGTGCATGGGTATTTATTGCAGAACATACACCAAAACAACGTTATGGCTTAGGTGTCGGTACACTGACTTCTGGGATCACCGGTGGTATTTTATTAGGCTCTATCGTCGCAATTATTATTGAGCGCTCTTATACCACAACTGAAATTCATGATTTTGCATGGCGTATTCCCTTTATTCTTGGTGGTGTTTTTGGGTTTATCTCTGTGTATTTACGTCGTTTTTTACAAGAAACCCCGATATTTAAAGAACTGGCAGCCAAAAAGGCCTTGTCACAAGAATTACCCGTCAAAACCGTCATTAAGTCTCATAAACAAGCTTGTATGATCACTGCGGCACTGACGTGGTCATTATCAACCGCTATCGTTGTCACCATTTTGATGACACCAGATGTGGTGTTAAAAGGGATCTATAACATTGATAGGAATGTGGCATTGCAAGCCAACTGTGCGGCGACATTGACCTTAACATTAGGCTGTATCTTCTGGGGCTGGTTAGGCGATAAAACCGGAACACGTACCTCAATGACTTTATCATGGGGTGGATTAGCCGTAACGGCAATTTACTTCTATTCGTCATTATCCAGTGATATTGCGGCGAGTACGTTGATTTTTAACTATGGCTTGATGGGCTTCTTTGTTGGTGCGATTGCAACCACTCCTATTATCAGTACACGCGCATTTCCACCTGAAATTCGCTATTCTGGTCTGTCATTCGCTTACAATGTGGCTTATGCAATTTTTGGTGGTTTAACACCAATATTAACTGGTGCTTGGTTGCAGCAATCTCACATGGCACCTGCCTATTATGTCGCTGGCGTCTCATTATTAGCGGTTGCTGTAGCCTTCATTCCTCTATCTTGGAAAGGTTGGACTGTCAATTCAGAGTCTTCAAACGAAAAATCTGCGGTATTAAAAGCTTCTAGTTTATAAAATCGATTGCCCCCTATTTACTCAGGGGGCAATCTTAATTGATACAAAATTATTCCCCCGCTCTCCCCCTTTACAAGCACTGAAGTATACAAGTACAGAAATTGACACTTATTCATATTTCCTCCATTTTTCTTTGTACCTATCACGTTAAACTACTAATATGTCTAACTGACTCTTTTTTGTTAGTTTTTTAGTATACAGCCTGACGGATCTCATCCACTTTTTTTGAGTTAAGCGAATTACCCAAAATGAATAAACAAAAACAACGTAAACCTTTTATTCGCTCTGCCATTTTTATTGCCATTATTGCGGTAGCTGGCGTTTCTTGGTACTTTTATCATCAAGAAAAACAATCAGATACACAATCTACTGGTACCGTAGCAAAACCAAACTCACAGCGAAGCGCGATGGGCCGCCCACCACGTGTGTTAGCCCCTGTGCAGTTTGCCGTTGCTGAACAAAAAGTCGTTCCGCGATTTTTATCAGGCTTAGGCACGGTGCAAGCGGCAAATGTTGTCACTGTAACCAGCCGTGTTGAAGGCCAGTTAATGCAGCTGTATTTTACCGAAGGGCAATATGTCAATAAGGGAGATTTATTGGCACAGATTGACCCTCGCCCATTTGAAGTTCAGCTATCACAAGCTGAGGGGCAATTAGCTAAAGACAAAGCAACGTTAGCTAATGCGCAATTAGATTTAGCGCGTTATCAAAAGCTTGCTGGCACTAAAGTGATTTCACAACAAGAGCTAGATAACCAAAAAGCGGCGGTATTACAGGCACAAGGCAGTATTAAAGTCGACCAAGCGGCTGTTGATAATGCCAAACTGCAATTAACCTACAGTAAAATTACTGCCCCCATCTCAGGGCGGGTTGGTTTAAAACAAGTTGATGTCGGAAACTTTATCTCTTCAGGAACCTCAACCCCTCTTGTTGTTATCACACAAACTCAACCCGCAGATGTCTTGTTTGCTTTACCTGAAGGTGATATTCCCGCGATCCAGCAAGCACAATCTTCCGGTGAAAAAGTATTGATTGAAGCTTGGGACAGAAACAATATCGCGCTAATCGCAAGCGGTGAGCTACTCAGTACTGATAACCAAATTGATGCTGCGACCGGCACTCTTAAAATAAAAGCGCGCTTTACCAATGAAGAAGAAAAACTTTTTCCTAATCAATTTGTTAACGTAAAAATGCAAGTTGAAACGCTGCAAAATGCCGTGGTGATCCCAACCGCTGCACTGCAAATGGGCAATGAAGGTCACTATGTTTGGGTATTGAGTGATGATAATAAAGTCAGCAAACACAATGTGACCGTGGGGATGCAAGATAGCCAACAAGTCGTTATTGAAAGTGGGCTCGCAGCAAATACCAAAGTCATCACCGATGGTGTTGATAAACTCACCGATGGCACAACTGTCGAAGTCGTTACCGCTGAAAGCATCGCCAAAAAAGAGCCCCGCAAAGGTAAAGCCAATAGCGCGGAGAAAGCGTAATGCAGCCTGAAATGTTAAAAGGCGGTGGGCCTTCTCGTTTATTTATTTTGCGCCCTGTGGCTACCACATTATTCATGGTGGCTATATTACTTGCAGGGATCATCGGCTATCGCTTCTTACCTGTTTCAGCCCTGCCCGAAGTCGATTATCCGACGATTCAAGTTGTTACCCTTTACCCGGGAGCCAGCCCCGATGTGATGACCTCTGCAGTGACTGCGCCTTTGGAAACCCAGTTTGGGCAAATGTCGGGTCTTAAACAGATGTCATCGCAAAGTTCAGGAGGAGCATCAGTTATAACACTGATGTTCCAATTAACGTTGCCTCTAGAGGTTGCCGAACAAGAAGTCCAAGCAGCGATTAATTCCGCCAGTAGCTTACTGCCTTCGGATTTACCCTATCCTCCGATTTATAATAAGGTAAACCCTGCTGACCCGCCTGTACTCACCTTAGCGGTCACCTCTGATGCGATGCCATTAACGCAGGTACAGGATATTATTGAAACGCGAATTGCCCAGAAAATATCCCAAGTTAATGGAGTGGGTTTAGTCACCTTAGCCGGTGGTCAACGCCCTGCTGTTCGCGTGAATTTAAACCCACAAGCCATGGCAGCCAAAGGGCTGGATAGCGAAACCATCCGCCTAGCCATCAACAATGCTAACGTCAACTCCGCAAAAGGGAGTTTCGATGGGCCAACGCGAGCAGTGACGCTTTCTGCTAACGACCAAATGAAGTCACTTGACGACTATCGTCAGCTTATTGTGGCCTTCCAAAATGGTGCGCCTGTACGTTTAGGCGACATTGCAACGATTGCACAAGGTGCCGAAAATGCCTATTTAGGGGCATGGGCAAATAATGAACAGGCGATTGTGATCAATGTGCAGCGGCAGCCCGGTGCTAACGTCATTGAAACCACAGATACCATTCGTACGCTGTTACCTGAATTAATTGAAAGCTTACCTAAATCGGTTAATGTCGATATTTTAACCGATAGAACCAGTACTATTCGAGCGTCCGTTAATGATGTACAGTTTGAGTTAATGCTAGCCATCGCCCTCGTGGTGATGGTGATTTATTTGTTTTTACGCAATGGAATTGCCACCTTAATACCGGGCATTGCCGTGCCGCTGTCGCTCGTTGGTACCTTTGCAGTCATGTATTTTTGTGGTTTTTCTGTCAATAACCTCACCCTAATGGCATTAACCATCGCCACAGGTTTTGTGGTCGATGATGCAATAGTGGTGATTGAAAATATTTCCCGCTACTTAGAAAAAGGCGATAAGCCTCTGGTCGCTGCACTCAAAGGGGCGGGTGAAATCGGGTTTACCATTATCTCCCTCACCTTTTCTTTAGTTGCAGTATTAATCCCGCTGTTATTTATGGGGGATATTGTCGGCCGGTTATTCCGCGAATTTGCCATTACCCTAGCCGTGGCTATTTTGATCTCCGCTGTCGTCTCTTTGACGTTAACGCCAATGATGTGTGCGCGTTTATTAAAACCAGAGTCGCAACATAAACATAACCGTTTTGAACTAGCGTGTGAGCGTTTCTTTGACCGCATGGTTGCTGGATACGCAATTTGGTTAAAACGTATTCTTAATCACCAATGGTTAACGCTTTCTGTGGCGCTAGGCACCATGGTGCTGACTGTTTTGCTGTATATGTGGATCCCAAAAGGGTTTTTCCCGTTGCAAGACAGTGGAATTATTCAGGGTTCAATTGAAAGCCGTCAATCTATTTCTTTTGCGGCCATGGCGCAAAAGCAACAGGAAGTCGCGTCAAAATTATTGGCAGACCCTGCGGTTGATAATGTCACCACTTATGTGGGGGTTGATGGTAGCAACCCAACATTAAACAATGCGCGTCTCCAAATTACCTTAAAGCCCCTTGATGAGCGTGAAGATAGAGTGGTGGCGATTATTGATCGTCTACAGCAATCCGTGGATAACATTGCTGGGGTGAATTTATATCTGCAGCCTATGCAAGATCTCACCATCGATACGCAAGTTGCACGCACACAGTATCAATTTACGTTACAGGCCGGTTCACTAGAGGAATTAACCACTTGGGTTCCACGCTTGTTAGATGCCCTAGAGCAACAACCTGAACTCACCGATGTCAGTAGTGACTGGCAAAATAAAGGGTTAGTTGCTTATGTGAATGTTAACCGTGATACCGCAAGCCGTTTTGGTATCACAATGTCAGCCATTGATAACGCTTTATATAATGCATTTGGGCAGCGAATGGTTTCGACCATATACACACAGTCAAATCAATATCGTGTGATATTAGAACATGACACACAGACACGTGATGGTATGGATGCGCTGAATGATATTCGTCTAAAAGGCACTGATGGAGCCATTGTGCCACTAAGCACTTTGGTAAATATTCAAGAAGGTAATGGGCCATTAGCCATTAATCACCTCGACCAATTTCCCGCGGTGACATTCTCGTTTAATGTGGCGAATGGCGCTTCGCTTGAGTCAGCCGTCAATGCCGTGAAATTGGCCGAGTCACAAATTGCTATGCCAAAATCCATTACCACACAATTTCAAGGGGCGACTTTAGCCTTTGAAGCTGCACTAAGCAGCACTATCTGGTTAATTGCAGCCGCAATTGTGGCGATGTATATCGTATTAGGCATTTTATATGAGAGCTTTATCCACCCGATTACGATTTTATCCACCTTACCGACTGCGGGGGTTGGCGCATTACTTGCTTTAATGATGGCAGGGAAAGACCTTGATGTTATTGCAGTCATCGGCATCATCTTATTAATTGGTATCGTGAAAAAGAACGCCATTATGATGATTGACTTTGCCCTTGCTGCAGAGCGTGAACAGGGAATGTCCCCTTATGATGCCATCTACCAAGCTTGCCTACTGCGTTTTCGCCCAATTTTAATGACCACCATGGCGGCATTACTAGGAGCCTTGCCATTAATGCTAAGTACAGGTGTCGGTGCAGAATTACGCCAACCATTAGGAATTTGTATGGTTGGTGGCTTAATTATGAGCCAAATCCTCACCTTATTTACCACACCGGTTATTTACTTATTGTTCGACCGTCTTTCTCATTATTTTAAAGACCGTCGCCAAGCGAAGAAGGCACAGGTGTCATAATGAAGCGCTTCTTTGCTCTATTTATTAGCCGCCCGGTAGCAACGACGCTGATTAGCGTTGCGATTACTTTGTGTGGTGCCCTGAGCTTTCTATTTTTACCGGTTTCTCCGTTGCCTCAAGTAGATTACCCTGTGATCAACGTGACAGCGTCACTTCCTGGGGCGTCACCCGAAACCATGGCGTCCTCCGTTGCGACACCTCTTGAACGCTCTTTAGGCAGTATTGCTGGGATCAGCGAAATGACCTCAAGCAGTGCGCTTGGGCGAACCACTATTACCCTTGAGTTTAATCTCGACAAAGACATTAATAACGCGGCTCGGGAAGTGCAAGCTGCGATTAATGCGGCGCAAAACCTGCTGCCCAGCGGTATGCCAAGCCGTCCACGTTATTACAAGTCTAACCCGTCTGATGCGCCAATTATGATTTTAACCATGACCTCAGAGACCATGGGTACTGGCGAAATTTATGATATTGCATCTACCCGTTTAGCCCAGCGAATTGCGCAAATTGAAGGGGTTAGTGAAGTTTCAGTTGGTGGCGGATCGCTCCCTGCCGTACGGGTTGAACTCAACCCAACCGCCCTATTTAACCAAGGGGTTTCCCTTGATGCCGTGCGCTCAGCCATTAGTAGTGCTAACGTTCGCCAACCGCAAGGCTATATCAATGATGACGAAAAACGTTATCAAGTACAGACTAATGATGAGTTAAAAAAAGCAGCCGATTATCGGCCAATTATTGTTCATTACAGCCAAGGCAATGCTGTAAAGCTCAGCGATGTCGCCAATGTTAAAGATTCCATTGAAAACATACGCGCTGCCGGTATGGCAGACGGTAAACCGGCTATTTTGATTGTCATTCGTCGTGAAGCTGGCGCCAATATTATTGAAACAGTGAACCGTATTCGTGCTGAATTGCCTGAATTCAATGACATGATCCCTGCCGCTATTGATTTAAAAGTGGCACAAGACAGAACACCGACCATCCGCGCGTCTCTAGCCGAAGTGGAACGTGCTCTACTGATTGCCGTTGCCTTGGTGATCCTCGTGGTGCTGCTGTTCTTACGTTCAGGTCGCGCTACTTTGATCCCTGCCGTTGCTGTCCCTGTCTCATTGATTGGGACTTTTACGGCCATGTATTTATGTGGCTTTAGTTTAAATAACTTGTCATTGATGGCATTAACGGTTGCGACGGGCTTTGTGGTTGATGATGCCATTGTCGTATTAGAAAATATCTCGCGTCATATCGAAAATGGTAAAAAACCGTTTATTGCGGCGGTTAAAGGCGTGCATGAAGTCGGCTTTACCGTCGTTTCCATGAGTATTTCCTTAGTGGCTGTTTTTATTCCGCTACTGCTTATGGATGGACTGGTCGGCCGTTTATTCCGCGAATTTGCCATTACCCTTGCAACCGCTATTGGTATTTCTTTGGTGATCTCATTAACGCTCACCCCTATGATGTGTGCCTACTTACTGAAGAAACGCCCTCGCAACGTCAAAGCCAAACATCGCGGGTTTGGACGTGTGTTGCTGCGCTTGCAAGAAAGTTATGGCGTCGCTTTAAAATGGGTACTCGAACATCGCCGTAGTGTTCTCGCGGTGCTATTTGCCACAATCGGCTTAAACGTTTATCTGTATATTACCGTTCCGAAAACTTTCTTTCCTGAACAAGATACCGGCCGTGTGCTGGGCTTTGTTCGCGCAGACCAAAGTATTTCATTCCAATCAATGAAAGAAAAAATGACCCGTTTTATGCAGCAAGTTAAAGCCGACCCAGCAACGGATAATGTCACTGGTTTTACTGGTGGTAGCCGAGTAAACAGCGGTTTTATGTATATCTCATTAAAACCACTGGGTGAACGTACTGAAAGTTCAGCTGAAGTCATTAATCGGTTACGCATGAAATTAGCCAATGAGCCAGGGGCTAACCTGTTTATGATGCCAGTACAAGATATTCGAGTGGGAGGTCGACAAGCCAATGCCAGCTATCAGTTTACACTGCTTGCGGATGAGCTTTCTGCATTGCGTGACTGGGAACCCGCCATTCGTAAAGCACTCGGTGAATTGCCACAGCTGACAGATGTGAACTCAGATAAGGAAGACAAAGGCGCAGAAATGGCGATCACCTACGATAGGGACTTAATGGCCCAGCTAGGTATCGATGTCCGTGAAGCTAACAGTTTGCTTAACAATGCATTTGGTCAACGCCAAGTTTCCACTATTTATGAAGCGATGAACCAATATAAAGTGGTGATGGAAGTTGCCCCTGAATATACGCAAGATGTCAGTTCCCTCGACAAAATGTTTGTTATCAATAAAGATGGCGATGCTATCCCGCTGTCTTATTTTGCTCGTTGGCAGCCGGCGAATGCGCCATTAAGCGTGAACCACCAGGGGCTATCAGCTTCATCCACTATCGCATTTAATGTCGCTGACGGTTATACCTTAAATGATGCCATCGTCGAAATAGAAAAAACCATGACTGCGCTTGGCGTGCCATCTACAGTGCGAGGGTCTTTTGCAGGAACGGCACAAATATTCCAAGAAACTTTGCAATCACAATTATTTTTGATTTTAGCCGCTATTGTGACTGTCTATTTAGTCCTTGGGATTCTATATGAAAGTTATATTCACCCACTGACAATTTTATCAACTTTGCCTTCTGCTGGTGTCGGTGCATTATTAGCCCTTGAGTTATTTGACACACCATTTAGTTTAATCGCTTTAATCGGCATCATGCTATTAATTGGGATCGTCAAGAAGAACGCCATTATTATGGTGGATTTTGCTATTCAAGCACAAAGAACAGCGGGTTTAACCGCTCAAGAAGCCATTTTCCGTGCCAGTTTATTACGTTTTCGCCCTATTTTAATGACGACACTCGCCGCCATTTTTGGTGCGTTACCGTTAATGTTAGGTAGTGGTGATGGAGCAGAACTACGTCAACCTCTCGGGATCACCATTGTCGGTGGCTTAATAATGAGCCAATTGCTGACTTTATTTACCACTCCTGTTGTGTATTTAAGTTTTGATAGCTTAAGGCAACGTTGGCAGCGCAAAAAGTCATTAACGCATAAGATTGTGGAGAATAACCATGAAGCTTAGGTTAAATAGCGTTAGTACTCGGCTTTTTTTAGCTATTTTTGCGACATGCTTATTGCTAGTGCTAATTATGCACCAAGGCGTGCGCATGAGTTTTCAACATGGCTTTATTGACTATATTAAAGAAAATGACCAACAACGCGTTGAGCAGGTTTCTTCCGCCCTTGCGGAACAATATGAAGAAATGGGCAATTGGCGGTTTTTGATTGGTAATGATCGCATTTTCTTTCGCATTCTGCGCTCTGTAGAACATCAACAGCATCGTGGCCCGATGCGACAGCGCTGGCGAACCATTTTTTGGGTTTATGATACACAAGACCGGCTAATTTTCGGGCAAGACACGCCCCTACCGAGCAAAGTTCTCCGTGAGCCTATTGTTACTAGCAATGGCGAAACCGTCGGTTGGCTCGTTGCCAGCTATGAAACGGGAATCAGCAGCGCCCTTGACCGCCGTTTTGATACCAAACAAATGTATACCAGTTGGATCATCGCTGGGCTGTCTTTATTTGTGGCTCTGATTGCCACATTGTTCCTTGCCCGTAGTTTTTTGAAACCCATCAAGCGGTTACTCGAAGGCACTAACCGGCTCGCCAATGGTGATTTTGCTACGCGGGTTCCTGAGTCTGGCCGCGATGAACTTGGGCAACTGGCTAAAGATTTTAACCATCTGGCCTCTACCCTTGAAAAAAACGAACAAATGCGGCGTGATTATATGGCGGATATTTCCCATGAGCTCCGCACGCCGTTGTCAGTTCTGCGAGGCGAATTAGAAGCGGTGCAAGATGGCGTCCGGCAAGCCACTCCCGAAACAATCAATTCCCTACTGAATGAAACCCAAACTTTAATTAAGCTGGTTAATGACCTCCACCAACTCTCGTTATCGGATAGAGGCTCATTGGTCTACCGTATGCAACTTACCGATATCATTCCTTTAATTGAAATGGCGATAGGCCAAGCTCGCTGGCGGTTAGAAGACCAACAACTTTCAGTTGAACGGCAATTTATTGCACAAGGCAACGTGTTTGCAGACCCTGACCGCATCACTCAGTTATTCTATAACTTAATGGAAAACAGCTTACGCTATACGGACCCACAAGGTAAAATTGCCATTCAAGTCACACAAGACCACAACCAGCTCAGTATAATTTGGCAAGATAGCGCCCCGGGGCTGACTGCTGAGCAATGCCAACATTTATTTGAACGTTTTTACCGTGCCGAAGGTTCTCGTAATCGCGCCAGTGGCGGTTCAGGTTTAGGGTTGGCCATTTGCTATAATATTGTTGAGGCTCACCATGGGACAATTTCCGCAGCACCGTCACCATTAGGTGGTGTCAAAATTACCATTAATTTACCGATTCAATTAAAAGACAAAGGTTTATGATCATGACTGAACAGAGTAATACCCCTATTTTGGTTGTGGAAGATGAACCCAAGCTAGGCCAACTGCTGTTCGATTACTTACAAGCTGCAAATTATCAACCCGCATTAATTGCACGGGGTGACCAAGTAATCGACTATGTTAAACAACATCAACCTGCACTCATTTTATTAGATTTAATGTTACCCGGTATGGACGGCATTTCAGTATGTCGTGAACTACGAAAATTCAGTGATGTTCCCATTATTATGGTGACAGCAAAAACCGAAGAAATTGACCGTTTATTAGGGTTAGAAATTGGGGCTGACGACTATATTTGTAAGCCTTTTAGCCCGCGAGAAGTCGTGGCTAGAGTCAAAACGATTTTACGCCGTTGCCAGCCAAATATGACAACTAGCAATAGCCAAACTAATAGCAATAATCAAACCAAGCTTATTATTGATGAAAATGCATTTCAAGTACGCTATGGCTCACAGTTACTTGAACTCACGCCCGCTGAATTTCGGCTACTCAAGTTTATGTCTGATAATGCAGGTATGGTGTTTTCTCGCGACCAGTTACTGGATATCTTATATGACGACCACCGCGTAGTAACGGACCGTACAATTGATAGTCACGTCAAAAATTTACGCCGTAAATTAGAGTCCCTCGATAACGAAAAAACCTTTATTCGTTCAATATATGGCCTCGGCTACCGTTGGGATGAATATTAAGCAATCAATAGACATACTATTCTTGTGGGATATTTGGTTTTTTTATCAAATAGGAGTAAAATCCTCATCCCTTAAAAACACTCTCTCGTATGAGTGAGTGCTGACTTGACATCAGATAGAGAATAACCATGTTTACACCAGAGCTTTTGTCCCCTGCCGGTTCATTAAAAAATATGCGCTACGCCTTCGCGTATGGCGCAGACGCCGTTTATGCAGGACAGCCTCGTTACAGCTTACGCGTACGAAATAACGAATTTAATCACGAAAACTTAGCTAAAGGCATTCAGGAAGCCCATGAGTTGGGTAAAAAGTTTTATGTGGTGGTGAATATTGCCCCTCATAATGCAAAATTAAAAACCTTTATTCGTGATTTAACCCCCGTCATTGAAATGGGCCCAGATGCTCTGATCATGTCTGACCCTGGCCTTATTATGATGGTTCGTGAAGCGTTTCCTGAGATGGATATTCATTTATCTGTGCAGGCCAATGCAGTTAACTGGGCATCGGTGAAGTTCTGGAAACAAATGGGCTTAACACGAGTGATCTTATCTCGCGAATTATCCCTCGAAGAAATTGCTGAAATTCGTCAACAAGTACCGGAAATCGAGCTTGAAGTCTTTGTCCATGGTGCCCTTTGTATGGCCTATTCCGGCCGTTGTTTACTTTCCGGTTATATTAATAAACGCGACCCAAATCAAGGGACTTGCACCAATGCTTGCCGCTGGGAATATAACGTACAAGAAGGTAAAGAAGATGATGTGGGTAATATTGTCCATGTGCATGAACCTATCCCTGTACAAAATGTGGCACCAACCCTAGGTGCGGGCGCGCCAACAGATAAAGTCTTTATGATAGAAGAAGCTAAACGTCCAGGCGAATATATGACGGCCTTTGAAGACGAACATGGCACTTATATCATGAACTCTAAAGATTTACGTGCAATCGAACACGTTGAAAACCTAACAAAAATGGGTGTTCACTCATTAAAAATTGAAGGCCGCACAAAATCGTTTTATTACTGTGCTCGTACTGCACAAGTCTATAGACGTGCGATTGACGATGCTGTCGCAGGAAAACCCTTTGACCCAACGTTGTTATCTACTTTAGAAGGGTTAGCACACCGTGGTTACACTGAAGGTTTCTTGCGTCGCCACACTCACGATGCCTACCAAACCTATGAATATGGCTATTCTGTTTCTGAAACTCAGCAATTTGTGGGTGAATTCACAGGTAAACGTGTCAATGGTATGGCTGAGGTTGATGTAAAAAATAAATTTAGTGTTGGGGATAGCTTAGAGATGATGACCCCGGCGGGTAATATTGTCTTTACTTTGGACTCATTAGCAAACCGCAAAGGTGAAGCGATTGATGTTGCACCCGGTAACGGCCATGTGGTTTACCTGCCAATCCCTGAGGATGTCGATGTTAATTTTGGTTTGTTGATCCGTAACTTAGCAGGAACAACGACCCGCGCACCTCACCAAACTCAGGCAGAAAAGCAAATTGCAGGCTAACCGCCACTCCGTGTTTTTTAAATAGTTTGTTCGCTAAAAGCCAAAATCTCATCGTTTAACGTTTTGATATTTTGGCTTTTTTTTATCTATAATATGATATTATTTCACTTTATATGCTTTTTCTTATATGAGAATCATTCGCGTTATTGACATTTACATTGAAAAGTGCACTGAATATCCAATTTTATGCAACAGATCACATCAATTGGCTATTCAATATCGTATAGTCACTCTTGAAAACGAAGAACTAGAAAGTCATAAAATAAGACTAGGAACCACCTCCTTGGCTGGCTCAATCTCCCTTGAGCTAGCCATTTCTTTTATCTGCAATTTCTATTTCATTTCTCTTGTTAACGCTATTACTGTAAAAAATCTAAAATAAGCTCATCAATATCTTATAAATCCATTTATACTCATTTTAACGAATATTTGCCATATGTTAAGCCGAATGGATGGGTATATATGAATCAATATCAGTCAGCCATGATTATCCTTAATGGTAAACAAGCCAATCACGCTGAGCTGCGAAAGGCCATTACTCACTTACGTAATGAAGGCCATCAAATTCAAGTCCGTATTCCGTGGGAATTGGATGATACTTATTATTTTATTTCTCAGGCAATAAAACACGGCGTTGATACCATCATTGCCGCAGGAGGTGACGGCACAGTGAATGCGGTTGCCAGTACCTTGATGAAGTTCCCGAGTGACTCTCGCCCTACTTTAGGAATTCTCCCGATGGGAACGGCAAATGATTTTGCCACCAGCGCGAATATTCCACTGGATATTGAAGCCGCCCTTGCTCTCTCATTAAAAGGTAAAGCAGTTCCCATTGATATTGCGCAAGTCAATAAACAATATTATTTTCTCAATATGGCGACTGGCGGCTTTGGGACGCGTATTACCACCGAAACGCCTGAAGCACTGAAATCAGCATTGGGCGGTGCCGCTTACGTGATAAATGGCTTATTGCGCCCTGATACGCTGAAAACGGATATTTGCCGCATTGAGGGTGAAAACTTTAGTTGGGAAGGTGAAACGTTGGTCATCGCTGTCGGAAACGGCCGCCAAGCGGGCGGAGGGCAACAACTGACACCGCAAGCACTAATTAATGATGGCGCATTAAATTTACTGATTATTCCTGCAAGGGATGTCATACCCGCATTTTTAGCGAACCTATTTTCAGACGATAAAAACGAGCACTTGGTCGAAAAGCAATTATCATGGGTAAAAATCTCATCTCCTCACGATATGATCTTAAACCTTGATGGTGAGCCATTATCGGGAGATACCTTTACGTTCGCAGTGCAGCCGAATGCTATTCAGTGCCGGTTGCCGCCTCAATGTAACTTATTAGCTTAAAATATAACGAGAAAGCCCAAGTTTTCGGGCTTTCAATCATTACAGGCTACCACCATGCATGGAAGTGGTGTACTGGGCCAATCCCCTTGCCAACTTCTAAACTGTCCGCTTGCTCTAACGCAGCTTGTAAATAGGCTTTAGCCTGCGTAACCGCTTCTTGCCAATCAGAGCAACGAGGGCGCAGAGCAGCCAAAGCCGCTGACAAAGTACACCCAGTACCATGGGTATTTTTAGTATTTACGCGAATAGAGGTAAAGCGCCATTCACCTTCAGGTGTGATTAACCAATCAGGGCTTTCAGCATCACTTAGGTGCCCGCCTTTCATCAACACCGCTTGGCAACCTTTTTCAAATAATTTATACCCCTGAGTCAACATTTGGCTTTCTGTTTGTGCAACTTTTTCGTCTAGTAATACCGCGGCTTCAGGGAGATTCGGTGTAATTATAGAAACGAGGGGCAATAATTGTTGGCGCAGTGCATCAACCGCATCGGGTAATAGTAACGGGTCGCCACTTTTAGCCACCATTACAGTATCCAATACCACATACGGAATTGGATATTGCTTCAGCGCCTTCGCCACAACTGCGATATTACTTTGATTAAATAACATGCCGATTTTTGCGCTATCAATTCGCACATCACTGAGAACAGAGTCTAATTGTGCCGCCACAAATTCAGGGGGTAAGTCTTGGACGGATTGCACGCCTCGGGTATTTTGAGCCACCAATGCCGTCATCACACTCGTACCATAAGCCTCTAACGCAGAGAAAGTTTTTAAATCCGCCTGAATACCCGCCCCACCCGATGGGTCTGTTCCGGCTATGGTTAACGCATTGATCCTCATGAGTGATTCCCCTTTTCGGCTAAAGCATTTGAATAGATTGATAAGCGAGGTTTACTGAAATCATTTTAAATCAAACAATAAAACCGCCTTGATTGTCTCATATCATTTAACAAATACCAGCGGTTAGTGAATGAATTTTAATGACTTAGATAAAAAGGGGAAATATATTACACAGGAAAAATTAACGTGACTTATAAGTACACATTAGGCAAATGAATATTACCGACACCTCGCTGTTTTAATAGCTGGGCAAATGTCTCTACTTCCGTTTGGGTTGCCGCAGGCCAGTTAGCCGCTTCATTTTTTACGCCATGTTGCTGAAAAGCATTAACTTTTATTCGTGTGTTTGCAGGAAGTTGATTTAAGAAATCAGCCAGTTTATCAATATGTTCTAGATAATCTGTTTGCTGAGGAATATATAATAAACGCAATTCATACAATTTCCCCGCTTGTGCCAGAAATTGAATTGATTGAAATACACGTTGGTTATCTTTCCCAGTTAATCTTAAGGCACACTCATCGCTCCATGATTTTAAGTCAATCATTACGCCATCAGTATACTCAATTACCTTACTCCACCCCGCAGAAGCAAGATGGCCATTACTGTCAATAAAGCAGGTTAAATGTTTCAGTTCAGGTGTGTCTTTAATCGCTTTAAATAATTCAATAATAAAAGGTAATTGTGTTGTTGCTTCCCCGCCACTAATGGTTATACCATTCAGAAAGACAACATTTTTTTTCAAGTCATTGATAGCATCATTAACACTTAACGACACTGTCATTGGGCTTGAATTCTTAGTGCACGTTTGTAAACAAGTGTCACAGAGCTGGCAGGCATCACTATCCCATATAACCTTACCATCAACAAATGATAACCCATTGTGAGGACAGGTTAAAACACAGTCCCCACAATGGTCACAGAGCGCCATGGTATATGGATTATGGCAATTCAAACAACGTAAATTGCAACCTTGCAAAAAGATAACATGCCGATTGCCCGGCCCATCTACGCAGGAAAAAGGAATAACCTTATTCAGCGTAGCGCATCGATTGCTCATTGCTGATGACTCGCTGCTGACGGGCTGTAATTTTACAGTTCTTAGTCGCTTCTTCACCTAACCAGGTAGTATTGCTTCTAGAACCTTGTTCTTTGTATTTTTCGATATCTGACAAACGCACCATATAGCCAGTGACACGGACTAAATCATTACTTGCCACGTTTGCGGTAAATTCGCGCATCCCACAACTAAACGCCCCTTTGCACAATTGCATTAATGCTTGCGGGTTTTGTTTAATCGTTTCATCGATGGTTAAAATGTCACTGATCCCAGATAAATAGTGTTTGTGATGAGGTGCAACGGCTTGAATATGCGACACAGGATCAGGCTCTTCACCATATGGAATACGAGCCCCCGGCGTCGTTCCTATGTCTGAGCTAATCCCAGATTGCGCATGAAGCATAGCTCGGTTTTTATAGCCATATTTAACCGGTGTTGTTTCTACAAAGTCTGCCAATTGTTCACTAATTTGATAAGACAATGGTAAAGCTGGTGAATTCGCTTGGTACTGGCCTTTCACGCCATCTTTTTCCATCAAGATATTCACGGCCTCTGCTAAACCATAAATACCAAACATCGGTGCAAAGCGTTCTGGCTCAATTAACCCCTCTTGAACAAGAAAACTGGTTTGGAAGAAATTAGATTCCTCATATAAAAATGCGCTACGTGTTTCAATGAGTTCCATTTGTAACTCACAATACTTTTTCAATTGCACATTTAAAAAATCAGCTGAATTTTGACTACGTAACGCAACTTCGCGCAAATTAATACGAACTAAAGTGCTTCCGCCCCCCGCAACAGGTAATGCATTATAACAACTGACAATACCGTAACCTTGTTTATCGAATGCCGCACTATGAACAATATCATTTGCAATATGTGGCTTACTACATTCACAAATATTTTCAATCGCTTGTAAGAAAAGTGACTCTGGTGTGCGTTGTGGATGATAGACAAATGTCAGGTTAGGTGCGACTTGTTTTAGTTCTGCATCAATACGTAAAATCAAACGGCAAATAACGTTGTCATCTGGCCCAATATTGGCATGCATAAAAGCATCAGGTAGAGTTCGGTCTAACTGCACCCAGAATCTTTTTAGTTTTGGATACAGTTGTTCTTCTGTCAACTCACCCACGTATGGCATGAGGACTTTATCTAAATACCCTAAAAACACAGGGAAATTGGTTACCGAAGGGACGTGGTGGTACAAAATCATCAGATGATTAAGGGCATCATCAAAGTCCTCAGCAGGGGCTAACTCTAAGTATTCTGAACCTTGTTTGAGGTATTTTACATAATCGGGCAATACATAACGTGGCTTATACGGTGCATTTCCTTCATACATATCACAAATAACACGTTCATTTAACGCATCCGCTAGGGGTTGGCTCATCGCAAGGTAAGGAATATTGCTATCGGCCTCTATCGCTAAAAAATTGGCTTTTTGTTTTGGTGATAATATTTTGTCTGTAGCGATAGCCAAGCATTTTGCTTGATATTCAGTCAGTGGTTCTTGGCGTTTCATCATGGTGATGTTCCTTTGTTAGTTAGAAGCCAAGGTTACGCACAGCAATGTATATGCTATAAACCTTTAAGTACTCGCTCCTACCCGTGTTGACATGCAACAGCTTATACCTGCCGCCTATAACACTCATTTCATCCCATTGAGACAAGTCATTATTTGACGTGCATCATACTTTTTAGATTTGTTTGCACGCTATTTTTCATAAATGTCTGCTCTATCAACATTACTAGTCGTAATCACCTAAATTGTTAAAAATATCTTTTTATTACAAAACGTTAAATACAACAATAATGAGTGACACAATGTTTTCTCTTATTCTTGATTAAAAAATTCTCTTTCATTTTTTCTTATCAAATAACGGCTTTATTAATAAGAAAATGAAATACCTTATCTATTATTATTGGTTATTTTTAGGAGGATTAGCCTATTCAATAACCAATCTGATAAGTTAACATCCAATTTATCTATCGGTTATCCTACTTAAAAACAGGCAAAATTAAACGGTTCTACCATGACCAGCCAATTATTATCCTTAACTATGTAATAAATACTGTTATATTCTGTACATCTTAATTAAAATAATTTCGCTCAAAATTATAATAATAATGCTAATCTGATAATCATTAGCGAGCTAATCATCATTTTTATATCTGCGATACAGAACTGGATTTACAATGAGAGTTTATAAAAACATACAGTTGGCCGTAGGTGCATCGCTACTCATGAGCGCCTCAATCTGCATATCATCGCCTGCCGTTGCACAAGAGCAATCAGCAAATTTATGGGATACATTTAAAAGTAATGTCAGTACCACATGGGACTCAGACAAATATGAGCTATACGTTCCCGCTGTGACTTGGCACAACCGTGCAATGTACGACAAGAAAAAAACAGATGAATATAACGAGCGCCCTTGGGGTCTGGGCTTTGGTAAATATCGTTATGATGAAGACAATGACTGGCATGCTATCTATGCAATGGCATTTAAAGATTCACATAATGATTGGGAACCAATTGGTGGTTATGCATTCCAAAAAATGTGGATCCCCGGGGACATTGATGGTTTTCGCATGGGAGCTGGCTTCACTCTCAGTGTTACTGCCCGCAAGGATATGTACTATATTCCGATCCCAGCACCGCTTCCTCTGGTATCAGTGGAATATGACAAACTTTCGCTACAAGCCACTTATATTCCGGGAACTTATAATAACGGTAACGTATTATTCGCTTGGTTACGTTGGCAATGGTAATTTAAGTACTTCATTACTGTATAAAAAGGCCGGTGGGATATTCCCACCGACCTTTTTATTATCAGAAAATCAAATTTAGCTCAGCTGTTGGCTTTTAGCTAAATCTTGCTTTTTAGCCCCTGAGAACTGGTACCCAACCCATAGAACCGCTATCCATAATGGCATAATTAATACCGAGATACGTAAGCCGTCCATTGTCAGGATAATCCCTAAAATTAACAGCAAAAATGCTAAGCATAGATAGTTCCCAAATGGATACCAAATGCTTTTAAATTTCGTTTCAACACCTTGTTTGTTCATTGCCGCTCTGAACTTCAAATTTGAAACACAAATCATAATCCAGTTCAGAACTAACGTCGTCACAACCAATGACATTAATAATTCGAAAGCCTTACCTTCCATCACAAAGTTAATTAAAATCCCGCCAGAAGTCGCAATACCTGAAACTAATAATGCCATGACTGGAACGCCACCTTTATTCACTTTTGCAAGAAATTTAGGTGCATTACTTTGTTGTGCCAAACCATACAACATACGGCTTGTCGCATAAGCCCCGCTGTTATAAACAGACAACGCAGCGATCAAAATGACAACGTTCAACGAATTAGCAACCAGTAAATCCCCTAATTCGTGGAAAATTAATACAAATGGGCTTGTTTTGCCATCAAGGTCAACCCAAGGGTACAACGCTAACAATACAGCTAACGAACCAATATAAAAAATCAAGATACGGTACACAACTTGGTTTATCGCTTTTGGAATGCTTTTATCTGGGTCTTCTGCCTCTGCGGCCGTAATACCGACTAGCTCTAAGCCCCCAAATGAAAACATAATAATAGCCAAAGCCATTATTAGCCCATTAAAACCATTAGCAAAGAAACCGCCATACTCCCATAAGTTACTCACTTTCGCTTGTGAGCCACCATGACCGCTAAGTAGTAAGTAGCAACCAAAAATAATCATAGCTACGACAGCAATAACTTTAATCAATGCAAACCAGAATTCAGTTTCCCCATAAGAGCGAACATTAACCAAGTTAACGGCATTTACCGCAATAAAAAACACCGCGGCAGAAACCCATATCGGGAGCTCAGGCCACCAGTGTTGCATATATTTACCTGCGGCCGTCAGTTCTGTCATCCCAACAAGGATAAACATAACCCAGTAATTCCACCCTGAGAGGAAGCCCGCAAAACCACCCCAATACTTAAATGCAAAATGGCTAAATGAACCCGCGACAGGTTCCTGAACAATCATTTCTCCCAACTGGCGCATGATAAGAAAAGCAATAAACCCACACAATGCATAGCCAAGTAAAACTGATGGCCCTGCCATTTGTATGGTTGTTGCTATTCCGAGGAATAACCCTGTACCAACAGCGCCTCCCAAAGCAATCAATTGGATATGCCTATTTTTTAATCCCCGCTTTAGCGTCTGTTGCTGTTGCGCCATAACTTTACCCTTTCGTCCTCTTACTTGCTTTTTATCGCCCAAACTAATGATAATGACACAAGTTTATTTGAATTTTCTTATTAACACTACATTCTTCTGGCGCTGTTTTTACCCTATTCTACGAACCAGAAGCTGGTGCTATTAGTTATTTTTTTTCATCACATAACAAAATGATACCGCAGGATAGTTACCCCAACTCAATATCATGGATTGTGCATTAAAAAGCAAATTCAAAATGGTAACAAGTCAGTTACACGACAAATACCAAAAATAAAGTCCTCTCCACCTTGGTCGCACAGGCTATCCATCGCTAAAAGATAGAGAAAAATACAGGCCAAGATTGCACTTATAACAATAATTAATTTACGACCAAACACCGATGATTCCTTCATATTTCTATGATGATTTTATTTTTCAAATGATTACAATACTAAGGTACTGCTATTTTATGATTGATTTCACTTATGGCATTGCACGTAATGCGTTTATAAAATAAATGGTACTCTAATTTCGAGCCTTAAATTTGAGGAAAATATGCAATTGACCTCTTTTTACAAAAATTTCGCTCATTTTAGGTGCTATTGGCCATTAACTTATTCTGATTGTGCTTTTTTTATCCTAAAAATAGGAAATACCGCACAAGCAGCCTTTGTCATGATGAAATGAAGTTGTGTATACTTCTGCTACCGTAAAACTAGAAAACATTTGAGATGCCACAAGATAACCACTTAGCACTTGTTTATGCTTTGAGTAAATGGATAGAAGAACACTTAGGGCGCGTGATCCACTTAGAAGAGCTCGCGGCTTATTCAGGCTATTCACTTTGGCATATGCAAAAAATCTTTAAAGAAGTCACAGGGATTTCACTGGGTAAATACATCCGCCAACGCCGTCTTGCTGGTGCGGTTAACTTACTGCGCAACAGCAACCAGTCTATTTTCGATATCGCACTGGATTTTGGTTTTGGGTCACAGTCCCACTTTACCTATATGTTTCGTAAGGAATATGGCATTACGCCATTTGATTTTAGACAGAATGACCAAATCCAATTAGATGTTAAGCAACCGCTTCATTTGATTCATAATTATGAGTGAGAATATTTTAGCCGCATTAATCTATTGATTCACACGCTAATGCTATAAAACATTGTCATTTCAACCTTTGACTATTGAACAGGGTTCCTGCGTTATATTCTGTTCAATTTCACATCAAATACTCATTATTCTAGTACGCGTAAAAATTATAACTATTTGTATAATTTACATTCCGAATAATTGGAGTAAGGTATTGGCAGAAAGCACGAATTTTAGGAGGCATTGGATGTCAATCAAACTGGTCGCCATTGATTTAGATGGCACATTACTTAACTCCCAACACCAAATATCTCCCGTAGTAAAAGAGGCCATCACACAAGCCAAGCAAAAAGGTGTCCATATTATTTTAGCCTCAGGTAGGCCATTTTCGGGTATATCCCCCTACCTGCGGGAATTAGATTTAAATACAGCGGATAACTACTGTATTAGTAATAATGGTAGTGTCATTCACCAAGCCAATGATGGCAGTCATCTGGCAGAAAATTTGTTAGATTTCGCTGACTTCCAATATTTTGAGGAACTGGCTAGAAATGTCGGGGTCCACATGCATGCTCTTGCGGATAACAGCATGTTCACGGCAAACAGCCATATTAGTCACTATACGGTGGCAGATGCTTATCTAACCCACACTCCGCTTATCTATTGCCCCGTTAATGAAATGGACTCTTCTCTGGAATTTACTAAGTTTATGATAATTGACCATCCAGAAAAATTAGATATGGGTATCAGCTATATTCCAGAGAATGTCTTTGATAATTACTCTTTAACTCGAACAAGCCCATATTTCCTTGAGGTATCAAATAAAACCTCAAGTAAAGGCGCTGCGTTAGAATGTATCTGTGAAAAACTAGGCATTACACCGGATAAAGTCATGAGTATTGGAGACCAAAACAATGATATCCAAATGCTGCAATACGCCAGTGTTTCTGTCGCAATGGGTAATGCTTTAGAGCCAATTCGCCAAATGGTTAAATTTGTCACCACAACCAATGATGAAGATGGTGTTGCTGTCGCCATTAATAAGTTTATTAATGTATAAGCCCGCAAAAAATTTCACTTCAGTATATTTTCCGTTGCAGCGCTTACACCAGTATGCGCTGCCATTTTTAACCGTGTATTGGTTTTTGCCTAGTCGCTAAAAAGCAAATCACCGACCCCATTGTCACCATTAACACACCCTGCCAAAAACTTAACGTTAATGCGGTACTTAACAACATAGACGCGAATGCTGTCGATATAACTGGAGTGAAATAAGAAAGCGTCCCTAGAAAAGCCACATTGCCCTTGATAACCGCAAATGTCCATAATGCATTCGCCCCACCAGTCGCAATAGAGGCAACGAGTAATAACAACAGGCTTTCGCTATTGATAATAAACGCTGTTGGCGTACTAAAAAAATACAAAATCCATAACCCAATAGAAGTCATGATGAAAAATAATACCATGCCATTGTGACCACCAGAAATACGCTTGGTAACATTACTATAAAATGACCAAACAATGGCTCCAATAAAAGCTAAAAAATAACAAAGGGGATTACTTTGTATATTTGCCAAAATAGTTTGCACCGACAATGGCTGATTGCCTGAAATTACCCAGATCAACCCCATAAAAGCTAAAACCAACCCTAATCCTAATAATAAAGTGAAACGCTGGCGGTTAAAAAACACAGCAAGTGCGATAGTAAAACTTGGCCACAAATAATTCACCATACCAAGTTCAATAGCTTGTTGCCGGTTATTAGCTAATCCTAACGCCAAAACAAAACAGATTTCATAGCTAACAAATAACACCGTTCCCCAAAACAAATAGCGTTTAGGATATTTCGTTATTTTTGGTATCCCCATAACGAGTACCAATACAAGCGAACCGACTGTATACACTAATGCAGCACCACCCACAGGCCCAAAGTTTTCACTTACACTACGGATCAGCCCTACCATTGTGCTCCACAACAAGATTGATATAACCCCATACAGCGTTGCGGCATACTGATTCAATTTCATAATTTTCTCAGCTATTTAGTTTCGAAATTGATATTTATTGTAATAATACATTTATTTTATCACCTTAAAAAACCTTATAGCTCAAATAATTATAATGCAAGCGCTTATTCTTATTACGCATTGATAATATTTCATAAAAAAAATTCTCAGGCTATCACCTAAGAATTTTATGCTTAAAATGTTTTGTATTAGCGAGATGTTTCTTTCTCAACCCACTTATCAACTTCTTCTTTTTCCCATATCCCTTCCTCAAACTGTTTCTTTAATTCAGGGTGTTGATTGATATCAAAAGTCGGTATTTTGCCTGCAACTAACTGCTGGTTATAATCTTTAGCAAGTTTGAAAGCGATACCCGATAATAAAAGGATCGCAATTAGATTAGTTATCGCCATTAAGCCCATCGATAAGTCTGCGAGTTTCCAAATAAATGGCATTTCAGCGAGCGCACCAAACATCACCATACCCAACGCAGCTAAACGGAAAATAAATAACCCAGCTGTATGATTATTCTCGAGAAAAATCATATTACTTTCGGCATAAGCATAATTAGCAATGATTGATGTAAATGCAAAAAAGAAGATAGCAATTGCAATGAACGTACTTCCCCAGCTACCGACAGCAGAAGAAAGAGCAAGCTGTGTCAATTCAATCCCATTAATGTTATCCATTCCACTTTCTAGAACGCCAGATGATAAAATAATAATGGCGGTCGCACTGCAAATAACGATGGTATCCATAAATACACCAAGCATCTGTACATACCCTTGTGACGCAGGATGTGGTGGATAAGGTGCCGCAGATGCCGCTGCATTTGGTGCAGACCCCATCCCGGCTTCGTTAGAGAATAACCCCCGTTGAATTCCTTGTGTCATTGCCTGGGCAACACCATAACCGACAGCCCCACCGGCTGCCTCTTGCAAACCAAATGCATTTCGGATTATCAGCATAAAAACTTCAGGTAATCGTTCAATATGGTGCCCAACAACCCAAAAAGCTAATAGCAAATAAGCTAACGCCATAACTGGAACAACTAATTCAGCAACTTTCGCAATGGATTTCAATCCACCAAAAATAATAACTCCGCTTAATAAAACTAAGCCAATGCCAACATAAATTGGATTGAAATCAAAGGCGACTGCGGTTGCTTGAGCAATAGAATTAGCTTGTACTGCATTAAATACTAAACCAAAGGCAATAATCAGGAAAATGGAAAATAATACGCCCATCCAGCGTTGGTTTAAGCCTTTTTGCATATAATATGAAGGCCCACCTCGATAGTTTCCTTTATCATCTTTGGTTTTGTATAACTGTGCGAGAGTACACTCAATAAAAGACGTAACCATTCCGAGTACAGCGACGACCCACATCCAAAAAATAGCGCCTGGCCCACCTGCTGTTAGCGCAATTGCAACTCCGGTTAAATTTCCTGTGCCGACCCTAGCGGCTAAACTTGTACATAATGCCTGAAAAGATGAGATACCCGCACTATCGGACTGTTTACTATTTTTTAAGACACTAAACATATGGCCAAAATGCCTAATTTGAATAAACCCTGACCGAAGAGTAAAATACAGGCCGGCACCCAGTAATAAATAAATAAGTAAAGAACCCCAAATAAAATTAGTTAATGAGTTTATAAATTCTATCAAATTACACTCCTTTTTTATTAGAACGATTAATAAATAATTAATCGAAAATCAAAACCTCACATTTAAAATATAACTCCAGAAAAAGGAGTTCAGCTTACAAAAGCCAAATCATCTTAATATGATTATCAGAAATTATATTTTTTTATCTTTAATGTAAATTGATTTTCGCTTGAACAATCATTAACTACATTACGTTTTAATAAAAACAAGTTAGACATTTACAAAAAAAGACATGTAACATATTGAAAAATATAAGCATGATAAAATCATTTATTATTTAACAAAAAACCAATCAAATGATTGAATTATAGTATTTATTTTAATCAAATAGTCACTTAAACAAATAAAAGCCTATTATTTATTTCACATCATCAATTTTAATTAGCTTATCCTCTAACTAAAACATTTATCATATTAACTATATTTAACTCACTTGCTATTTGGAATATTGACTCAATGAATAACGTTAATTCACAGCACCAAAATAAATCAAATTGCAATCATCATAATTAGATTATTGCTTATGCTTTCACTTAACAATAAACTGAGCTTAATTAAATTTATAAACAAGAGGTTAACGCATGGAAATTAATATTAAGTTATCTGATGACCCACTTTCTCAGCTCCCTGAAAAATCATATGAATCCTTCATTGCAGAACTGAAAGCTCGCGTTTTAGAAGTCTACCCTGGTAGTTATCTATTGATTACTCATGATAATGGCCCAACAACCTTTCAAACTAAAGGCTTTCATGATGATAACGAAGCACATATTGTTTTACATGAACTTGTCGAAGATGTATTAAAACATGGTCATTGGTTAAAACAATAAGCTCTCTGTAAGGTTATGAATAGAACCAGCAGTGGTCTGCATGATCGCTAGCTGGTTGTTTTAACTCTCCTATATTTCAATAACGCTCTTCCAATATTTATCCAAACTCTGATCAAGATCATACTTAATCTTAACTTTCACCAAAATAAGTGGAAATCGCTTTACCTCACACCGTTGTATGGTAATGTATATAACGTAATTTTCATTTACATTGCTTTTGCTAATTATAGCGGCCAGTATTTATACTGGCTCTTTTTTATGAAATCATGCTAAAACCCATTCGACATCCCCCGTTTTAGGTCTAATCTGCTATAGTATTTCTCTAATACCAGATAGAGTTATTATTCATTGTGTGCAAAATAGAGGTATGACTATGAAGCGTTTATTACTGGCTTTTTGCCTGGCCCCAGCCCTTGTTATGGCTGATAATGCCCCATTAAATATTAGTGAGATAGCCAACGATTATTGTGAAATCACAGGTCAAGCACTAAGTGAAGCATACAGCACTGACAAAACTAGCAGTGAATTAACCCAAGAAACCATTGCTAAACTGAAAAGTGAAAATGTCGATCTCAAGCAATTAGCCACTGTTGAGTCAGACCTCCGCAAAAATCTAACTTCAGCGATTGATACCGTACGTAGCAATAAATCTAAATTTGCTAATGAAGCTGACTTCAATAAATCATTAAATGATTCTGTTTCAGCTTGTAAAATTCAAACTGAACTTCTTTTGAATAAATCTTAATCATTTAATTTTTCTAGAAAACAAAAAAGCGCTCAACTTTTACTTTGAGCGCTTTTTTATCAATTAGCTTGTTTTTTAACACACAACTGTTCAATGGAAAATTTTAACTCCGGTGTTTCACTAATAATCAGCTGCCCATGCTCAGAGAAACTCCCTTCCTTAACAATCACATTCGCAACAAATGGCAGAGCGTCTTCTTGGGAAGATAAATGGTATAAGCCACAAACTCGATAACTCTCCCCTTCCTTAAACTCATTTTTTTGTACTATTTCAACATCACTAAACTCAACTGCTGATGAGTTGCCGAATTTCTTTTCCACCAAGCTTTGTGCTTCATTTTTAACATCTGAATCACCAATACTCGTATAAGAATGGTATGCAAATACTCCTAAAGCCAATAGCAGTACAATCAGTAATTTTGTTTTTATACGCTTCAACGCATCACCCTTTCTACTTTATGATAAATCGAACTAGTATAAATGGATTATATCAGTTTGAATAAACAATTTGAGCTTTTGGCTCTACTATTTGATATTCCCCCTAACCAATTGCTATTTTCTCATAAAACTCGAACTTTAATATTGAAAACTATTCTAAAACCTTCCTATCACTATTGATTCAATTTATATCTATTAACTTAACATTAATAAAAAAAACATTTTTTATTTTGTTAGCTAGTTTTATACTAACCTCTATACTATTAGGCTAATTTAATCTATTTTTATGAAAGAAAAGATCGTTAAAAATCTCGTTAACTTAACTCATGGCAATAACAATGATGTTAAAATAGCTGCAATAAATGCATTAGGTGATTATATTTGTTCAATTGAACAAGAAGCCGCCATCGATAGACTGTTAGTATTATGTGATGATTATAATAAAGATATTGCCGTTGCATCAATTATATCAATCAGTAAACTCGCTAAGTTTTTCAATGAAAAACAATAAAACAAAACCAACAGAGAATTATAATTTAACCTCACTCTCATTTCATTAACAAACTATTTTCATTGTGAAAAAATAATGAATATAAAGTGATTGAATTATGGTTTATTCATTTAGATAAGTAAATGTAATTGAATTACATAATTAGAATGGCAGAATGATAATTAATAAATATTCTAAAGGAGATATCACATGAATATATTAAAGCCATTAATTCTTAGTGCAAGTTTAATCGCTATCAGTTTTTCAACATTTGCTTACCCAGGGGATGGGAATGGTTCATGGCACCGTGGTGGGTACCAAAATCAACACCAATATAATGATAGACCTTGTGATAATTATCGTCACTCTAATTATGCAAATCGTCACCGTGGTATGATGCAATATTCAACATCAATTCAAACAGCTCAGCCAGATGAAACACTGAAAAAAATTGCTGCAGATGCTCCTAAAGGAGAAAATGGTAAACAATATATGGTTAAAGTTGCAGTTGTAGAAATTACGCCTAATACCCCTGTACAAGGTCAGTAATTTTTACCAAGGGTAGAATAACACTACCCTTGGTATTATTTTATATTCCGATTGGCTGGTAACCTTGCCACTGAGGAATAAAGTGATTTCCATTTTTATTTTCAGTTAGATGTATATAAAAATCACCAACTTGTTGTAGTAATAAGCAATCATCCACATCTTTCAAATTATCTTTATGTTGTTGCTGACTATTTGTTAATAGCGCCTGAAGTGCTTTTTGTTTAGCCTCATGTGCAGTTTTAGCAACGAATAAATCAAACTCGTGTAATTCCGCAAGGTTGCTTGGAATATATCCACCTACATTAACAAAATAAAGGCGATATTCACTTGTTGAGGGTTCTTTTCGTAATTCTATTTCAAACCCATCTGCCCAATTAATCACTGCATAGCCATCAATATGGATCTTGTCTTTATCACCAAACCAATTTTCTCTTAATGTCGGCCAAGCATCTGTAGGTTGCTCTGCTGCCACAAACTGAACATCATGCACTTCAATATTAGATTTACCTGCGTTACCACCCACATAAAACATGTATAGCTTCATTATTGTTCCTATTATAGCCAAATAATCATCATATAAATTATTATATAACGAATTTAATTCATAGCACAATTACTTATTATTCTAGTAACTCCCGAGCTAAAAAATTTTATCTTTTAATATCAATTAAATAGATAATATTGAATTTCCTAGGCAATGATTTGAAATAGTTAACCCAAACAACCAAGTGAATAAAAAGTCATTTTATCTATATAATTATTTACTTTGAGATAATTATGAGTAATCTAATACATTCAAAAATAATAATTTCAGGGAATAACTATGGATCGTCGTTCATTTCTTAAATCCAGCTCATTAGTGGCTGGTGGGCTTGCGCTTAATTCATTGTTTAATCATGCGGTTGCACAAAATAGTAACATTGTCTTACCGAGTGAAAAACACCCATTACTATTGAATTTCAATGAAAACTCATTAGGGATGTCCGAAAAGGCCAAAGAAGCTATCATTAAGGCATTACCTAATGCATTCCGCTACCCTGATGATGCTCGTGCTGAATTACAGCAGAATATTGGTGAGCTCTACAGTTTATCCGACAAGAACATTAGTATAGGCAATGGTTCATCTGAAACCATTCAAGCCACTGTCGCGATGTTGGCAAATAAAGCGAAGAAACGCGGTATCAATATTCAGCTCGTCACACCTGACCCAACATTCAATTATGCAGAGCTATACTCCCTACCATTAGGGGTGACGATAACGAAAATTCCTTTAAAAACCGATTTATCATTTGACTTAGCAAAAATGGAACAAGCCGCTAATGACTTTGATGGTTTATCAATGGTCTATATTTGTAACCCAAATAATCCGACGGCAATGATCACGCCTTATAGCCAGCTTGATAAGTGGCTGAGTAAAGACTCTGACAACACATTTTTTATCGTTGATGAAGCTTACGCTGAATTTGTTGAAGACCCGAACTTTACAAGTGCTATTGAATTAGTCAAAAAAGGTCAAAACAACCTGATTGTCACACGTACCTTCTCTAAAATTTTTGCCTTAGCAGGCTTAAGAGTCGGCTATGGGGTCGCAACTCCCGAAATTATTACTGCTGTAGATACGTTTTTATCTATTGATAATACTAATACAGCAGGTGCGGTTGCTGCGATTGCATCACTAAAGGATAAATCATTTATTCAATACAGCCTAAAATCCAACGATATATCGAGAAAAATCGTAGAAAAAGCATTAAACGAAATCGGGCTGGAATATGCTCCATCACAGGCTAATTTTATTTTCCATAAAGTTAAAGGGGACGTAAAAACCTATCAACAACGTATGGCTGATGCTCATGTCATGGTAGGTCGTGAATTTCCACCAGCGGTTGGCTGGAATAGATTAACGCTAGGAACCCCCGAGGAAATGCAGCAATTTGTTGTAATACTGAAACAATTCCATGAAAAAGGATGGGTATAAATTAAGTCAAATCCAAAAAGAGCAGCTCAAACTGCTCTTTTTGTTAAAATGGCCCCTTAAATATAAAAAAGGCCCCCGCAAAAATGAGAATAAAACCTATTAAATGATTAATGGTAAAACTTTCACCTAAATACAACACTGAAAAAAGAACAAAAACACAGAGTGTTATCACCTCTTGCATTGTTTTTAATTCAGCTGCACTGTAGTACTGATGCCCTAACCGATTAGCTGGCACCGCAAAACAGTATTCAACCAATGCAATTAACCAGCTAAAGAAAATAACAACATACAGTGGCTTTGTTGTAAATTTTAAATGCCCATACCAAGCAAACATCATAAATACATTTGAAATAACAAGTAAAAATACTGGATAAAGTTTAGTTAACATACTGATTCAATAGACAAAGAATAAATAACCGATATTATGGGGTTAGAAGTAACACATTACAATGTGCTCCCACAAATCCCGCTACTCTTCATATCATAAATTTAAACGTATTTAGCAATCATTACGAGGGAATAATGAATATTAAATATGAATTAATGACACAATCAGATTGTCCTGCTGTGGCTCAATTATTGCAATCTAATTCTGAATCCCAACAAGGTGGGTTACTCGGTGAATATCCTCAAGCTAAAGTCAAGGCTATGTTTTCAGGGAGTCTAACTACTGTTATAGCCAGAGATGGAAATAAAATTATCGCAGTCGTATTTAGCTTTGATCCTCATTCTTCATCCCTACCCGCTATAGCACATTTGATCATTAAACAGCATACGGAAATTATACAGAATAATTGGTTCTATGGCCCTGTTTGTATTGATAGAAATTATAGAGGAAAAAATATTCTAAAGAGCCTTTTTGATAGCGTTTGTTCGTATAACCAAGGAAAGCCTATTGCATTTATCAATGCAGATAATCTTAGGTCCCTTTTTGCACATAAGAAGATAGGAATGAGTAATGTCACTAATTTTGAATTTAATGGCACCTCATATCATTTAATGGTAGGAAATTAATTGTGTACTAATTGGTACATTTTTATTTCAATTTGCTCATTTTTTGCTACACTGTGACAAATTATTGTATGCAGAGGGTCTTTTTATGACAGATTTTATGAGTGCCAACCAAAAAGCATGGGATAAACAAGCAGAATCGCAACTTGCTTGGTCAACCCCCGTTGATTCCAAAACTATCAATGAAGCTAAAAAAGGAAAGTGGCAGGTTCATCTAACTCCAACTCCTGTTGATGACGCTTGGTTAGGTGATGTAAAAGATAAAAAAATTCTCTGCTTAGCCTCTGCTGGGGGACAGCAAGCTCCAGTACTCGCGGCCGCAGGGGCGAATGTGACTGTTTTTGACTTTTCTCAAAAACAGCTTGAGCAAGACAAAATGGTGGCAGAAAGGGATAATTTAATATTAGAGATTGTTCAAGGTGATATGCGCTCATTACACATGTTTGCGAATGAATCATTTGATATTATATTTCACCCTATTTCTAACCTGTATATTCCAGATGTTAACCCAGTCTGGCAAGAATGCTACCGTGTTTTAAAACCAAATGGACGACTGTTATCCAGTTTTTTTAATCCAGTTGTTTTCATTGGAGAACGTGATAAGCGATATGATGAGCAAGGTTTAATAAAACCAAGTCATACTATGCCGTACTCCGAGCTATCTACCCTATCAATAGAGCAAATAGCGCAAAAGCAAGCAAGGCGAGAAGCTTTTGTGTTCGGTCACTCATTAACAGATCTTATTGGGGGGCAAATAAAGGTAGGCTTTTATATCACTGGCTTTAAAGAAGACTGGCAACCTAATCCACGATTTGTCGTTGATAATTATCTGCCCACATTCCTAGCAACGATGGCAGTTAAAACAAATTAATATTATTGGTGCTCGTTTTGTTTGTCACTCAACGAGCTATATTAAATTAGCTTCTTTTACAATACCTGTCCCACACAGATTCAAATTGCTCTGCGGGAATAATATCATCTGTTTTTTCTACAAAAGGAATGGATATCATTACCTTGCCAGCTCTATTTTTATGGAGTCTAACGATAAACCTTTTATAGCCATGGGGTAATTCATTTTCAAAACCAAAGACTTCGCCACAATAATAGCCAGTTTCATCCCCCTCTTCACTTTTGGTCAATACATAGTATTGAACATTTTTATAATTTGCAGCTGAGGGGTAAGCAAGAAAATCTTCGACAGAACTTTTCACTCGACCTTCAGTATCTAACTCAGGATCAAGTTTAATTTCAGTCATAATTCCTGCAATATACGCGCAACCAGCAACTAATAATAATACCAAGGTTCTTAATAACATTTTAACTGTACAACTCAATGGAAAACACTGCTTATCATTATAGTTAATACTTAGATTTTTGCGACTATAACCCATAAGGCTTAAGCTATCAGCTTATCGTGATAGTTTAGTTTTATCATTATTTACAGTTAATTATTTCTCCCTATGTTATTTATTGAGTGAGTTGCCATATATAAACCAATATTGCTGCTGTTATTATCCAAATAACAGTTGCAATACTTAAACTTCCCCAAGCCGTCATTTTCGTTGCTAGCAAATATACCGTTAATAAATACATTGCATAAGGGATGAGTGACCACAGCCCAAACAATGCCGTTTTTCTTAGTGCTTCTGTGCCTTGTTCTTGTACAACGATAACATGTGCAATTAATGCAAATGTAGGAAATAATGGAACTAAACCTGCAATATAGTAAATTTTACTACGCGAAAATAGTGCAATAATCAATACAGCTAAAGCGCCTAAAAGGCATTTAAAGAATAAAGAAAGCATACCGCACTCAAAGCCAAAGTTTTAAAGGTTGACTATTATTATCACAAATAATTCGTAAATTAACTGTATTCTAAGTAGCAATGTACAACAATTATTTCCTCCCATTCTCTCTCGATCAGTAAAACCCCTTAATTACTTTCAATTTTATGAGCTAAGTCAAATTGTTGGATATAAAGTATCCAGAGTTAGTGCCGATACATTCATTTAGTCCCTACGCCTGATGCTTCCGCGTGACTACATATAACTTTTTAGCTATTGGACAACTTCGATTTGCTCATGGTTAATCACGTTATGTTTAGAAGTCGTACTTAGTATGCGTGCAAACATACTACTCGATGGTATGAAAGGAAATAATCAATGATGTCTGGTAATTTAAAAAAAATTAATTTTAGTTCAGCTAAATTCTCTTTTTCTGGTTTTAAAACGACAACTCTAGTCTGGTTTATTTCAGGCCTGCTTATCGTCCTTCTTCTTTCAACCTGTTGGTTTTTCTTTAGTTCTTTAAAGCAATATCAAGAGACATTATCCAAACTCGACACTATTTATAATGAACAAACACAACTGAATAATACGTGGCAATCTTTATTACAAGCACGAAACACATTGAATCGCGCTAGCTCTCGTCATTTATTGGTTATCAATAAGATGAAAACATCAAACACTGACATAGATAGCCTCATCGAGTTTTATCATAAAAAAATAACAGAAACAGGAAACTATTGGGATGCATTCACATCCACCTCAATTTATAAAAACGGTGATGAATTTGCTGAACTAGAAAAATCATATAAAGAGTTATATGCTGCATTGAATGAACTTTCTGTATTTTTAGTTCAAGGAAAAACATATGACTTTTTAAACCAACCTACTCAAGGGTTTCAAGATACATTTGAGAAAAACTACGTTAATTATCATCAACAGTTAAATAGTAATTATCATGATATTGCTCTTGCAAGTGAGCAATTGTATAAGCAAAGTTTGATTGGCTTAATCGTTACTATCTCAATCGTTATCCTCGTGACTCTATTTATTCGATTTATTCTACAGCTTTTCTTTATTCGCCCACTAAACCAAGTTATTGATGGTATTGAGAAAGTTAGCCATGGCGTTCTATATCATACCTTTGATAACAAAGGTTTATATGAAATTAAATTACTTAAACAGCATGTATCTAATATGCAAAGTAAGCTGATTGATATCGTTAAAAATATCTATGACAACACTCATCATATAAAAGTTGAGCTCGGAGATATCACCCAGATGAATCACGACCTCTCTATTCGAGCAGATCAACAAGCCGCGGCAATTGTCGAAACCGCAGCCAGTGTCGAAGAACTCGATTCATCGTTTAAATTAAATACAGCTCACACCAACCAATCGTGCCAATTGATGTCAGAGACAAGTGTAACCATTGAAAAAAGCAATGAACTTATTTCTGATGTTGTAGAAAACATGGATGATATCGTCGATTTTTCAAAAGAAATCAGTAAAATCACTTCAACCATTGATAATATTGCTTTTCAAACTAATTTATTAGCATTGAATGCCGCTGTAGAAGCTGCCAGAGTGGGTGAACATGGCAAAGGGTTTGCGGTCGTCGCAAATGAAGTGCGCGAATTATCAATTAGTTGTACTCAAGCATCCAAAGAAATCAAGCTATTGATTAATAATTCAAATGATAAGATTAACCACTGTTTCCAATTAGCAGCGGATGCAAATGACAATATCGTTTCAATTGCACAAGACACATCTAATATCAATGAAATGATCCAAAGTGTTGCGCTTGCCTCAAATGAACAAACCCATGGGGTAAGTCAAATACATCTAGCAATCAATGAATTAGATAACACCACTCAAGCAAATGCAGCTATGACTCGTGAGTTGCAATCATCCTTAAAAGCTTTAGAAGCTCAATCAGATCTATTAGAAGATATTATGTCTATTTTTCATACAGAGCCAAACAATCCCCATGAAACAGATGATGAAATTCAACAAGAAGTGAAGAAGTAAAAAAATTTGCCTAGCAATGTATAAGCTTATATCGCAATTTATTTAGGAGGTTGGCTGTCGATAGTCGCCTCCGACCTTTTTTATAATTTTCTCGTACTCCTCTCATTTCCTCAATTTTTATAATTATATTTTATTGCCATTTAGTAATTTGTTACTGTTTATCTGATACAACAGATTACGATTACTTCTATTAAACATGAGCTCATGATGACAATAAAAATTACTGTTCTTGTAGATAATAATACCCTGATTGATAGCTATTTTTGTGGTGAACCCGGTGTTTGCTACTATATCGAAGCTGATGATAAAAAAATATTATTCGATACAGGTTATTCAGATATATTTATTGATAATGCGAATATTTTACATATTGATCTTGCCGATATTACTGACCTGGTGCTTTCTCACGGCCACAATGATCATACATGGGGCTTAGGTCACCTAATTCAACACTTTGACCGCCGTAACATTGAAGCACCTGAAACTAAACACCTGATATACCATCCGGATGCGCTAATTCCCAAAAAATTTCAATCTAAAGTCATCGGGACAAATACATCTAAAGACATTTTAGCTTCTTATTTTCATTGTATAGAAGCGACAAAACCATACTATCTTTCTGAAAATATAATTTTTTTAGGCCAAATTCCTAGACTCAATAGTTTTGAGGGAAAAGAGCCAATTGGTACTACACTCGACTTCAATCATAATATCGTTGATGACTATGTGTTTGATGACTCAGCACTTGCAATTAAAACGTCTGAAGGCCTAATTGTAATAACGGGTTGCTCTCATTCTGGAATTTGCAATATCACTGAATATGCAAAGCATGTAACTGGCATAAATAATATTGTCACTGTCATAGGTGGGTTTCATTTACAACAAGCATCAAAAGAAATTTTGGGAAAAACAGGTGATTACTTTAGCCAGCAGGATATAAAATTTATACATCCATGCCACTGTACAGATCTCCACGCAAAAATACATTTGGCAAAATATGCACCAGTACAAGAAGTTGGTACTGGATTACAGTTAATTTACCCAAGTTAATATAAGATAGAATAGAAGTAAGGTAAAACCTTGTTTTAATATAGGTTTTACCCACAATAGTAGTATTCAGTATTGTACAAGCAATAAAGATTTAGGTTCTTGAGCCTAAATCTTCATCAGTATTATTACCTTTAACCATTCTTGTTAATTCTTCGCAACGGGTAATTTTTCCATCTTCTATTTGAAAACAAGCAAATACCTCAAATTCACTTACTGAACCATCTTTTTTAGTGGCTTTTGCCAGATGTTGAGTATGAACACATCCATCCCCCTCTGCGATAGATTTAATAGTAATAACAATCGACTCAGTGGCTTCTTTCAATACCTGCAAATGTGCAATAAATTCATTAAAATCAATTTGTTTTCCATCAACAACTTGAATATATTTATCCGAAAAATACTGTTTAGCCACAGGCAATGAACCAATATTCTCACCCAATACCGCATTTAATGCTTGTATTACCCACTGTGCATTAGTCATCTTTTATCCCTTACATTAAAAAGATTATTTATAACTGTTATGGGAGTAATATTTTATATTTCAAGTCAAAACCGATTTAATTATCTTTTTAATTATGTTCCTATACTATACTTCAATAATTTCCCATTTGTCCGTGAGATAATCTATAAAATAATACTCGTTTTTACTCTTATTATGTTTTTGTATTCAGTCAAAACCTTACATTCATCTCGCCAACTTTAGTTTGATTTATGTATTATTCTCAATAAGTTAATCATAAGCATTAGATATCATGTAGTTACACTCACTTGGAATTAGGTTCTAAAAAAAGAAATTAATATTAAAAAACAATTAGTTGCTTAGTAATTTCAAACGCAAGCCCCCCCTGTAAAACATTTATTTTAATTTTATGCTTACTCTGATTTGGATTAATCCTTAATCACTGGTATTATCTGATAGCCTATCTAAACAACAGGCACCTTATAACAATAACTATAAATATACATTTCCATTAGATACCCCTGCTTGCAGGGGCTTTTTTTGCTAAATGATGGCATACCTTAGAAACAACGCCCTTCAATAACCTGTGATATTTTCCTCATTTTGCTACCCACTAGATCTTATTGGATAAATCGGACGATTATTCAACGGAATAGGCATCTATCATGGATACTATAGGTGATCACGTCTCCATAACTTAAACTTAAGTAATAAATCGTGAGAAATTTATATATTTATTATGATAATTTTAAGAACAATGACAGTTACAATTTTTAACTATTTGTAAAGGAAATAAACATGCAATTAGAGTAAATTAATTAATAATTATAATTTACATAAAAGGTACTTTTATGCGATTTAATCTAACTCAAGTAAATATATTAGAAGAAAATACAAAAGTTACAGGCTTGCATATAACTTTGATCGGTGACGACAACTCCACTCATACACTTAAAATGGATATCAAAGGATTGGATACCATGAATATGAGTTTAAGAGACATAGAAAAATATGCTATTAAACAACTTAAACATAGCTTTGAACATTGCTCTAATGGTTGAGACTTATTACCTAGCTTAGGTAATAATAAGTTTTATTGCCATATAAATAAAATTTTTTACTATTCATCTAGGTATTGAAGAGTTTTGTATATTTCTTCCGCATAATTTTATGCAGCATATATTTCAATTATTTTCACCTGCATCAAAATAAATCACCTAACTTATATCAAATATTCAATCAACTTCAACTTAACTCTTTATAATATTGAGTTCTGCATCGCTATCATGTTATCTCAATAGATTTTTTATATTTATTCTATTATACAATGAGTTAATGCTAATATATTGTCTATACTTCTTGTTAAATTTTAACCAATCAATAAGATCCCCATGCAAAATAAAAATACCGATTCAGTTGAGCAAGCTATCCTGGTATACCTTGTCAATTCTTTCACACAAAATAATTCTGGTGGTAACCCGGCAGGTGTTGTCCTCAACCCGCCAAAACTCAGCACTTCACAAAAAATTGCTATTGCGCGGCAGGTCGGTTTTTCAGAAACTGCATTTGTCTATAACGGCGAAGAAACTGATTTTATAGTAGATTTCTATACTGCTGAAGGTGAAGTTGATTTTTGTGGTCATGCCACATTAGCTGTGTTTTCTACTTTAGCTTCACTTAAGCAACTTCCTGATGGGCTTTACACTCAAAAAACCAAAGCAGGTATCCTGAGCGTGTCTGTTAGCCCAAATAACATCGTTATGGAGCAAACACTACCAACCTTACGCAATGGGCCCAGTATCAATGAAGTAGCAACAGCCCTTGGCATAACTAACGAAGTTATTGCTGAAACAGGCTTACCTATCATGATAGTTTCAACAGGGTTACCCGACATTATTATTCCAGTTAAAACTGGTCATTTAGATTTGCTACAGCCTAATTATGAGGCAATAGCAAGGCTAAGTCGTGAATTCAAAGCTATCGGTTTTCATGTATTTGAGCTAAACCATAACTCTTCGACCACAGCACATTGTCGAAATTTCGCACCGCTCTACGGAATAAATGAAGAATCAGCAACAGGCAGTGCTAGCGGAGCCCTTGGCTGCTATTTGGTCAATTATGTTTTACCAAATGAAACTCATTTTCTGTTTGAACAAGGTCGAGCAATGGGATGCCCGTCATTAATTCAAGTAACAATTAACTCGCAAACAAAAAATATTATTCAGGTAGAAGTTGGTGGTCAAGCTGTTCTGATGGGTACGCAAATAATTCATATTTAGCCAGAAATACAATATGCTCAGCCATAGGTTATGATTTAATTATCTAATAATACAATGAGGCTCACACATGCAAGATTGGAACCCAGACTTGTACCTACAATTTAAGCGGGAAAGAACTCGTCCATCATACGACTTACTCAGTCATATTCATGTCTCTAACGCATGTAATTTAACTGATTTAGGTTGTGGGCCCGGTAATTCAACTCAGATACTTCGTGAAATGTATCCATTAGCAAGAATAATGGGAGTTGATAATTCTCCCGCTATGTTAGTTGAAGCGAGAAAGAATCTTCCTGATTGCCAGTTTACAGAAGCGAACATCACAACCTGGGTTCCTGAAACCAAGCAGGACCTTATATTTGCCAATGCATCCTTACAATGGTTACCTGATCACAAGGTATTATTTCCTCACCTAGTTAACCAACTACAAAGTGGCGGTATTTTAGCCATTCAGATGCCAAATAATTGGAATGAACCCACACATGCTTTAATGCGCAAAGTAGCCAATGAGCAATCCATTTCTGCGATATATAGAACAGCACTTTTATCAATAACTGAATATTATGATTTGCTTTCAGCAGCTACCTGCTCTGTTGATATATGGCAAACAACTTATTACCACGTCATGCCATCTATTGATTCAATCATTGATTGGTTAAGAGCAACAGGGTTGAGGCCTTACCTTGAAAACTTAAATAAAAAGCAAAAAGAGCAATTTCTCGCACGTTATCATGAATTATTAACAGAAACTTACCCAAAACAAGATAATGGCTATGTTTTAATGCCATTTCCTCGATTATTTATCATTGCTAAAAAACTTAACTAGCTAGTATAGAAACTTTCCCTAAGGATGGGGTGCAATATAATAAACTGTTATGCTGTTAACTTATAACTATCTTCGACTAACTCTTTGAGTTCACTATCGGTAAGGCTCCCTGGCAGCTTTATCGTAATCCAATGCTCTTTATTCATATGATATGCCGGATAAATATCGTCTTTTAACCGCAATGAGCCAATGAGTTCAGGGGGAGCTTTAAGGTTGACGATATTAACCATCTCTTCATTTTTATTTGTATCTAATTTATTTGATGAAATGCGCATAATAACTGCAAACCATTTTGCGTTATTTCTTCTCCTAAAAACAATATACTCAGGGAACTTCCCCCAAGGGGTCTCAGGATCCACGCCATAATTATGCTGAATATAATCAACCAATTCACTTCGGTTCATGTTATCACTCCAGTTCATTAATGAGCTTCAGCCATATCAGCCATCCTCACTATTGCATTTCTTCTAGTTCACTACCTTTTTTTTCAAAAAGCGTGACTTCGGGTTACACAGTATCTGCATATAGTTATACGTTATATATCACTAAAAAACAGTATAGCTGTATGAATTCCACCATTGTATCCCTCAAAAAATAGTTTCATAATGAAACATAAAGTGAAAATTTAACCTCCATAGTTAATCTCCTCAAGTATATAAAATCACTGCCGATACTCTAAATAATTGCGGCTAGATTTAATATAAGCACATTATTATTTACGATAAAATCAACACATAAGAAAATTTTCTAGATTGTTTTATCACTATTAAACCAGTTATATTGTAACAAAATATTTCAATTGATAATATTTTATTTCAAAAATGATACAGCGTTGTAAATAATAATATTATTATATGTATAAATTAAATAAGAAAAATCGAATGTAAATACAAAATAAATAAAATACTAAACAATAAGCATAATTTAATCATTGAAGTTAATATTCAAGATACCATAAAAAATGAAACCGCAAATACTCTTATTGCGTGTATTCGCAATTGCCACTTCATTTGTCTTGTAATATTTTAAAAACAAGAAATATCAAATTAATTGTTATTTATCATGAAATTAAGCCTAAACAAAAATAAAATCAAACGATTGATTTTTTCGTATCAATCGTTTATACCGATGAAAAATATTCCATCAAGCGTTATAAACGATTGTACTTAATATTATTATTTGACTAATTTTTATCTCAGAAAATTCTTACTCACTATAGAGGTTAATATGGATCGTGCTATTTTAAATAGCAAAGTAAACATCTTAATTGGAAATTATTTACGACAAAAACGCATTGAAAATGACCTGACAGGAGAAGACATAAGCAAATTACTTCATGTCAGCCAACAGCAGGTTTCACGCTACGAAAATGGTATTAATACTATATCATTCAGCCTAATTTTACTATTTTTAATAAAATTAAATATTAGTGTCGAATCCTTCTTTGTTTCTTTATTAAAAGAATTAGAGAGTGATGGCGAAATTATTAATTTAGGATTGCGTTTATATTCAAATTCATTGCCACGTAGAAATCAATACCTTTATCTGTAAATAAATTTAAATAAAATACTGCGCTAACACCAATATAATAGATAGAAAGATAATAATGAAAAAAACCACACAAAGAAATAAGAACCTTGGTGAATATATAAGAAACATTAGAGTAAATAAAAAAATATCAACTCATGAAATGGCAGATAGTCTAAATATTACAGACAGCCATTATAACGAATATGAAAGTGGAAATACTTCAATTTATGCAGATCATCTAATAATCATATCTAAAATATTTAATATACATATAAACGTATTTTTAAATGTTTATCTGAGAAATTAAACAATATCTCCCGCGTTAGAAGGCTTGCTCCTGCTAGCCTTTTAACCTTCCTCCCATAATTTTCTTTATTCTTAGACTTGAAACTAAGCCATTAAGTTGAGTAAAACTTAGGATTCATCTTCTGGCACTAAACTAACCATAAACAGAACTCATGGTGCTGCTCTGTTCGAGGAACAGACATTGCTAACAGCATTCTATGTGAATGAACGGGGGAGCATGCCAAAGTTAAAAAAGGAATTTGATGAAGTAAATCACACTTTATTGTACTGTACATACCCATATTTAAATTATGTGTTAGCATTAACTCTGTAAATACCTTTCAACTCAACCCGAGGCTTTGATGCTGGAGAATGTAATCATCCGATAATCAGTTTATCGACCTTTTCAGGCCGAACTGATTATCAATGCGCCGAAATCGAATGCGAACACCGCAGTGTGTTTGCGAATTTTGCACATGATGATTAAACAGGTTTTCCAGTATGAATTTATCCCGTCAGGAACAACGTACCTTACACGTTCTCGCTAAAGGTGGTCGTATCGCGCACGTCCGCGATGCGTCTGGTCGCATCACCGCCGTTGAATGCTACACCCGTGAAGGGCTGTTGCTCACCGACTGCACCCTCTCCACTTTCAAAAAACTCAAAGCCAAAAAGCTTATCAAGTCCGTCAACGGTCAGCCGTACCGCATCAACACCACCGGGCTGAATAATGTTCGTGCACAGCTTGATAACCGCTAAGGAGAGCATAATGGATATCAATACCCTTATAGGTCGCTCGATTTCATCATGATGACGTTTGGGGAACGGAATGTGTTCAGCACAGCGGATGCGTGCGCCATCATCAGCGCTGAGCACTACGGCTGGAGCCTGGTGGCCGCCTGCTCACTGAAGTCCATACTTTCGAAGAAGTTAAACGTCAGGGAATAACTGAAGCAAACGGTCATACCACCCGTTTCGGCAGCCAGATGACGGCCTTGCGCAATGACGAGTACTTCAGCCTGCTCGATAATGTCGGATTTACCCTGCTTCCTCCTCCTGAAAGCCACGACTGGCCAGTCAGCGAGACATTTGAAGGGAAGCTATTTGCTCTGCTGGCTGAAAAAGCCAAAAAACTTAGAGGAACTTCCTCTTAATACTCAACACAATAAAAGGAATTCAGCATTGGATATCCCACGTATTTTTACCATAAGTGAAAGCGAACATCGCATCCACAACCCGTTCACCGAAGAGAAGTACGCCACGCTGGGCCGTGTACTACGCATGAAGCCGGATACTCGCATTCTTGACCTCGGCAGTGGCTCGGGGGAAATGCTTTGTACCTGGGCCCGGGATCACGCCATTACCGGTGTCGGTATCGACATGAGCCAGTTGTTCAGCGAACAGGCTAAACGCCGCGCGGAAGAACTCGGCGTCAGCAGCCGGGTTCAGTTCATACATAACGACGCCACTGGGTATGTTGCAGAGGAGAAATTCGACGTTGTCGCCTGCATCGGGGCGACATGGATTGCTGGTGGGTTTGCTGGGACCGTCGGGCTGCTGGCTCAGAGCTTGAAGCCGGGCGGATTCATGCTTATCGGCGAACCCTACTGGCGTCAGCTACCAGCAGCGGAAGAGATAGCTCAGGCCTGTGGCGTTAACGCAATAGCTGATTTCCTGACGTTACCTGAACTTATCCGCGCTTTCGACGGCCTCGGCTATGACGTGGTGGAAATGGTACTGGCAGACCAAGAAGGCTGGGACCGGTATGAGGCCGCGAAATGGCTGACCATGCGCCGCTGGTTGGAAGCTAACCCTGACGACGACTTCGCCGCAGAAGTCAGGGCCGAGCTAACGGTCTCGCCGAAACGTCACGTGACTTACACGCGGGAATACATTGGCTGGGGTGTGTTTGCGCTCATCGCCAGGTAACAACAGACTCCCGGTATTTTTTGGAAATACCGGGGCTTCTTCTTTGCATTGAACAAATGTATTGTTCTGCTCCCTATAAACTGGATTACAAAGGATACAAGCTATGTCTGTTGTTAAGGCAGAGCAGAAAATTATATTCAATTTGGCTCTGTGTCCCAGTTGTGTCAGGCCAAAAAGCAAAGTCCATATTGTTTGTGTTTCACAGCTCTTCTCCCTGCTTTCTTTTATTTATTCAGTAATACATTTAAAACGCTCAGCCCATTTCTTAGCTTTTAACCACTGGCAATTCATCAAAATTTGTTGTGTAAGCAGGCGATAACATTTCTCTTTTCATTTTGTATCCGCTATCGCCGCCCTTACTAGCAAACCACACTTTACCCTGCCCGCTCTTATTAATGGAGTCTAATGTTTTCATTAGCTCATCGCTATTACGAAATGGCTTTTGTGTTGAAAACATATCAAACTGAGTAACATCTGAATCAGTAAAATCAGATAGTATGATGCCTGCTTTATAATACCGGTAACCGTCACGCCAAATAGTATTTAACCCACGCATTGCTGCATTGATAATATCCCTGGTATCACTGCTGGGGTATACTGATGGAATCAATTGAGTATTGGCTTGACGCACTTTCACAGTTAACTTCGTTGCTACCTTCAACTGATTGGGTTGTAAATATTGAAGACAGCCCTGCCAGTTGGGTCAATGATCGCTGGGTAATGCAATGAAATTAGCCCAAGGACGGGCTAGACAGAAATTAACACTAACTATTTATCTTACTGCTTAAAGCACTCAGATTTTGCTTTATCGTACACCTCGGCCCACTCTTTTCTATCTAAAGTCGGTGTGTTTAGTACAATCGCGGTTACCTGCCAACCTGCATAGCCATCCTCGTATGCAAGTAAACCAGTCACATAAGGACTATTATAGGTGAATGACATTTCATCTGATGTGTTGTTCTCGTTGTCTTTTTCTTTATAGCGCCTTGTGAGCTCAGCCCGTACATTTTTAAAATCCTCATCAATAGTTTTTTTATCTTTTGATGATTTGCTATAGCTAACCTCGTTCAATCCTATGAACTTATCGCCTGATCTTGGAGTAAAGAACCCTAATTCATACACCCAACTGCCTGTGTATTCTTCATCAGCCTTAATTAGTCTTAACTGGCTTATTGGACAACTAACTTCCTCACTAACAATGATGTAATTGCCAGAAATACTTTCTTTGACCTCATCTACCGATGCTTGCCATTTAAACCCGAATGGAGCAGTATCTTTGTTACTTTCAGCACTAGAACCAAAGCACATCATCATTAGCAAGCTAGCTGCTACGTATCCTTTCATCTATCCATCCCACCTGTTAGTTTCAGTAATGTTAGCTTAGCGGGAGTACGAATTGAAGCAAAGCACACTTTCAGATTATGCATTTAAATGATATTTTATTTTCACTAATTTAATAAGGATGACTGTATGGGTGTAGAATTTCATATTACTCGCGCTGAATGCTGGTTTGATAGTGAAAGCAGTCCAATCAGTAGCGATGAGTGGCTAGCTCTTGTTGAACAAGACCCAGAGCTAAAAATAAATGCTATTAACGGTGAGTTTAACGCTTTATGGTTCGGTAATAGCACCTACGAAGAACCTTGGCTTGACTGGTACGAAGGTAGGATTTATACCAAATGGCCTGATACTGCCCTCTATATAAAAATGCTAGAAATCGCTAAAAAACTACATGCTAAAGTAATGGATGATGAATGTGGTATTTATGATAAACCCGAGTCTTGGATATATCCTTAATCGATGCTCATAACAAAAAAACTGCCGAAGCAGGTTAATCATTAGGGCTTAGGTTGCTAATTAGACTCTTAGCTTTATCGCAGTATTCTTCAATATTTGGTATTTCCTTATACTTCGGGTCATCTGCTTTTAACTTACAGCCCATGCTAGCTTCGCCTTGGGAATAAGCCAAAGCAACCATGTTATCAACTAAACGCTTACAAGTACGTATGTTGCAATGTTTTTCAAACGCACCACATAGAAGTGCTTTCTGTCGATTAATACTTGCCGCCATATCTGGCACTATATCATCTTCTGTAATTTCAGGCCGTTCATTAGCGCCAACACTCGCAATGCTGACAAATGAGCTAAACGAAGCTAGACCTAAAAGCAATACCACCAATCCCTTTTTCATACATCACCATATTTAAGTTAAGTACGTAAATTCTAGGATAGATGCAGAGTTCAGGCAATAAAAACCGCTGAATTAGGCAGCTAGACTTGTCATTTTTAAAGTATAAGAAAATATGATATTTTGCGCCCTACCAAAACACTAAAATATTAATTATTCTCTGAGACTTCTAATGAAAAAACTTTTACTTCTCCTACTAATCCCTATGCCACTTTTTGCTCAAAATTACCTTTGGGATGGGAATTCTGTGCATGAATATAGTCAAGCAAGGGAGCGTCTAATGAATGACACTCTGTTAGATGCTAACGATGTTGTTAAATCGGGTATGTACTCGGGCTATATTGCGGGAACATTTGACCTTGGTTCAGGCATTCTTTTCTGCCCACCACGTAGTGTTACTTTGAACCAAGCTATGGATGTTGCGGCCAAACACCTAAAGAATTCACCTGAAGCTCGTAACAAGCAAGCAAGTCATCAGGTAGTGGATTCATTTATTAGTGCATGGCCATGCCCGAAGAAATAAGGTCTCTGGGTGAGGCCCCTCTACTTAGGCAATAAAAAACCCAACGAAGTGGGTTTAGCTGTTAATACATTAGTCAATATTGTAAATTCTATCTTTGCTGATAATGTTTACTATATGGTGACATGAGTCCATTGATAACTTCCTAGGCTCCCATTTAGCGATATCCGCTTGAGATAAGCCTTCTGCACTCCACGGGATTATACCGTTGTACCCACAGCCAGCCTTTGATAGCACATCAATGAATTTTTTTTGGATGGTATCATAGATCCTTACTTCACCAATACTGGTCATGCCAGACACCCACAACGAACCACCACCTATAGTTTGTAAGTTATCACATACTATATATTCATGTTTCAGTAACAAGCACTTATAAACATTACGAGCTACGCCACCAGCCTGATAATCATCAAGAATAGCCACGCCCCTAATTTGCTTGCCTGTCTTTATCGCTGAACCATCAAAAAAAGTGAAGTCATTATAAGCAACACGCCCAATTAAAGTATCATCTTCTTCCGCGTGCATTCCTAACTCAAGCAGCTCACCAATGATATGTTCATCAGAAAATCGGTGACTTCTCAAAAACTCAGCATGGTCTGCATAAAAACCTTCAGTAGTACAACCTAATGCGACAATTTTAGAGTAATAATGAAACTCGCTGCCAGTAAGAGCGTATTCCGTGATTTTTAGTAAATCGCCCTCAACAGTAAGATAATGGAAAGACTCTATCTCATCTTCTCTTTCACATTCTGGCTTTCTATTCAGATCCTTTGAGTAACTACTGGTAAAGTTTGGAGCCATTCCATTCTCACTATCTTATTAATGGACAGACAACTTCTGATAATTTGACATGTAACCAAGAATTGAAGATTTAATTTTTTCAATCACATCAGTTATGCTTTGATTTAGTTCTGGATATTGCGTGCTAGGGTCAACGACTATATTAATCTTTTTTTGGCGATATGATAACTCAGCAAAAGGAACAATTTCATATTCATCGCTTTTGTTATCATTTTCGATAGTAACAATAAACAACTGTCTATTCGGATCCTTTCTCATACTAAGGCGACGAACAGAGAAAAACTTTTCAGTATTATCATCAAAAAATGTATTAACAAGTTCTGTTGCATGGCTAATTGTTTGTACAGATCTGGTATGTTCAGTTCTCATATAGCCCCCTTGTTAGTTTAGATTAATGACATTTTGACGGGTAATTAAGCAATATGCTTAAGATAGCTGCGATCATATTAAAGTGTTTAAGCTAACTTAACAACCCCAGTTGTATGTCATATAGACATTTATAAGCGTTTATAAGAGTCTATAAGCGTCTTGAACATGGTGGTTTAACATGGCCAGAAAGATCCGCACCTTCATTTCATGAACAACGTTCTTTATCGGAAAGACTCTATCGAGAACAAGGTATCAATATTCAGAAACTTCTTGGCCATAAGTCACAGAAAATGACTGATAAATATAATGATGACCGAGGTAAAGAATGGCAAATTATCGCGATCTAAATAGCCTATTTTTTGAGCCGTTTTGGGGAGGGATTTTTTTGGGGTTTTAGGGAAAATTTTAATTGAACAAAAAAATAAACGGGAGCTTTTAGGCTCCCGTTATTAATCACACCACGTAATAAATTACATGTGTTTAATGATTGCGTCACCGAATTCGCTACATTTCAGTAATTTAGCACCTTCTAACTGACGTTCGAAATCGTAAGTTACAGTCTTAGCCGCGATTGCGCCTTCCATACCTTTAACGATTAGGTCAGCCGCTTCAGTCCAGCCCATATGGCGCAGCA
>NZ_JAMPPE010000023.1:0-80049 GCF_028480905.1 Providencia sp. PROV156 | reverse complement strand
AGTCTGATACTGGCATTAATTAATGCCAGTATGTTTAGCATTATAAAAATTGCGCTAAATCAAAGTTTCTGTTTATTTCCATTCTCATGATTAAAACTTTTTTGAAGTTATCAATAAAATTATTAAAACAATTACTTAACAAATATCTTGTTACCTATTTTAATTATTTTTTTCGTTGCAAAAAAAGTGGCAAATATAAGCACAAAAAAAACGTAAAATAATTAATATATAGTTATCTTTCCTCCAATTTTTAAACTAATTAGTTACGCAATAAATCAATCTAAAAAATAAAAATATTTTATTTATTTTCAATAACTTACACCACAACCCTAACAATTAACTTGTACTATTGTTACAGTACAGTTCAATATTTATATTGATATGGATGATATTTTAATCAGCTCAATTTTAATCATTAATATAATAATATTTTTCTAACAGAATTTAATTCTGCTCACATTTAAGTAAAGCTTAACTTATTCACCCACTATTTAATTGCTAATAAAAACAAACTTAACACAAATTTATTTAACATTTTTATAAAATATAATTATATCTCGCAATCTTGGGGGATATTTCTCTTTTGAGATAATGATCACGGCATTTTATTCTGGTAAACTATAAATTCACACACTCAAAATCCAATGTTAAAATTTAATGATAAAAATACAAAACTGATTGAAAATCAATTTACCGTCAATTTTAGTTTTATTTCCAATCAGATTGTTACGCAAAAGAAAACAATTGTTATTGAGTAATTGTTCGTACCAAAAGATTAAAAGGTCGTAACGCATTTGCAGTTACGCTAAATGATTTTTTTTGACTTATATTTTCGGAGACTATTATGGATGCAACAAAAGTTGGTTCCATCGACAAAACGGCCTCGCAAACAGTAAATAGTAGTGCTTGGCGCAAAACTGACACAGTATGGATGCTGGGTTTATATGGTACAGCTATCGGTGCTGGGGTATTGTTTTTGCCAATCAATGCAGGTATGAGTGGTTTATTACCTGTTTTACTGATGCTGGTATTAGCCTTCCCAATGACATTTTTTGCTCACCGTGGGTTAACACGCTTCGTTCTTTCTGGTTCAAAACCTGATGGTGATATCACTGAAGTTGTAGAAGAACATTTTGGTCGCACAGCAGGAAACTGGATCACCCTACTCTACTTCTTTGCTATTTACCCTATTCTTCTTGTTTATGGTGTTTCCATCACCAATAACGTCAATAAATTCTTAACCGAATTATTGGGCGTTGGCGCACCGCCACGCTGGTTACTTGCCTTGATCCTTGTAGGCGGAGTGATGGCGATTGTGGCATTCGGTGAAAAATACATCGTAAAAGTCATGAGTATGTTAGTGTTTCCATTTATCGCCGTGCTGGTTGCATTCTCACTGTATATGATCCCACATTGGTCTGGTGATGTACTGAATACATTAACTTGGGAAGGAATCACTGAAGCAACAAAAAATACAGGTGGGCAAAGTATCTGGGTCACCATTTGGCTAACAATCCCAGTGATGGTATTCGCATTTAACCACTCGCCAATTATTTCTGCTTTCTCTGTGGCAAAACGTGAAGAATACGGTGATGCAGCTGAACAAAAATGCTCACGGATCCTTGCATCCGCGCACATTTTGATGGTGCTGACTGTTATGTTCTTCGTGATCAGCTGTGTCTTTACCTTATCTTCAGCGGATCTCGCACAAGCTAAAGCACAAAATATCAGTATTCTTGACTACCTGTCTGGCTATTTTGACCAGCCATTCATTAAATATGCAGCTGCAATCATTGCCTTTATTGCAATTATTAAATCCTTCCTTGGTCACTATTTAGGTGCTCGTGAAGGTTTCAATGGTCTAGTTGAGCGTGCTTACCGTGCAAAAGGTAAAACAATTGATGTTCGCAAGTTAAACCGCGGTACTGCAATCTTCATGTTAGTCACAACTTGGTTAGTGGCAACATTGAACCCAGGTGTGCTAGATATTATTGAAAGCCTCGGTGGCCCAGTTATCGCTATCTTACTGTTCTTAATGCCAATGTATGCAATTAGCAAGGTACCAGCAATGCGTAAATACTCAGGTAAAATCAGCAATGTATTTATCGTAATTATGGGTCTGGTCGCTATCTCTGCGGCAACATATAAGTTATTCTTCTAATTGAAGCCACTAGGTAGCGACCAACAACGGAAGCTACCTAATTTCAATGACTTTCTACAAAAGGAAGCACTGAATATGATTAGTGTATTTGATATCTTCAAAATTGGCATCGGCCCTTCTAGTTCCCATACCGTCGGCCCAATGAAAGCGGGCAAACAGTTTGTTGACGACCTTATCCAGCAAAAATTACTCTCTCGCACAACACGAATTGCAGTTGATGTATATGGTTCGCTCTCTTTAACGGGTAAAGGCCATGCAACGGATATGGCGATTATTATGGGTCTTGCGGGTAACTTACCGGATACCATTGATATTGACGCTATTCCTGCTTTTATGCGTAATGTTGAGCAAACTGAAAGGCTCTCCCTTGCACAAGGGCAACATGAAGTTGATTTCCCTACTGAAGGGGGAATGAATTTTCATACAACCAATCTCCCCCTCCATGAAAATGGAATGAGTATTACGGCATTCAGTGGTGATGATGCTATTTACAGCAAAAATTACTATTCTATCGGCGGTGGTTTTATTGTCGATGAAGAACATTTTGGCCAGTCAGACGAAAATGCAGTTCAAGTCCCTTACCCATTTAAATATGCAGCCGACCTGCAAAAACATTGTAAAGACACAGGATTATCACTTTCCGCACTCGTGATGCAGAATGAATTAGCGTTACGCAGTAAAGAAGAAATTCAGCAATATCTCTCGTCCGTATGGGATGTCATGAAATCCGGCATTGAACGGGGAGTGACAACCGAAGGTTTACTACCCGGACCATTACGTGTACCGCGCCGAGCAGCCGCATTACGCCGTCAACTCGTGACAACGGATAACACCAATATGGACCCAATGGCCGTCATTGATTGGATCAATATGTATGCGCTTGCCGTTAACGAAGAAAATGCAGCGGGTGGTCGTGTTGTAACGGCACCAACGAATGGAGCCTGTGGCATCATTCCTGCGGTATTAGCTTATTATGATAAGTTTATTCGCCCTGTGAATGAAAATTCCTATACCCGTTATTTTCTAGTTTCCGGTGTCATTGGTGCATTATATAAAATGAATGCGTCAATTTCCGGCGCCGAAGTGGGCTGCCAAGGAGAAGTGGGTGTTGCTTGTTCGATGGCCGCTGCGGGGCTCGCCGAATTAATGGGCGGTAGCCCTGAGCAAGTGTGTATCGCAGCAGAAATTGCCATGGAGCATAACTTAGGTCTCACCTGCGACCCTGTTGGAGGGCAAGTTCAAGTACCTTGTATTGAACGTAACGCCATTGCTTCCGTTAAAGCCGTAAATGCAGCACGCATGGCATTACGCCGTGTCAGTGACCCACGTGTTTGCCTCGATAAAGTCATTGAAACCATGTATGAAACTGGTAAAGATATTAACGCTAAGTATCGTGAAACATCCCAAGGGGGATTAGCGATTAAATTGGCTCACTGCGAATAGCATTTGTTTATCTATCGTCTCTATAAAAATGCCTGCTAATGCAGGCATTTTTTGTTCACATCATTTTCATTTAATCATTATTAACCGAAAATAGCATTCCACCAGCCACTAATCGTTTTCATGATGTAATCCCAAATACGACCGAAGAACCCCGCTTCCTCAACGGCACTTTTTGCAACTAGAGGATGCTGTTCGACGACTTCATCATTCAGAATAAAGTTAATCGTTCCTACCGCTTGGTTTTTAGCAAGAGGCGCTTCAAGTGAATCGTTAGTTAGTTGAATATCCACTTTCAAGTTTTGCAATTGCCCTTTAGGAATCGTAATTGAAACATCATCGGCAACACCTAAATCAACTTCTGAAGTATCACCAAACCAGACACGCTGCTTTTTCAGTGTGGCATCTGCCTTAATTGGCGTGACAGTTTCAAAGAAACGGAAACCCCAAGTGAGTAATTTTTCGCTTTCAGAAAAACGCACACGGTCACTTGGCGCTCCCAACACAACTGAAATCAAACGCATATCGCCTTCTGTTGCAGAGGCGACTAGGTTATGGCCTGCTCCACTCGTGTGCCCAGTTTTTACGCCATCCACTTTTAAATTTTGGTTCCATAACAGACGGTTACGGTTTGGTTGACGAATTTTATTAAAGGTAAACTCTTTTTCCTTGTGCAGTGCGTATTCATCGGGAACATCACGGATCATTGCTTGGGTTAACAATGCCATATCCCGTGCAGTACTATATTGCCCCTCTGAATCGAGGCCATGAACGGTTTTAAAATGGGTATTCTTTAAACCAATCTTTTGCACGTATTGATTCATTAAACTCACAAATGAGTCTTGGCTACCTGCAACATAATCGGCAAGAGCAATACTGGCATCATTCCCTGACTGGATCACGATCCCTTTATTTAAATCCAATACGGAAACACGATCTTTTGGCTTTAAAAACATCAAAGAAGAGCCTTTAAGAACAGGGTTTCCCGTTGCCCATGCATCTTCACCTACCGTAACCATATCCTGTGGGGTAATTTTCCCCGCATTCACCGCTTGCCCAATCACATAGCTGGTCATAATTTTTGTTAAACTTGCGGGATCTAAGCGTTCATCTGGATTCCCAGACGCTAAAATTTTACCGCTATTATAATCCATCAAAACAAACGCTTTTGCATCGACTTGAGGAGCAACCGGTGTCTGCGCCGCATAAGCACTGGTACTTACGGCAACCAAAAGACTCAACCCAATACCAGCTCGGCGGGTTTTTAAAGACAACATTTTCTTACTCATCGGTTATTCCTTCACTTAATTCTACACATTTAAATTACTGTCATTGACTCAACATCACTAAACGAGAACCCATCGCTGTGACAAAATTTGATAACTAGACCTAATATAAGACTTTAATTTCACTGAGGCCACTGATAACAAATAAACATTTGCCTCTGAGTAAATTTAATCTATCTTAACCATGGTCGATGCCAAAAAATCAAAATTTAGGAGACTGCCATGTTAACTGTTTGGGGACGCGTCAACTCTTCCAATGTCAAAAAAGTACTTTGGTGCTTAGAAGAATTAAATATCGCTTACAATCAAAAAGATGTGGGTGGCCCATTTGGTGGGCTAGATACACCTGAATATATAAAAATGAATCCAAACAGCACAATTCCAACTCTACAGGATGATGACTTTGCGCTGTGGGAATCGAATGCGATTTTACGTTACCTTACGGAAAAGTTTGATCATTCTCACTTATTGCTCGCACAAGACCTACAAGAACGAGCTGCCGCAGATAAATGGATGGATTGGAGTGGTGCTAATTTATTCGACCAAATTAAACAGATGATGAACAAAATTGTTCGTGTCCCAGAAGCGGATAGAGACCCAGAACAAGCTAAAATTATTTATAGCAATATCAATCGGTTACTAACCATTGCTGATAATGCATTAGCTAACCAAGCCTATTTTAGTGGTGATAAATTTGGTATCGCTGACATTGCTATCGCACCACTATTTTACCCTTGGCATGAAATTGTCACGCAGCGCCCCGAATTTAACAATTTGGAACGCTGGTACCAGCAACTGACCACACGCCCTGCGTTCCAAAAAATTGTCATGATCCCGATTAAATAATCACAGGGTCATATTCATCAAACTTGGGTTTGGGTACTGGTATTCAAACCCGAGTTCTTGGCAAATTCTATTACCGTTAATGGTTTTCCCCACTAATGCACTCTCTTCCTCAATAAACTGAGGCGGAACTAACCCGATAGATTGTGCTGCATGAGTATAAAATTCGGCTCGTGTTGGGTGGACTGGCGCACAGAGGTTATAAATATGCCCCCCTTGCGGTTGCTGGAGCAATAATAAAATGGCAGCAATCACATCATCTTGATGAACCATATTCACAGGCTGGTTTGCCCCCTTTACCCCGGTTTTCCCCGCTAAAAAACGCCCTGCATGGCGTTTTTCACCGACTAATCCCGCTAATCGCAGAATATCCACCGATATGTTCGGTAACTGATGCAACCACTGTTCTGTCGCCACCAAGGCTTTAGCCGAATCCGTCACCCCATCCAATAGGCTGTCTTCGGTCATTTCACCATTTTGTTCCCCATAAACCGCAGTAGATGACGTGAAAATAACTTTAGGCACCTGAAAGGCTATTGCGCTATTCACCAGTGTTTCAATCGCCATCACATAGTATTCGGTATTAATTTTAGAGGGCGGAAGCAAGATAACGATAGCATCACTTTGTTCCATCAACTGCACTAAATCGTCGTCATCACATTCAAGTTCTGGGGTTAATTTCAATGCATAACACTCAATTCCAACCGCTTGAGCGGCTTCAATACCATCTGGTGTCGTTTTAGTTCCAACCACATGAATGCCTTGAGACAATAAGGCTTGGGCGAGTGGTAACCCAACCCACCCTAATCCGATGACAGTGATTTTTTTCATACAATGGCTCCTTAATCGACCAACCAGCTGAAATTAATCACAGAGTAGCTGAAAACCATAAAACTTCCGAATACAATTTCTGAGAGATTTATCACTATAAAAAGTGAACAACTAATTATTATTGGTTATTTTTTAAAAAAAGGTTGCATTCATAGGGGGAAATCGGATAGGTTGAATACCAATGAGTATTTAGTTAGCACAATGAATGTTTAGTCATTCACTTAAATAACAGAACGGAAGACATTATGAATCGTATTTCACGCAACCATCATCACCACCATCATCCTGACTAGTCTTTCGGGCGATGTGTGCTGGAAGACGTTCAACGAATCTTCCGGTGGCTGAAATGCGAATTGAGAGAACCCTCGGAAGATAATCTTCCGAGGGTTTTTTTATTCTTGAACAAAGAGTTACTAAACAAAAAAATTTAAAAGGGATAAGGGTAAAGTCATGTTGGATAAATCACGTTTACGTATTGCAATACAAAAATCAGGCCGTCTGAGTGAAGAATCAAGAGAATTGCTTTCTCGCTGTGGCATCAAAATCAATTTACAACAACAACGTTTGATTGCTTATGCAGAAAATATGCCTATTGATTTACTCCGCGTTCGCGATGACGATATTCCGGGGCTGGTCATGGACGGTGTCGTTGACTTAGGGATCATCGGTGAAAACGTTCTTGAAGAAGAGTTATTAAACCGCCGTGCTCAAGGGGAAAACCCGCAGTATAAAACCCTGCGTCGTCTTGATTTCGGTGGGTGCCGCTTATCTCTCGCTGCCCCATTAGATTTCAACTATACTGGTGCTGAGTGCTTAAATGGCTCACGCGTTGCAACTTCCTACCCTCACTTGTTAAAACGCTATTTCGACCAAAAAGGCATTCAATTTAAATCATGCTTGTTAAATGGTTCAGTTGAAGTTGCCCCGCGTGCTGGCCTTTCCGACGCTATCTGTGACCTCGTCTCTACAGGTGCAACACTTGAAGCAAACGGTCTAAAAGAAGTGGAAGTTATTTATCGCTCTAAAGCCTGTTTAATTCAACGTGATGGCGAGATGTCGCCGGAAAAACAACAGCTTATTGACCGCATGATGACCCGTATCCAAGGTGTTATCCAAGCACGTGAATCCAAATACATCATGTTGCACGCGCCAAGTGAAACACTGGAAGAGATCATTGCCTTGCTGCCGGGTGCTGAACGCCCAACAATTCTACCGTTAGCAGGCGAACAAAGCCGTGTGGCGATGCACATGGTAAGCTCAGAAACGCTGTTCTGGGAAACCATGGAAAAACTCAAAGCTTTAGGTGCAAGCTCTATTCTTGTCCTGCCAATTGAAAAAATGATGGAGTAAGCCGTCATGAAAATGGGATTTAACCAACCTGTTCGCTGGTCGGCTTGTAACCAAGAGCAACAAAGCGCTTTATTGATGCGCCCCGCAATAGCGGCTTCTGGTAGCATTAGTACTGCGGTTAGCCAAATTATTGACCAAGTCCGTAACGAGGGCGATGCTGCCCTCCAGACACTGAGCCGTCGTTTCGATAAAACTGAAATCGAAACAGTGCGTGTACCTGCAAGTGCTGTTAACGCGGCAGAGGCTCGTCTTGGTGATGAAATAAAAACAGCAATGAAAACCGCCATTGGTAACATTCGTCGTTTTCACGAAGCCCAAAAACCCACTCCAATTACAGTAGAAACACAGGCAGGCGTCGTGTGCCAACAAGTCACACGCCCAATAGATGCGGTCGGTTTATATATTCCGGGGGGGTCTGCTCCCCTGTTATCAACGGTCATGATGTTGGGAACCCCTGCGAATATCGCAGGCTGTCGCAAAATTATTTTGTGTTCGCCCCCACCTATTGCCGATGAAATTTTGTATGCAGCGAAACTGTGTGGCATCAGTGATATTTTCCAAGTAGGCGGTGCGCAAGCGATTGCTGCAATGGCATTTGGTACCCAAAGTATTCCTGCGGTTGATAAAATTTTTGGCCCTGGTAATGCCTATGTCACTGAAGCAAAACGCCAAGTGAGTCAAAGCCATGATGGAGCCGCTATTGACATGCCTGCAGGGCCTTCCGAAGTGTTGGTCATTGCTGATAACGGTGCAAACCCAGCATTTACTGCATCTGATTTGCTATCTCAAGCAGAGCATGGCCCTGATTCACAAGTTATTTTATTAACTGATGATGAAAACTTTGCCCAACGCGTGATCGAAGAAACAGAAAAACAATTAGCGCAACTTTCACGTGCAGAAATTGCTCGAGAAGCATTGAGCGCCAGCCGTGTCATCATCGCTGATTCCATCGCTCAATGCGTTGAAATTAGTAACCGTTATGGCCCTGAGCACTTAATACTGCAAACTCGCAATGCAGATGATTTAGTAGATGCAATTACTAGCGCGGGCTCGGTGTTTGTTGGCGACTGGTCACCGGAGTCGGCTGGCGACTATGCATCAGGCACCAATCACGTATTACCCACTTACGGGTATACCGCAACCTATTCAAGCCTTGGCCTCGCCGATTTTATGAAGCGAATGACAGTTCAAAAACTGTCGAAGCAAGGTTTATTAGGCTTAGCCGACACCATCGAAACCTTAGCCCAAGCAGAGCAACTCACCGCTCACAAAAATGCCGTTACCTTACGCGTTAACGAACTAAAAAAACAAAATCAGGAGTAAGTCATGAGCCAACCATTTAATGCCGCCAGTCTTGCACGTGAAAATGTTAAAACCATGACGCCTTATATGTCTGCACGACGTTTAGGGGGAAATGGCGACGTTTGGCTCAATGCCAATGAATACCCAATTGCACCTGATTACCAATTCAGTGAACGCAACCTTAACCGTTATCCTGAATGCCAACCAGTTGCGGTGATCAATAACTATGCAGCTTATGCCAAAGTTAAACCAGAACAAGTGCTAGTTTGCCGTGGGGCCGATGAGTCCATCGAGTTGTTAATCCGCGCATTTTGTGAGCCGGGGAAAGATGCGGTGATGTTTTGCCCGCCAACCTATGGCATGTACAGCGTCAGTGCAGAAACCTTTGGTGTTGAACAAAAGAAAATCATGGCGTTGCCAGACTGGGCATTAAACGTTAACGCGATCCGTGAAAATCTATCCAATACCAAACTGATTTATATTTGCAGCCCGAATAACCCAACAGGCAATATCATCGACAATAAAGATTTACGCGAAGTGCTAGATATGGCTGCAGGCCGTGCATTAGTCGTTGTCGATGAAGCCTATATTGAGTTCTGCCCACAATACAGTGTGGCAAGCTGGTTAGCACAATACCCAAACTTGGTAATTTTAAGAACCTTATCCAAAGCCTTTGCATTAGCAGGTTTACGTTGTGGTTTTACTTTAGCATCCCCTGAAGTGATTGAAGTGCTATTAAAGGTTATCGCCCCTTATCCTTTATCAACCCCTGTTGCGATGATTGCAGCTCAAGCCCTTGAGCCCCAAGGTATCGAGACGATGAAAAGCCGTGTAGAAACGGTAACAGAAAACCGTATTGCACTTCGTGAAGCGCTACGCGACTTATCAGTGGTTGAACACGTTTACCCAAGTGAAACCAACTATATTTTGGTGCGTTTCACTGATGGAAATAAAGTCTTTAAAGCCCTGTGGGACCAAGGCATTATTTTACGTGACCAAAGTAAACAACCCGGTCTCATTAATTGCCTGCGTATTACTATTGGGACAGAAATAGAAAATACCCGTGTTATTGAAGCTATTGCAGCACTTTGCTAATTAGGAATGATTCATGAGCCAGAAAATTTTATTTATCGACCGTGATGGAACATTAATTACCGAGCCGCCAACTGACTTTCAAGTTGATAGTTTAAGTAAACTCGCCTTTGAAAAAGCAGTTATTCCTAGCTTACTTGCTCTGCAAAAAGCCAATTACCGTTTAGTGATGATAACCAATCAAGACGGCTTAGGCACCGATAGCTTTCCAACAGCAGATTTCGAACCCCCTCATAATTTAATGATGCAGGTATTTGAGTCCCAAGGCGTTAAATTTGATGAAGTGTTAATTTGCCCACATAAGCCCGAAGATAACTGCACTTGCCGTAAACCTAAATTGCAGTTAGTTGAGCGCTATTTAGACAGCAACGTGTTAGACAGCGAAAACAGCTATGTGATTGGTGACCGTGAAACAGATATTCAATTAGCTAAAAATATGGGTATCAAAGGGTTACGTTATAACCCAGCTGAACTTGACTGGGAGGCCATCACCCAGCAATTAACCAAACGCAACCGCCATGCACTGGTGAAGCGTGTAACAAAAGAAACCAATATCCAAGTTGAAGTGTGGCTGGACCAAGAAGGCGGCAGCAAAATTAGCACTGGCGTAGGCTTCTTTGACCACATGTTAGACCAAATCGCGACTCACGGCGGTTTCCGGTTAAACATTGAAGTGAATGGCGATTTATTTATCGATGACCACCACACGGTTGAAGACACCGGTCTTGCACTAGGTGAAGCATTGAAAGTGGCACTGGGTGATAAACGCGGTATCGCACGTTTTGGTTTCGTTCTGCCAATGGATGAATGCCAAGCGCGCTGTGCACTGGATATTTCAGGTCGCCCGCACCTTGAATACAAAGCCGAGTTTAAATACCAACGCGTCGGTGACTTAAGCACAGAAATGATTGAGCACTTCTTTAGCTCACTTTCCTATGCCATGGGTTGCACATTACACCTGAAAACCAAAGGGAAAAACGATCACCACAAAGCCGAAAGTTTGTTTAAAGTTTTCGGCCGCACATTGCGCCAAGCAATTCGTGTTGAAGGGGATACGTTACCTAGCTCGAAAGGGGTTCTGTAATGAACGTTGTCATCCTTGATACCGGCTGTGCAAATTTAGCCTCCGTAGCCTATGCGGTGAAACGCCTAGGCTATAACCCTGTGGTGAGCCGTGATACCAATACTATTTTACAAGCTGACAAAGTCTTTTTGCCGGGGGTTGGTACTGCTAGCGCAGCCATGGAAAAGCTCACTGAACGTGAATTAGTTCCGTTAATCAAAGCACTAACCCAACCGGTGTTAGGCATCTGTTTAGGCATGCAGCTACTCGGCTCTTTCAGTGAAGAAGGCCAATCTACAGTGCCACTACTGGGGTTAATTGATAGCCCTGTACAAAAAATGGATGCCAATGGGCTTCCAGTTCCACATAGCGGTTGGAACCAAGTCAAAGCCTTAGCAGGAAACCCCTTGTTTAGGGATATCCCTGATAATGCCTATTTCTATTTTGTACACAGTTATTCGATGCCTATTTCCAGCAATACCATCGCGCAAACTCAATATGGCAATCCGTTTAGCAGTGCCGTGAATTGCGATAACTTCTATGGTGTCCAATTTCATCCAGAACGTTCTGGCGCAGCAGGTTCACGTTTGATTCAAAACTTTTTGGAGATGTAATTACCATGATCATTCCCGCATTAGATTTAATCGATGGCACTGTGGTGCGATTGCACCAAGGGGATTACGCCAAACAAACTGATTATGGCAATGACCCACTCCCACGTTTGCAGCAATATGAAAAAGAAGGGGCAAAACTATTGCACCTCGTGGATTTAACAGGTGCGAAAGACCCGCAAAAACGCCAAATTCCACTGCTCAAAAAATTATTAGCTGGCGTGAGTGTTCCCGTACAAGTTGGTGGTGGTATTCGTACCGAAGAAGATGTTAAAGCCTTACTGGAAGCCGGAGCGACCCGTGTCGTCATCGGCTCAACGGCAGTGACCAAACCGGAGCTAGTCAAAACATGGTTTGAAACCTATGGTGGGGAAGCCATTGTGCTTGCGTTAGATGTACGCATTAATGACAAAGGCGTAAAAGAAATTGCCATCAGCGGCTGGCAGGAGAATTCAAATTTAACTTTAGAGCAAGCCATTGAAATATATCGCCCTTATGGCTTAAAACACGTCCTTTGTACTGATATTTCCAAAGATGGAACATTGGCGGGTTCTAATGTGAATTTATACCAAGAAATTAGCCAAAAATTCCCTGATATTGCCTTTCAGGCATCAGGGGGAATTGGCGATCTAGATGATATCGCGGCTATTCCGCCATCTGGTGCAGCTGGCGTGATTGTTGGTCGTGCGCTATTAGAAGGTAAATTCACCGTTACGGAGGCAATCAAATGTTGGCAAAACGCATAATTCCTTGCTTAGACGTCCGTGATGGGCAAGTGGTTAAAGGTGTCCAATTTCGTAATCACGAAATCATCGGTGATATTGTTCCATTAGCACAACGCTACGCCCAAGAAGGCGCAGACGAGCTGGTGTTTTATGATATTACCGCCTCTTCTGATGGCCGAGTGGTAGACAAAAGCTGGGTTGCCAAAGTCGCCGAAGTGATTGATATTCCTTTTTGTGTTGCAGGTGGGATTAAAAGCGTTGACGATGCCGCGCAAATTCTGTCTTTTGGCGCAGATAAAATTTCCATCAACTCCCCGGCATTATCCGACCCTACATTAATCAGCCGTTTAGCTGAACGCTTTGGCGTACAATGTATCGTTGTCGGTATTGACACTTGGTTCGATGAAAGCTCAGGTGAATATCTCGTTTACCAATTTACTGGCGATGAAAAACGTACCACACAAACCACGTGGAAAACCCTTGATTGGGTAAAAGAAGTACAACAACGTGGCGCGGGTGAAATTGTGTTAAATATGATGAACCAAGATGGTGTACGCCAAGGGTATGATCTACAACAACTCAAAAAAGTCCGTGAAGTCTGCCAAGTGCCCTTGATTGCCTCTGGCGGCGCAGGTGAAAAAGTGCATTTTCTTGATGCCTTCACTGACGCAGGTGTTGACGGTGCTTTAGCCGCTTCTGTATTTCATAAACAAATTATTAATATCGGTGACTTAAAACAATACCTAGCCGAAAACGGAGTTCAAATTAGAGTATGTTAACCACAGAACAATGCAGCCAACTTGCATGGCAAAAAGTCGATAACCTGATGCCTGTTATCGTACAACACGCCGTTTCAGGTGACGTGCTAATGCTTGGGTATATGAACCCAGAAGCATTGCAAGTCACCTTAGACAGCCGTAAAGTCACTTTTTTTTCTCGTACAAAACAACGTTTGTGGACGAAAGGCGAAACCTCCAATCATTTTCTAAATTTGGTGGATATCTACCCTGATTGTGACAGTGATACGCTACTGGCTCTCGCACTGCCGGATGGCCCAACTTGCCATAACGGTACACAAAGCTGCTTCGCGCCCGCACAAAGTGACTGGGGCTTTTTATTTGAGTTAGAAACATTACTAAAAGAACGCAAAACTGCCTCTCCTGAAAGCTCCTATACCGCGCGTTTATATGCTAGCGGTACTAAACGTATTGCTCAAAAAGTGGGTGAAGAAGGTGTTGAAACCGCTCTGGCGGCAACCGTTAATGACCGCGCTGAATTGACTAACGAAGCCGCGGATTTGATGTACCACTTATTAGTCTTACTACAAGACCAAGAGCTGGATTTAAGCACGATAATCAAACGTTTAAAAGAGCGTCATCAATAAATAACAGGCTGCCAGCCTCGCTGGCAGTTTTATTTTATGGGTGCAAAATATTATCGATTTGCGCATCGCTCAATGAAATACCAAAGAATTTCAGATAGAAATCAGCCGTTTCTTGTTGCATATCGATATCCACAAAGCGCTCTGGGTACAGTGTTTGTGCTAGCCACAGAAACTGCAATGCCTCCTCTGACGTTTCTCGGCACCACCAAAACATTCCCTTTGGGTTCACATATACCTGCTGGTTTTTTACCGCGCTAATTGCTTTCCATTGAGGAGATGTGAGTATGATATTAGCATCTTCTTTATTCATCGCAACAATCACATCAGGGTTCGCAGTAATAATGCTTTCCAACAAGACCTCACCTGAATTATTTTTTTTATCCGAAAACCAAGTCTCAGCCACATTTTTTGCCCCTGCTAAATCCATCCAATCTTGATTTAATGATGGGCGGCCAGACGTAAATAACACGTTCCCCATACTGTGGTATACCGTCCGTTTTTCTGCATCAGTGAGCCCTTTTAGTCGTTCATTAACTAATACGATATTACGGTCAAAATAGCGTTGATATTCAATAGCTTTACTTTGCGCATCAGGGCCCAGCTCTTTTGCTGTGGCTTGAACCCTTTCTTGTAACGATTTTAATGAATTCGCTGGGTATTCAACCAGTTTCATCCCTGCATTTTCTAATAAATCACGTTGTGGGACTTCCATTCCTTTAGCAATGAACAGTAACTCCGTACGTAATGAAATGATTTGTTCTGGGTTTAATTGATTGCTAATACTGATCACTGGAACATCATCAATATTGGGTAACATTTGGCGAAATAATGGAATTTTTTTCGCGATCATCGATGTGCCGACAATTTGCTCACCGTAACCTAGCATCATAATAATAGTATTTTGTGCTGGCCACGGTGTTGCAATACGCAATTCGGGGTTATCTGTCTTCGCCTGTATTGCGCTACTCATTAGTAGTCCAAACAGTAAAATGACCGATTGCAGAAAAATGGTTTTTCTCATATTTTTCACGCCGTTTCACCTTAACGTAAAACGGCATACTCCTAGATTGTTATAATTAGAAATCAAACGTAACCGTTGCGCGAACTTCACGGCCTGAACCTAAAAAAGCACTTCCCCCTTTCCCTTCTCCATTGATACCTGATGGAAAAATGGAAGCCCAATAGCGCTCATCCGTTACGTTATTGACGGATAATCTGACCGTCGTTGGAACTTGATTGATTTTTGTACTATAACGAGTTCCTAAATCCAATGTTGTGTAGCTACCTGCCCAACTAGTATTGGTGTCATTAGCAGCTCGTTTTCCTGTATAGTGCACATTAGCGCTGTACACCAGTTCTGGCATTGTCGGTAAACTGTATTCCACTAACATATTGGCTTGAACTTTCGGCACACCAACAACACGTTTATCACGCGTTGTCGTGAACTTGGTATCTTTGAGTTTTGGATCTAAGAAAGTCACGCCGCTATAGACATTTAGCCCTTGCCAAACATGGCCGGTTGCCGTGAGCTCTAGCCCTCGGTTTACTTGTTCACCTTGTTTGCGGAACACGTTGTCATCCCCCGCGTAGGCAAATGGCCGCTCCAAATGGAATACCGCAGCACTAAGGTTTAAATCTGCTACATCGGCTTTAATACCCAATTCATATTGTTTGCTACGATAAGGGTCTAAAGTCTGCCCTTCATTTTTCAGGTTTTGATTCATCGGCGCGGTATCCCCCTCTTCTAACGAATCAGCATAGCTAATATAAGTCATCACCTGAGGGGTAATTTTATACATCAATGCTGCTTGAGGGCTGAGGCCATGGTCATTGGTCTGGCTGGTTTTGTGGTTTTGTTTATCAAAGCTACGGCTTTCAATCCAACTTTGGCTGAGATAAAACATGGCTGACCATTGTGAATCAAACGTGATTGTGTCACCGACAGTGATACTTTGTTGGCTATTTTCAGCTGATTTATAACGTGAACCTCCCGTATGAATTTTGCCATCCGATGGCTCTTCCATTGGCGACGGGCGGTGCATATTGGTTTGCCCCAAATCACGTCTCACGCTCTTGTCTTTTGCACTATAAATCGACCAAACATAGCCATTCGTCGCTAATGATAAATCATGACCAATAGAGCCTGTGTCTACATGACCATTAATTACCACTGAATTACTCAACACACGAAAACGTCCCGAAGCAGGAGAATCACTTAATGAGCGGCTAATGGTTCCATTGTTATCTTGAATGGTACTTGTCACCGTACGCATCGCCCTATCCGCTTGCTGATAACCAATTGCCGCTTTTAGTGCCCAATCCTCATTAAAATCATGAATTAATCGAGTACTAACGGTATCAGTGGTTAAATCATTTCCTGCGGTATGCAATGCTAAATTTTTATCTTGTGGGTTAGGTGCTTTTGGTAATTTGATAGCAGAGCCATAACTAAAACTACCCACATAACCTTTTTGCACAAAATTATAGTGGCTGGCATTAAACTGAAGCTGTGTTCCCGGTTGAATATTCCAATCAAGCGCCACAGAGGCTAACTTACGGCGTAATGTACTCTCTTTAAGGCTGCCTGTTCCCTCTTCATCCAACAAATTAAGGCGATACCCAAAACGTTTATCAGCATCAAAATAACCGCCTAAATCAGCATGCCCACTATAGGCATTACGGCTTTGGTAACCTAAAGAAAAACGCTGAATATCCTCTGGGCGTTTTGTGGTGAAATTAAATTGCCCTGCGGGACTTGCAGGGCCATACAATGCTCCCGTCAAGCTATTAATAATGTCCACTCTATCCAACATTTCCACGGGGAATGCTGTCGTTGACACCATATACAAATCGTCAAGACGGCTATTCGTTACCACACCACCCTGCATACCTCGGCTTTGTGGGCGCCCTACATCCATCCCTCCGCGGGCCTGCATCTGTGTACTTGGCGCATATTTCAATAACTCACTCAAACTTTTAGCTTGTTGGTTATTAATCATTTCGCGGCTAATCGTGGTTGTAGAATATGGCGTATCAATCCACTCACGGTTGCCTAATGGACCAATATCAATTTGCGATGTAAAAAAGCCAGCACCAGCCTGTGCTTCCATGGTTACATCACTTGGCGCTGCGGTGACTAACATTCTATCTTGCTTAGGTTTAGCTAGTTGCTCAGAAACTTGTGCTACAACAATAGACGGTGCGATCCCTGCAATAAGCGGCATAATGAGATATAAATTAAATTTACGTGTCATATTATCTTTTCGTTATATAAAATTTTATATTACCGATAATAAAATGCAGCGTAAATGATCAAACTCAATCCTTAATAAGATGTATTCTCAATCAAAATAAAAAAATAAAAAATTAACCCATTGATTTTATTTATAATAATTAATTCACCAGAAGATATGACAACAAAACCCAAAAATAGATTAACAATATAGTTAAAAACCGCATCTGATATGCAATTTATAACATTTTCCAAATTTATGGATTTTAGCTCGCTATATTTCGCAGTTGTATCTCTTAATTAACTTGTTATCATTCCTTATTATTGATGTGGTTTTAAAGGGAAAAAACAGTGTCTGAAAATTCTATTTTTATGCAACTCACACAGTTACTTGATAAAAATAATGCAAAATATCGTGTGATGGAGCATCCCACAGCCGGGAAATCGGAAGAAGTGGCAAAAATACGTGGCACGCAGCTTGGGCAAGGGGCAAAAGGACTAGTATGCCATGTAAAAGGAAATGGGGTCCGCCAACACGTACTGGCAATTTTACCTGCTGATAAACAGGCTGATTTAAGTAAGGTTGCCATAGCTATTGGTGGAACTCGCGCATCTCTAGCAAGCCCAAAGGAAGTCGATGAGCTCACCCAATGTGTGTTCGGGGCTATTCCGCCTTTTAGTTTTCACCCTAATTTAAAGTTAATTGCTGACCCACTATTATTTGAACGTTTTGAGGAACTCGCCTTTAATGCAGGTACATTAGAGCGCTCTATTATTTTAAATACCGAAGATTATCAAAGAATAGCCGCGCCAACTTTAGTTGAGTTTATTCGCACAGAAGAAAATTAGTTTTGTATTAAAAAAGGGTATTCCACAGAATACCCCCAATAAGAAAAACTAACTCATCAATCGCTGATCATATTCCTGACTGGCATTTTTTAATGCCACAAAATCTGATCCACAAATAAACCGCTTTAATGCGGTAAATTTTTCCTCCGACCAATCATAGATTTTCAATGCTAATAGTTCAGTAATTACATCGTGTGAGAAGCGGTAGTTAATCGGCTTTGCAGGGTTCCCTCCCACAATGGAGTAAGGCTCGACATCTTTGACCACTACACTATTAGCAGCAATTACAGCTCCTTCACCTATTTTAACTCCGGGCATGATAAAGGCTCGCATGCCAACCCAGGCTCCGTCGCCAATCACTGTGTCGCCTTTTCCTACATAAGCTTCTTCAATAAATTCAAGAAAAGGATATAAGCAAAACCAATCCATTCGGTGAGTATGATTCCCTCCCATTAATATCACAGCTTCGCTACCAATACAGACATAATCACCGATATAAAGTTGGTCAACATTCCATGCTAGCTGCCAATCTCGGCTTTGTTCATCACCTTGTAGATAACGCACAACTGACCGCTCAAACCCGTTATCCCAGCAGTCGCTATAATAACTATGCTTACCTTTAATATGGATATTGGGATTTTGTACAACCTCATGAAGGAGCTCGTATTTTGACCAATGCTTTTGATTCATGGTACTAAACCTTTTAATTCGTTTATATTTACCATAGAACGCATTCTATGGTGATGTATCCGCGTTCAAAATACATCACACTAAGTAATCATTGGCTTTTTTAGTAATGAGTTATTCATTTTAACCTCACTAGTTCAAATAATATTAATTTCCTCACTCATGGTGAGCTTTCCAATACTTAGAGTATCATTTAGGAGTAACTATTAAACAATTCATCTTTTTTTTAAAGATATTTTATCTTACCATCAACTAAAAATTTGACCAGCTTCTACGAAACAACAAATAGATAAGATAATATTTTATGCCAAATAAAAACTTAAGTACGACTTCACCATCATTACTGATTAACAGTTTAAAAAGCCATATTTTATCAATAGGAAACAATGATTATTATATAGATACTATAAATAAGTCTAACTCCATTCTAGATTATTGGCATTTAATAACAGAAATAAACAAATCCTTCGGTAATCTCTCATTTTTTGAAAATGGGAAAACCAATCATTACTTTAATAACAACCAGCACTCTAGTGATGTAGATGGTGAATTAAAAGGAAATGTATTTTTCGCCCAAGCTAATATTATTCCATCTAAACTCCATATAGATGGAGATAGTAAGCCAAAACTAGTTAAGGAACGTAAGACTTTAATTATGTTTAAACCGCATACTCATATCCCAGAAGAAAATCCAATTCAATTAAATATTTATGATAAAAATCATAATTTAATCATGCAAAAACCACTATCCCCGCCATCTAAACTGCCAAAAATTGCAAATAATAGTATAAGAGAAACTAATTTATTACCTCGTGATTTCAAATCACCGGTAAATTTCGACCTTGTCATGAGATCTAATAGTGAATTAATTGAAATTTCCAAAAATCAAAATTACTTACACGAAACAATTTTAGATAATAACAAAATAAATTTAAAACTTAATCATAACAATATAAAAACACCTTTCATTCTAAATAATAGCATCAAATATAAAGGTAAAACTATAAAATTACACAACACTGACAATAACGATATTGAAGTTAATTATGGCAATAACACTTCTATATTACCGTCAAAATCATCCACCCTTTTTATATGTGATGAAAATGGACATTGGCTAACAAAAAATGATGCTAAACAAATAAAATATTACAGCCCCCCTAGAAAAGCAACCTCAAACACTCTTCCAATTATTTATTTTGAAATTGGAAACCTGCCAGATATCGATGGGGAAAAAGTAGATGCAGATTTTTTTGAGGAAATTCTAGAACAAAACTCCACCATAAAAATAATGAAAATGGATTATGATAGAATCAAAAAATTCACACTAAAACAGAATAAAAATTTCACATCTAAGAAAATTATTTTCACATCAGAAGCTAAAGAGTCAACATTCATCCACACTACAAATAAAGTTTTCGAGCTAAAAAAAGACAGTATATTATTATTCCATTGTAATTCAAATGGCAAATGGAAAAACATCCCTATTTATTCTAGTAACACATCAAAAATCAACAACTCATACCCTAATAAATTTGATATAACTTTAGATGAAAATGAATTAATCATTGAGGCTTCGAAAAAAAGAAATTATTTAAATAATCTAATAAAGAATAATGACTCAATAAAAATATTGACTAGTGATGGTAATTGGAGTCGTGACTTCACATTAAATAAAAATGATGCATTCCATAATAAGAAAATACTGTTTAGCTCTAATGCATCGTATAACAGTTACATTCATTATGGAAAAAACACTATAAAGTTACAAACAGGTGAAAACGTCCTTTTTGTCTATGATTTAGATAAAAAATGGATCCCTATTAATCAGAATAACAAAGAAAATTTCATTAGCAACTTGGAATATATAGATAAAACATGGTCTACTACAATCCCAAAAGAATATATCCATCCAGAAATAAAACTTGAATTTAATTATCAAGGTCAGAAAAGCATATTATCTAACATTGATGTAGGTGCACCAAATGAATTACTCATTAATACTTTTGATATAGGGTTGCTTACACCACCAAGAGACACACTTCTATTTCTAGATAAATTTGAATTAAATCGCCAATATTATCAAACGATCCCGGTAAAAAAATTAATTGTCTCCCGCTACGAACCTATCCATTTGTTAAAAGTGGTCATGCCTAATGGCCAAGTATTTACAGATAATGCACCGGATGAAGGAGGAGGCCATAGTGGCAGCATGCGAGAGTGGATCACTAAATCTTTTTATGCTAATGGTGTTAACACCGCAAATTATGGCATAAATAGTTCAGCTCCAGATGCTGATTCCTTTGTTCCAACCTCCCAGATAACTGCCTATAACTCTGTCGGAATGTATAAAAATGGTAGAGTCGTCCACGGCTGGTCTGGTGGTGGAGGTAAAGCAACATTAAATAGGACAGATAGTAATGAGCTTAGCCATGAATTCGGTCACAATTTTGGTTTAGGTGATTATCATGGGGGAGATGAAGGCGGCTCCCATGCAGTTGCAAATAAAAAAAATTCAACCTGGCTATGGGATTCAGATAATAACTATTTTATTCCCAATATATATCAAGATGGTAAATTAAATCATGACGCAATGAGTGGAGGTGAATTTTATGATACTCGTTACAACGCTTATACTGCTTATACGCCTAACTCTTTCATTGCAATTCAAAATAGATTAGAAAGTAAATATGTATTTAGTGCAGAATCAAAAACAGGATATAAAAAATGGGTTCCAAAAACAAAAGAGATGGTAGATGCATATTTAGAGCTATCACAATTCAATACCGTCGAGTTTACTGCAATAAATGGCTCAGATATTACAACTAACGATTTAAATTCACTATTGAAAAAAAATAAAAATATTATTATTTATAATGGAAATGGTTATCACGCCCCAAAAATCAACATTCCATTAGCAAATGAAAATAATAAAAATGCTATTTTAAGAATAGAATCAGGCGCAGATTTCGATAGTGAGCTTTATATTAACAACCAGATTGAACCAATCAAAAAAAATGATTTAATTTGCTACATTTCAGATGGTTACAATTGGAAGAGAAAAGATAATAATGAAACAATCCTCTATAAAGTTCCCTATAAACAAGGAGTACCTGTTGTGACCTTAATGGGGTTCTATGACCCTAAAGATGTAATTGATAGCTATATCTACCCTTCTTTATATGGTTCTTATGGCATGGTTTATAGCCATGATAAAAATATAGACACTCAAATGCCATATTTAGAGGTTATTTTTGAAGATGGGACAATAAGCCAGTACCAACTTCATAACTTCCGTTCAAATGAAGAGATGATGAATAAATTTCATGTTAATATTGAGCGAAGTTTAAAACCCATAAAAGCTAATCTTTATATTAATAATAAAATTATCCATTCTAGAGAAATTGAAATAAAGAAGAATAGACTCCTAACAACAATTAATGGTGATATTACATAATTTTATCTAAGTTATCACTAATTACTAAATTAATTAGTGATAACTATATACGACATAATGAAAAATAAAATCTTTAAACGATCTACTCTATGCTGATTTAACAAGAGATAAACTCGCTTTTCTTGCAAGTAATCCAAACAAACAACCAACCAGCATAACTAATGCTAATGATATTTTTGGTGAGATAGACAAACCGATTGCACAGAGTCCGAGAGTTGCTCCCCCTGCCATTTGAACAAAACCCACTAAGGCAGATGCAGTGCCTGCTTCATTACCAAACGGTTCTAAAGCATAACTGGTTGCCGTTCCCATCATAAAGGCCAGCCCTGTACAAGCACAAGCGACAGGCAACATATAGACTAACCAATGGCTTTGTATTTCTATCGGCAATACGACAAAACCTAGCAATAATCCTAAGCAGCCAAGTGCCATCATTGAACTACCAATCAATAAACAGGTTGGCCGCCCTATTTTATGAATAAAATAATTAGCGATATAACTGGCAAACATGATCCAAAAACCATTAACACCAAATACTATAGAAAACGCGAGCGGGCTTAACTGGGCATCCCCCATCAGTACAGTTGGTGCAAGTGATACATATGTTAATGCCATACCCATCGTGCCTGCGTTCACTAAGGCAAAAATAATAAATTGAGGATTCCCCAAAATTCGCCAATAGGTTTTCAGTGGGATAACTTTTGCTTTTGACAAATTAGCTGGGCGAGTTTCAGGTAAAAAGGCAACAATCAGCACTAATATGACTAACGCATACAAAGCAAGAAACCAGAACGGTGCTCGCCAGCCCCACGCTTCTGCTAACAGGCCTCCGAGCAGCGGAGCTAACGCAGGAACAATATTCAATGTTCCATTTAAAAAACCAAAGGCGCGGGCCGCTTCTGTGCCATTCATTCGGTCACGTACACAGCTAAATGCCACCACCGAAGTACAACAGACTGCAACCCCTTGCAATAAACGCGAGGCAATAAATACTGTGGGTGTTGTTGCTACAATGGCAACACCAGCACCAACGATGTACAACACCATGCCCAAAATCGCGATAGGTTTTCGTCCATATCTATCGACTAATGGGCCTGAAATTAACTGCCCTAAGCCTAACACTAAAATAAACAAGGCAATTGTAGATTGAATCACCGACTCACTGCTTCCTAAATCCTTCGCAATATCAGGTATTGTTGGTAAATATAAATCAATCCCTAATGGACCAAGTAATACCAATAAAAGTAATAAGATAAGAAAATTACGCATAAACCATGCCCAGACTCGATAAAGTTAATTTTTAAAATATGAGATGCAATAAATTATAGAAAAGCTAAAGCCACCGTCGAATTAATGATTTACTTATAATAATAAATTAAATATTTTACGGCTCTTCAAAGTCAAAAAAGGCGCTAAACCTAGCGCCTTTTGTGTTATCAAAAATTAATGATAACGAATTTTATTCCATCCACTCAGTGTGGAAAACACCGTCTTTATCCGTACGTTTATAAGTGTGAGCACCGAAGTAGTCACGCTGGGCTTGGATTAAGTTTGCAGGCAACACCGCTGAACGGTAGCTATCATAATAAGAGATAGCCGCTGAGAATGTCGGTGTTGGGATACCATTTTGTACGCCATAGCAGACAACATCACGCAGTGCTTGCTGATATTCGTCAGCAATTTGCTTGAAATATGGCGCTAGCAGTAAGTTTGCAATTTTCGCATCTTGGTTATACGCATCAGTAATTTTTTGCAGGAACTGCGCACGAATAATACAACCTGCACGGAAGATTTTTGCAATTTCACCGTAGTTTAAATCCCAGTTATATTCTTCCGATGCCGCTTTGAGCTGTTGGAAGCCTTGTGCATAAGATACAATTTTACCTAAATACAGCGCACGGCGAACTTTTTCAATAAAGTCTTTTTTATCGCCTTCAACGGCTTTCAGGGTTGGACCCGTTAATACTTTGGATGCCGCAACACGCTGATCTTTTAAGAAAGAAATATAACGCGCAAATACAGATTCAGTAATTAAAGTCAGAGGAATACCTAAATCCAGCGCACTCTGGCTAGTCCATTTACCAGTACCTTTATTAGCCGCTTCATCGAGGATCACATCAACGAGATATTTACCATCTTCATCTTTTTTCTTGAAAATATCAGCTGTAATTTCAATTAAATAGCTGCTCAGCTCACCTTTGTTCCACTCAGCAAAGATACCAGCTAACTCTTCGTTGCTCAGGTTCAAAGAACCTTTTAATAATGAATAGGCTTCTGCGATTAATTGCATATCACCGTATTCAATACCGTTGTGAACCATTTTCACATAGTGGCCCGCACCATCTGCACCAATATAGGTCACACAAGGTTCGCCTTCAGCCTGTGCTGCGATTTCTTTTAAGATTGGCGCAACTAATTCATAAGCTTCTTTTTGCCCGCCCGGCATAATTGAAGGGCCTTTCAGTGCGCCTTCTTCACCACCTGAAACACCAGTACCGATGAAATTAAAACCTTGCTCGGATAATTCACGATTACGACGGATAGTATCAGTGAATAAGGTATTACCGCCGTCAATTAAGATATCCCCTTTGTCCAGATGAGGAGTCAGCGAGGCAATGGTTTTGTCCGTAGCTTCACCCGCTTTAACCATCAACAAGATGCGGCGAGGTTTTTCCAGAGAGTCAACAAACTCTTCAATTGTATAGTTGGGAACTAATTTTTTCCCTGGATTTTCGGCAATCACTTCGTCTGTTTTATCTTTAGAACGGTTAAAGATAGACACTGAGTAACCGCGGCTTTCAATATTGAGCGCAAGGTTACGCCCCATGACTGCCATTCCGACAACACCAATCTGCTGCTTTGACATGAACAACTCCTGTCTGATTAGGACCAAGTCAGCCTCGACCGTGCTGACATTCTGTTAACGGGATCACATATTAACCTAGGATTGGGCAGCATGGTAGTTATTGATGCAATCGATGACGTATACAAGGCCATTTTTGTCAAGAATTGTCCAATTAGCGTGATTTTTTATTGATATTTCATTCAACAAACCGCATTATTCATTCGTCGGTATAAGCCGTCATATCAGAAGGTAAAACAAACTGTATGGAATGGATCGCAGATCCTTCGATTTGGGCGGGCCTCGCTACCCTTATCGTTCTAGAAATCGTTCTTGGTATTGATAACCTCGTTTTCATCGCCATTCTGGCAGATAAGCTCCCGCCAAAGCTGCGTGATAGAGCCCGTGTAACTGGACTTTTATTAGCCCTGATTATGCGTGTTGTGCTTCTATTTAGCTTGTCATGGCTCATTACCCTCACGAAACCAATATTAACCCTCTTTGAGCATCCTTTTAGTGCTCGAGATTTAATCATGTTGGTGGGTGGTCTATTCCTCTTGTTTAAAGCCACAATGGAACTAAACGAGCGGTTGGAGGGGAAAGACGAACACACCAATACTCAAAGAAAGACATCGAATTTCTGGGCTGTTGTTGCACAAATTATTGTTCTTGATGCCGTATTCTCACTGGACTCCGTGATCACCGCTGTCGGCATGGTTGACCATATCGGCGTAATGATTGCCGCTGTAACCATTGCTATGGTATTAATGATTTGGGCAAGTAAACCGTTAACTAGCTTTGTTAACCAGCACCCAACCATTGTCATACTGTGTTTAAGCTTCTTACTGATGATTGGTTTCAGCTTAGTTGCCGAAGGGTTTGGCTATGCCATACCGAAAGGTTACTTATACGCTGCAATTGGCTTCTCTATCATGATTGAAGTCCTAAATCAATTTGCCCAATTTAACCGTCGTAAGTTCCTTAAAGGCTCACGTCCACTACGTGAACGTACGGCAGAAGCGGTCTTACGTATTCTTAGCGGTAATAATGAGCGTGGGGAATTAGACCCGCACACTTCTGACCTTATCGCTGATAATCAATCGGTTTTTGACCCACAAGAGCGCTTGATGATTGCTCGTGTGTTAGGTATGGCACAACGTAACGTAGAAAGCATCATGACATCACGCCATGATGTGGATTACCTTGACATTAATAAGTCTTCTGCGGATTTACTGCAATTAATGGAGAAAAACCCACACTCACGTTTAGTTGTCATTGATGAAACGATTAGTGATGAACCTGTTGGGGTGGTACATGTAATGGATTTGGTTAAACAGCAATTAAAAGGCCAGCCATTAAACTTACGAGCACTGATTACCCAGCCATTGATATTCCCTGAAGGGCTATCTCTGTTAAAAGCGTTAGAGCAGTTCCGTAAGGCGCATACTCACTTTGCCTTTGTTGTGGACGAGTTTGGTTCTATCGAAGGTATAGTGACATTGACCGACGTAATGGAAACCATCGCGGGTAATTTACCCGTTGGTGATGAAGAAAATGACTCTCGCCACGACATTCAAAAACTCGATGATGGTACTTGGATTGCCAACGGCTTTATGCCACTTGAAGACCTGATCATGTTTATCCCTATGGAATTAGACGATAAACGTGAATATGAAACGATTGCAGGCCTTTTAATGGAGCACTTGCAGCGTGTTCCTGAAGTGGGAGAGCAAGTCACTATCAATGGTTGTATTTTCCAACCACTGGAAGTCAATAGCCACCGAGTCAATAAAGTGTTAATCACGCCACCTGCCCCTGAAGGGGATGGTTATGAGTTTGAAGATGACTAATTAGTTTTATTTCTTTACTACAATACCGGCCTATAGAGTCGGTATTTTTTTGTCTAAAAACCGCAGATGTTATCTCTTTACCCGTTAACAATAAAAACAGTAGCGTTTTATTAAAGAAAATAGCATTGAAACACTGAATAATTCGACCAATAAAATACAATTAACTTTAATAAAGGTCATATTATGTATATCAATAGCAATCAACCAAATAATACTAGTCAGAATGTAAAAATAAATAACTCATCAAAAGGTGTAAGTGGAAACACGAGTAGCGTTAGTAATCATAATCAAAAATGCCCTGTGGCAACTTTAGAAAAAATAGTCCATAAAAAAGAGATTACTAAGCTGAATAAAGATATTACTACTGGATTAAGTCACATTAAATCGAAGCTAAGTAATATTCTAAGTGACAAAGCATCAGGACCTTTCCAAAATGATTCTATCAAAGAGTTAAAGTCACAGCTAGATAGACTAACGGCATCCGTTAAATCGTATCAGGATAAACTAGATTCCTCACCATATAAACACAATAGTTCAAAGCAAAAAACAATCACTAAGCTAGAGACTAAATTATCAACAATCACTGAAAAGATGAGTAAGGCAGAAAGTAACAATAAGTTTAATGTTAGTAGAGGTAACCAAGCTCATCTTGATAATATGCAAAAAGCGGCTGATTTAAGGGAGGGGAACAAAGCCCCATCCAAATTTGAACCATAAATATTAAGTGGAGTCACCTGTTTTAGGTGGCTCCATGATGACATATATCGTTACAATGCATTCAATAAATCATTAAGCCCTTTATTTTCTTCTTTCTTTAAAAAATTACCAAGCGCTTCTTTGGCTTGAGTCCGTAACTCATCACGCAGTAGTTTTTCCACATCTAATTGGTATTTTAAATTATTCCAACTACCATAAATACGCAGTGGAATGGTCATCGCTTGCAATTGCTGGACTAAACGTGAATCACCGCCCCAGCCGTTAGCAATATTAACCCCTAAATTGACATCAATGGTTTCATTAGGGATATTTATACGGCCTTGCCCACTAATATTCACTAAGGATGACATTGCATTCATAGAGGAAATATTCAAATTACCTTTATTTAATTTTCCTGCTACAGTGAAAGAATCAACCTCAGTGACGTTACCCGTATTCACTGGTGCATTAATTTTATTGGTTACTCTGGAAACGGATTGCTGAATTAATAACGGAATATTCAACCCCTGCAATTTTGCATTTCTTAGCTCAAAATTAACAGGCCCCTGCCATTGATTTTTTACTGCATAATCATCATAACCCACCCCTGATAACGCAGCATTTAACGAAATTACTCCACTTAACTTCTGTGGCATATTGAAGGCACTTAATAATGGAGCCAGATCGATATTTTTTAAATCAGGTTTTGCTGAAACATAGGCAGGCGTTGAACTGTAATTAAATGTCACAGGTAATGAAAAATCACCATCAAATGCCTTACCTTGTAATTTTGAAACTGTCAAGCGAGGTGTTTGGTTTTGTGCCTCAAAAACTACGTCACTAACCTTCATTCCACGATAGATTAGCTGGTTAATGGCTAAATTGATATTGGCGGAAAATGCCTGCAAGCTGGATAAATCATATTGTTGAGGATTCGCACCAGAAATAACCGGTTTAACACCAACACGGTTATTATTCACCTCTGATTCGATACGGGTACTGCTAGGCACAGTCCCCAGTAAGTTATCTAAATCTAATTTCTCGGCCACTAAATTGACCATGATTTTTGGAGTATCGGCTAATTGAATACTGGCATCGCCTGACAGGGCACTTTCATTAGCCGTTATCACCAAATGGCTTAAACTTGCACTTTCTACTTTCCCTTTGGTGTAGAGAAAATCACTTGTTATTTGCCCTTCAATTCCACTTTCAGGCAAATCAACACCACTCAATTTATAATCAAATTGCGTTAATTTCCCACTAATCTTTTGATTAATATCCGATAAATCGATATCTGCACGCAGATTAAATACAAACTCTTGTTGGTTTTTATTTAGATTTCCACTGAATTTAACGGCGACCTGTTTTTTATCACTTTTCTTCAGTGATAAATCAATGTTACGTAGGTTAAACTCATCTTTAGATGTTTGCCAAATCACTAAGCTATTAGAAATATTAATTTTTTCTATATCTAATAACCAGCTATTTTTCTCTGGTAAAGGGGGGGATGTAGGCACACCACCTGGCGCGACAGGAGCATTACGGTGAGTTTGGATTTCGCTATCCGGTGTTTTGCGGATAACAGCACCATCAATCACAATTTGCTCAACAGAAAGCTTATGGGAGATAAGTGGCCATAATTCAACATCTAAGCGCATATTATCTGCACTTAGTATGGGTTTAGCGGCATTCGGTGCAGTAAGGGAAACAGGGCCAGTAATAATGCTTAAAGTTGGCCATACATGCCAACGCATATCACCGTTGAATTCAAGTTGATAACCGCTTTTTTTCTCTACCTGTTCAACAATATAATGACGAAAATCATTCGGGTTCACCAACATTACAAGTGTGGTTAACCCTGCAACAATTACCACGAGTAAAATAATCAGTGTCGTCAAAAAACGTTTCATTCTTCCCTCTCTTAAATTCCGCTTGCGCTCGCCACAAAAATGAACTCACACCTATCCCTGAAAATGGGCGGAAATTACCTGTTTAATCTCCATTAAACGCCGCAATTTCCGCAAAGTTCACCGGTTATCAGTCTTCGCTGATACGGCTACCAACAGCACCTTGTTGGTTTTTATATTTAGCGTCTTGTCGGCTATTATAAGGGCGATCAGCACTACCAGATAACGGCTCAAAACTTAATGCGCCAATCACCATGCCAGGACGCAACGCTAACGGTAATTTACCTGAATTATAGAATTCTAGCACGATTTGCCCATGCCAACCGGGGTCAATTCGATGTGCTGTTACGTGCACCATCAAACCTAACCGCGCTAATGAAGAGCGCCCGTCTAGCCAACCGACAAGGTTATCAGGGAGCGTAACAGACTCAAGCGTCACTGCAAGTGCTAATTCACCTGGATGTAGGAAAAAGGGCTCATCTTCATCAAGCACAATTTCATCACTCATGACGCGATCTAATGCGGCATTAACCTCATCTTTAGGGCCACTAAGGTCAATAAATGCAGCCGTGTGTCCTCGAAAAACACGGAATTGATTTCCTAAACGAACATCTGCAGTTGCACCATTGATTCGTTCAACTGGTGGGCGTGGGCTAATAACTAATTTACCATCATCCATCCATTGAATAATATCGCGGTCACAAAGACGCATGGTTGTTTCCCCCTTCATTATTTTAATTTCTGCGCGGTTTAATCTTGACAGAATTCGCCAATTTTTGCTTTCAAGATATCAATCGCAACACGGTTTTTCCCCCCGCGAGGTACTATAATATCGGCATATTGCTTTGATGGCTCAATAAATTGCAAAAACATTGGGCGAACCGTTTTATTATATTGGTCAATAACGGAGTCGAGCGTTCTGCCCCTTTCATTTACATCACGTTTAATACGGCGCATCAAGCAAATATCAAGTGGCGTATCGACAAAAATAGAAAAATCCATTTCACCACGTAAGCGCTTATCTGTTAATAATAAAATACCTTCAATGATAATAACTTTTTTAGGTTTAAACGTGATGGTTTTTTGTTTACGGGTATGAGCGACATAGTCGTATTGCGGAATTTCTACTGCTTGGCCACTTTTTAGTGATTTGAGATGTTCATAAAGCAAGCTGTGGTCCATCGAGTTAGGATGGTCATAATTTACTTTAAGACGCTCTTCCATTGGGACATCGGCTTGGTCCTTGTAATAACAATCTTCTGGAATAACACCGATATTATGATCACCAACCTGTTCCCTTAATTCACGGTATAACGTACTGGCAATTAAGCTTTTGCCAGATGCAGAGGCTCCCGATATACCTACAATGGTACAGTGATGCGCTATGTCAGTCATAAAATGATAACCTGGTTAAATATTAGAAATGAAAATACACAACAGCAAAATGTTATGTTGGCGGAATTATAGGGGGTAATGGCGTGTTGTTCCAGCATACCTCAACAAAGTTCGCTAAAAAAACACCCATTAGATAGGAAATGCCGTAAATCAAAGCGTACAAAATGTCATTTATACACTAAAACTGTTTTTTTCCTTCTAATACCGCAATGCGATTTTCAATCGAAGGGTGAGTTGAAAACACAGAATCGCCCTTATTAAAAATATAAGCGGCCTTACGGTAAGCTTGCCCTGTACTCGCCTTATCATACTCGTGGGTTTCGTGCTTACCCGATATTTTTTTCAGTGCGCTGATCATCGCTTGGTTATCAGAAGTGAGATCGACCGCTGCGGCATCCGCCATATATTCACGGGTACGCGATAAATAAAAATAGAGAATTTGAGTTATCCACGGTAAAACAAAATTCAGAACTAATAGGATCATTTGCGCTTTGTTCGCCGCATTATTGCGACTGCGCCCTGCTGTTCGAATAAAAATCTGACTAAATAAATTGGTCACGGTTAAAATCACATTCGCCAAAATCCCCACGTACAGAGTTAATTTTGAATCACCGTGAATAATGTGCCCAACTTCATGAGCAAGAACGGCTTGAACCTCTTGCCGATTAAGTGTCTGTAATAAGCCTCTTGTCACCCCCACAAGTGCATTACGATTATTCCACCCTGCTGCGAAAGCATTAGGCTCGTCCGTTTCTAAAATATATAAGCGAGGAATATAGCCTAAGCTGGCACTTAAACTTAATTCTTCAATAATATTAAAAAGTTGCTTTTCTTGGGGGATATTCGCATTTTCTTGGGTGATTTCTCTGGCATTCATCCCAGCTAACATCATTTTATGGCCTCTAAAATGAATATAAATTAGCCCAAGGAAGGTTAAACCTAAAACAATGAAAGTGGCGATAGGTAATTCATGAAGTGTCACAAACATCATCGCATTGTCGACCAAATCCAATTGTTCATTTGGATGTGTTGCAATATCCGCCAGTAATCCAATGATTAGCATTAAAACAATATAGCTCATCACCACCAAACGTGTGCGAATATTATTTTTACGAATGACGTTTCTAAAATCCATAATGTAACCTGTTATCTACTACTCATAAAATATCGGAACACCATAAGGCATCCCGATGATTTATCACTTCAAAGGTTTAAAGGCTTTTAATCAAAATTAATTCGACGTGATTCCTCAGTCTTAATGGTTTCTTCATCAAGACGCCAATATTCCTTTGAAATTTTTAAGCTAGGAATAATGCCAACAATGAGTGCCGCAGGCATAGAAGCGATATACGCATTATAAGTTTCTAATGAACGGTTATAACCACGTTTAGCAAATGACAATTTATTTTCTGAAGAAACGATTTCTTCTTGTAAATTTGCCATAATTGCATCGGATTTTAGCTCAGGATAAGCTTCCACCGCGACATTAATTGCCCCACTTGTTACCATTTTTGATAACGCATCTTCGGCTTCACGAGCTTTATCCCCAGTCGCCGTTTGTGCTTGCGTCCGTAGCTCAGTAATTTTACTGAACACCTCGCTTTCATGGCTTAAATATTTTTTAACTGTTGCCAATAAGCTATCAAATACTTTTCCACGACGATCTAATTGAACTGAAATTTCTGTTTCACTCGAAATAACAGCTTCTCGCAATGCGACGATACGGTTATAAAAATAAATAACGATCAGCACCACGACAACAATAAAAATTAAAAATTTCATAGTCACCTTTTCGGGTTGCCCGTAGAAAGAAAACTGATTAAATAAAAGATGTGGTTATTCTACGCGAACATGACTCAATAAAGAAATGTTCCGCAAACAATTCAGAAAAATAGAAGGTTAAAAAACACGTTTAGTAAAGAAAAGTATCAACAATAAATAAGGCTATCTAGCGATAAACTAAATAGCCTTTTTTCTCTATAACCGATTAAACGGCACGGAAAGAAATCTCTGTTGGGATTTTATCCCCTTCCCAATACATCAAGGCTGAAATACCCGAAGCAATTTCACGGTAGATATCTGCAAATTCACCTTCAGGATCACGCATAACAGTAGGCTGGCCACGGTCAAGGTCTTCACGTAAAGAAATATGCAGAGGCACCTGTCCCAATAATTTAGTATGGTATTTTTCAGCTAATTTCTCAGCACCACCGGTACCGAAAATTGGCTCAACATGGCCACAATTACTGCAAATATGTGCGCTCATATTTTCAACAACACCCAGCACTGGGACATTGACTTTCTTAAACATCACAATGCCTTTCATGGCATCGACCAAGGCGATATCTTGTGGAGTCGTCACCACAACAGCACCGGTTACTGGGATATTTTGAGAAAGTGTTAGCTGGATATCACCTGTTCCCGGTGGCATATCGATGACTAAATAATCCAAATCTGGCCATAACGTATCTTGCAGCATTTGCATCAACGCTTTGCTTGCCATTGGCCCACGCCAGACCATCGCGTTATCATCAGTCACTAAGTAACCGATTGAGTTTGTCGCCAAACCATACGCCATAATTGGCGCCATATGCTGACCATCTGGGGAGGTTGGGCGCTCTAAAGTTGTGCCTAACATATTTGGAATTGATGGGCCGTAAATATCCGCATCAAGGATCCCCACTTTCGCCCCTTCTTGTGCCAGTGCGAGCGCTAAGTTCACAGAAGTACTGGATTTACCAACACCACCTTTACCCGAACTGACGGCTAAGATATTACGAACACCATTAATACCCGGCAAATCATTTGCACGTTTTAATGTGGTGATGTCATGGCGCAGTTTCCATTCAACTGCATGAGCCCCTGTTTGTTGCTTTAATTCAGCAGTTTTTTCGCTAATTAAAGTTTGAAACGGCCCTTTCCAAACGAATGGCATAACTAATTCGACATGCAGCACGTTGTCCAACATTGCACAATGATGTAACGCTTTGATAGAAATCAAATTACGTTGCAGTGTTGGGTGTGTAAATGAAGCCAAAACTTTGGAGACTTGTTCAGTCAGCAGTTCTGGTTTGTTCTGCTCGGGGGATTTATCGTTCATCCCGGCTCCTTTATTTATATTTTTGAACTATGTATATCCTAGAATAAGTTACAGAAAATTGGGCGGATATACTTTGACTGAGATTAATCATAACAGAGAACAGGAAGAAAGTTATTATATCGAGATAGGAAAAGCCACGAAGAGGTAAAAATTCTTTTTCAAACAAATTTCCAATTAATATTTTATACCCCTAGCAGCGATGGTTTTGATCGGTTAACATCAAAGACCCTTTTCAAATAATGGAAGTAAGAAAGTTACTATGTCTCAAGTCGCGAATAAATTACTGGTAACCTGTGCGTTACCCTATGCTAACGGTTCAATCCATCTTGGTCATATCCTGGAACACATTCAGGCTGATATTTGGGTCCGTTATCAGCGAATGCGCGGCAAAGAGGTTCACTTTATCTGTGCCGATGACGCGCACGGAACTCCAATCATGCTTAAAGCTCAACAGCTTGGCGTAACGCCAGAAGAGATGATTGCGGCAGTGAACCAAGAGCATCAGAACGATTTTGCTGGTTTCGCCATTAGTTATGATAACTACCACTCCACACACAGTGAAGAAAACAAAGTTTTATCAGAGCTGATTTACGGGAAACTAAAAAATAACGGTTTTATTAAGAACCGTACTATTTCACAGCTTTTCGACCCAGAAAAAGGCATGTTCTTACCGGATCGCTTCGTTAAAGGCACTTGTCCAAAATGTAAAGCCGAAGACCAATATGGTGATAACTGTGAAGTCTGTAGCGCAACCTATAGCCCAACAGAACTGATTAACCCACGTTCAGTGATTTCTGGCGCTACACCTGTAATGCGTGATTCAGAACACTTTTTCTTTGATCTTCCTGCATTTAGCGACATGCTTCAAGCGTGGACTCGCTCTGGCGCCTTACAAGAACAAGTCGCCAACAAAATGCAAGAATGGTTCGAATCAGGCCTACAACAATGGGATATTACCCGTGATGCGCCTTATTTCGGTTTTGAAATTCCTGATGCGCCGGGTAAATATTTCTATGTTTGGTTAGATGCGCCTATCGGTTACATGGGCTCCTTTAAAAACCTGTGTGACAAACGCGGCGATCTTGATTTTGATGAGTTTTGGAATAAAGATTCGAAAACCGACCTTTACCACTTCATTGGTAAAGATATCGTCTATTTCCACAGCCTGTTTTGGCCTGCTATGTTAGAAGGTAGCCAGTATCGTAAACCAACAAACCTGTTTGTTCATGGCTATGTCACGGTTAACGGGGCAAAAATGTCTAAATCGCGCGGAACATTTATTACTGCGCGTTCGTATTTAGATCATTTAGATGCTGACTGCTTGCGCTATTACTATGCAGCAAAACTGTCTTCGCGTATTGATGACATCGATTTTAATTTGGAAGATTTCGTCCAGCGCGTCAACAGCGACATCGTCAATAAAGTGGTTAACTTGGCATCACGTAATGCGGGCTTTATTGCTAAACGCTTTGATGGCAAATTATCAGCAAACCTTGCTGAGCCAGAGTTATACCAACAATTTATCGATGCAGCTAAAGTTATCGGTGAGGATTATAACAACCGTGAATATAACAAAGCGATCCGTGAAATCATGGCATTAGCCGATATCGCAAACCGCTATGTTGATGAAAAAGCACCTTGGGTTGTCGCCAAACAAGAAGGTAAAGATCAAGAACTGCAAGATATTTGCTCGATGGGCATCAACTTATTCCGCGTTCTGATGACGTACCTGAAACCTGTTTTACCAGGCCTTACTAAGCGTGCTGAAGCCTTCTTAAATAGTGAATTATCATGGGATGCGATTAACACCCCATTACTGAACCACAGCGTCGCACCGTTCAAAGCGCTATTTAACCGCATTGAAATGGCAAAAGTGGATGCGATGGTTGAAGCCTCAAAAGAGAGCATCAAACCCGTACAGCAACTTACGGGGCCACTTGCCGATGACCCAATTCAAGAAACCATCACTTTTGATGATTTTGCGAAAATTGACCTGCGAATTGCATTAATCAAGCAAGCTGATTTTGTTGAAGGCTCAGACAAGCTACTGAAATTGCAATTGGATATCGGTGGTGAAACGCGCCAAGTATTTTCTGGTATTCGCTCCGCTTATCCAGACCCTAAAGCTTTAGAAGGCCGTTTAACGGTGATGGTTGCCAACCTCGCGCCACGTAAAATGCGTTTCGGTGTTTCTGAAGGCATGGTAATGGCAGCAGGTCCTGGCGGTAAAGATATCTTCTTACTCAGCCCAGACAGTGGTGCACAACCCGGTATGCAAGTTAAATAACCCATACTTGCTCTAGTCTGTTATTCATCAAAAGTGGGAAGCTAAATACTTCCCACTTTTTTATTGGCTTTTTATTGTGATCGGTAGCACAATAATAAAGTTAATTGTATGATGAATAGATATTACATTACAGGACCAGTCTCATGTCATTTAAACAGGTACTGATAACGGGATGGCAATATTTGCGAGCTTTCGCAATACTCTACCTTTGCCTGATTATTGGAAACCTTATCTCAACACTACTTCCATTCTCCATCCCTGGCAGCATTGTCGGCATGTTAATTTTATTCATATTGCTTGCGTTACAAATTATCCCCGCGAAGTGGGCACAACCCGGTTGCAGCATTTTGTTGAAAAATATGACCATCCTGTTTGTTCCTATTGGTGTTGGCATAATGAATTACTATGAATTACTCAGCCAACAAATGATTCCTATCATCGTTTCCTGTGTAGTTAGTACCTTAATCGTTATGGTGGTTGTCGCCATCAGTTCCAACTATATTCATAAGGAACGCCCTGTCGTTGGGGCTCAACCTGATGACGTTCCTTTACCCCCCGAAGACCCAATTTCTTCGGTCATTAATAATGATAAAACTAAGGGGAATGAATAATGTTAGAACATATTTGGTGGTCATTACCGCTGACCATTGTGGTGTTTTATTTAGCGCGTAAGTTGTCGACCACATTTAAGTTACCGATTTTAAACCCACTATTAATTACTATTGCGGTATTGATTGCATTACTAGTGATCACGAATACCTCTTATGAGCACTATTTTGCAGGTAGCAAAATACTCAATGATTTACTACAACCCGCAGTCGTTGCGCTCGCTTTTCCACTTTACGAACAAATGCACCAAATTCGTGCCCAGTGGAAATCTTTATTAAGCATTTGTTTTGCAGGTAGTTTAGTGGCCATGTTCAGCGGTGCTGCCATCGCACTATGGTTGGGGGCAACCCCAGATATCGCGGGTTCTATTTTACCTAAATCAGTAACTACTCCTATTGCGATGGCTGTCGCTGATTCTGTTGGTGGGATCCCTGCGATTAGTGCCGCTTGCGTGTTGTTTGTTGGGATCTTAGGCGCCATGTTTGGCCATAGCTTATTTGATGTACTGCGTGTACGAACCCACGCTTCAAGAGGGCTCGCGATGGGAACCGCTTCCCACGCCCTAGGCACTGCCCGCTGTGCCGAAGTGAATTACATTGAAGGTGCTTATAGTTCCCTTGCATTAATGACCTGTGGGGTTATCACCTCACTTATTGCCCCATTTATATTCCCTGTCATTTTACATCTTTTTAGCTAAGCTTAATTCACTGAGCCAAAAACAAAGCATATGAGTAAGAGGAGTCCATTAGCCTCTTGCTCATACGCACACTGATAAAATATGAGATATATCTCACAACAAAAGAATATGTTTCATGTATTACATCCAAAATAGTGATAATTATCACACATAGTTCTACGTATTATTGAATAGAATAAAAACAATTAAAATAGGGAGAGTAACTCATGCATTCAAGATTTAAGGCCGCTTGGGCCGAGCTTCCAGAAAAGTTACAGTCAGTACTTAGACCTATCATTGATAAATCTGATTTTCAAGGCATGTTAACGGCGGAACAAGTTGAACAGATTAAAGCTGAAACAAGTGTAGACGACGCTGAGTTAGCCTTTGCATTATTGCCTTTTGCTGCTGCCTATGCCCTCACTCCTATTTCCCATTTTAACGTGGGTGCAATCGCACGTGGAGCAAGTGGTAACTTGTATTTTGGTGCCAATATGGAATTTAGCCATGTATCAATGGGCCAAGTGATCCATGCAGAACAGTGTGCAGTGACACACTCTTGGATGAAAGGTGAAACGCAGATTACCTCAATTACTGTAAATTACACACCTTGTGGCCACTGCCGCCAATTTATGAATGAATTACGTGAAGGTGGTAAAATTATGGTGAATTTACCAGGTCGCACACCTGCGGTACTACACCACTATTTACCCGACTCATTTGGGCCGTCTGACCTCAATATTACCACTTTACTGCTAGACCCTGTTGACCATGGCTATAAAAACCAAAGCCGTGACCGGTTATTAAGTGCAGCAATTGAGGCTGCAAACCAATCCCATGCACCTTATAGCCAATCCCATTCAGGAATTGCGTTACAATTAAAAGATGGCTCACTGTTTACCGGACGCTACGCAGAAAATGCCGCATTCAACCCAAGTTTACCGCCACTACAAGCCGCTTTAATTATGATTAACCTTGCAGGTAAAGATATTCACGCCATCGACCAAGCTAAGTTTGTTGAAAAACAAGATGCAATTATCAAACATTGGTATGTTACCGAAAATACATTACAGGCATTGGGTTGCCAAAATATTGAATTAGCTTATTTGGATTAATTTTATATTTATTTAAATATAACGGTTATTGCTGGGAGATTGAATAAACAGCAATAACCGTATAGTTGCTATTAGAACTTTAGTCTTGTTCACAAAACCATTTACCTGCAAAGTGGCCATCCATAATAGAACTCACTAGTTTTGATTAATATATGCCCTAGTAAGTGAATTCATTAAACAATTTTTCTGTTTCATTTATCGTCTCTTCTAATGTAATAACTAAAGGGATCTTTCGCATTTTTTCTAGCCAAGCTTGGCTTTGTTGCTGTTTTATCGATGCAGATTGCGCGGCTTCTTCTTTCATGTCTAGCCAAATGCTAGCAAATAACGCTGATTCACCATTAAGTGATTTATTAGAAAAGCTATTTAATAGTTTCCCTATAATTTTATTCTGTTTATCTATAGATAATACTTCAAATACATCTTTAAATAACCAACCTTCATAAGGAATTCCTGTATTTAACATCGCTTCTTTTTTTATTTTAATAAATTCTTGATGTGTAATATCACCAATTGGAATGTTATCACTTTCTTTCCGATTTTTCATAATTCGTCCATATGCTAATTTTACTTCTTTTTGATACCGACTCCGTTTTTCACTGGTAAATGACTCACCCCGTGCCTTCATATGATTATTTAAAAATTCTTTTTCTAGATAAATAAAAATACTAAAATATTTATCATCCGAATTATTAACCTTTTGAATATTGTCTTTATCAGTAAAAGCATAACCTTTATTTAAAAGACTTAAACATGATAAAATTATACAAATAAAAATTAATGTAATAATAGATTTGTATTTAAATGATATCATTAGAACCCCTTCGATTTTTATTATAAAACTTTGAATCATCAATCATTTCTTCAAACATAAAATCTAACTTTCTCTCTAGCTTATTGACTAAAGCAATCCGCCTCATCTTCTCCAGCCATCTTTTGCTTTTAATTTGCTTGTCTGATGGTGGTTTGGAAGCTTCCCTTACCATTGCATACCAAAGCATCATGAATAATTTAGCTTCCTTCGCAGGATCATTGTTATTCATCACAAAAATGAACTGTTGCCATAGTGTCTCCCGGTTTCTCTCATTAATAACATCTAAAACATCTGCTAAAATCCAAGCATGATAAGACATTCCCATTTCATTTAAATTCTTACGATAAAAACCCATTGCCTGTTCATGGCTTAATTTTTTAATAAATACTTCTTTTGTATACTTTAAAAATTCTAACATTGGGTTATTATCTTTTCCCCCCTTGAAAATAACTAATTTTTTTCTATCAAATATTAAATCCTTAGATTCAGAAAAGTATAACATCTGTAGCATAAAGAAAAGACGTGGCGTTTTAACACCTTTTTTTTCACAAAAATTAGTTATATTTTTTTTATTATATTTTACATTATTTCCTTGAGGATTTTGGCAAGCACCGAGAAGAAAAACTGAAAGCACAACTATTAATTTATAATTCATATACATCCTTGTGATTCATAAAGTTAGAAACCAACAATCTTAAAAAGCAATTATGTAAAAAACACATTGCCAACATAAAAACAAACATCAGTAATCACCATTCGTTTACTAATAACTAAAATAATTTATTTTATTATAAGTAGACTTTTTAAATATTAATTAAAACTAAAAGATCCTCCAGAAGAATAACCACTATAACTAAATTCAGGTATACTTGGCATTGAGGGTATTGAGTATTTATCTTCAAATGAGTCCATTGAATTGTTCATTGATGACATATTGTCTCTTAACTGGCCAATCATATTTTCAAAATGAGGGTTATTTCTTATGGTATCTGTAGGGAAGTCTTTAAATCCTGGCGTTTCCGGAAGAACAACACTCGGGCGTTCTAGATAATAATTTGTTGGTGTTTCATTATCCTTAAACCTATCAAGTAGGTTTGTTGTACGAGGTGCTAATTGTCTATTCGGTTCGGATTTTGGATAAGTGCTTTCCAATATCGATTTATCTACCATATTGTGTGGATACTTAATTGGAGGTGTTGACTTGTTGTTTATTGATGGCATATTTCCCCTTAAATCATCAATCATACGATCATAATGAGCAACATCTGGTTGATAATTAACTGATGGTGAATCAAATAAGCCTGTTTCTGGTAATATATAATCAGGTCTTTCTAGATAATATTCAGATAATAAATTTTTATGTGTAAATTCCGTTTGCCCACGCCAATCTGTTTGTACAGAAAATCGACTACCATCGCCAGATGGAAAATTCCAAAATGAAAAACGCTCTGTTCCTCTATCGATTAAAGGGTTTCCTGTATTATATAGAATATAATTATTATATTGCATATTATCTATAGTTTCAGAAGGTAAAATTTCTCTATATATTTTTTTTGCTGTTATATTTAACCCATCTATAAGATTATCAATATCAATAGCTTTTCTCATCCAATTATGAATTCTAGGTTGTTCTTTTGCTGGTGACTCCTCTAATCTCTCTAACATAAAACTCATCGTGTTCAAACTCAATAATGTTTCTTTTTCTGTGTTTCCTATTGAATTTAAAGCTGATTGCCAATATTTCTCTCTATTTTCTTCTGGCATAACATCAAATACAATTTTTAACGTCCAAGCGTCTCTAGAATAATCTAAATTATCAAAAATATCGTTATGAATTTCCATTGCTTCAATATGATTAATATCGCCTTTTATTATAAACCCTTCATTATGAAACCTACTATAAAGAGTGACAAGATACCTTTTTGCCATTTGGAATCGAATTTTATCTTCTATATTCTCAATTTTTTTTCCATTTTCTAATTTAAACTCATCTAAGTGATTCATCGCAAAAGCACCTAAAAGAGAATCACCTTTAACCACACTATTTGCTAGCTTCGCATAACGGTCTCCTTTACTTTCTAAATAATCATACATAAGTTCAGGCCTTTTGCTAACCATTAAAATTCGGGTAACATTAGATAAATCTGTTGATATTAATTCTAAGTCTCCCTGCCTACGTTCCCTAATATTCATATTTTTAGTTCCTAATTTTTAATATATTCAGATAAAAATAGCCTTACCTTGTCTTGAATAGCTTCCCAATTAACAAGATTTGAAAATTCAAATGAAACACTATATTTAAGACCAAATTCAGGCATTAATGATAATAATTTACAACGCCGATAACTATCATCTAACTGTCTCCATGAACACTCCATTAAAACATTAACTTCACCATTATCTTCATCCCAATAGTAACCATACTTTATTATATTGACATAAACTTTATTACCATTAATATGTTTAGACTCAATAAAAACCTCATTAAAATACAACTCTAATTCTTCATCATAATATAGTTCACCTTTCCTTTTAATAACCCCCATATTTAGATATATATTTTTCTTATGACTAAAATATTTTTCAGGGTCTCCATTTAATGGCTCAACATAGACTTCTATCATTCTAACATCATGACTGACTTCACTAAATGGTTTTAAGTCTGGCCATGACATCCTCATTGGCAGAATTCTAAAATTAGCCTCACACCCTTTTTTGTTTTCAACAAACCTTGGGTCAAAATAGCTATATCCTTCATATTCAGCAAATGGAAAAACATACTTACTAGGAACTTCGATAATATTCCTATTAAACTGTCCACAAACAAAACCGGGGCGGTTCTCGCCATTAACAATGCAGGAAAATAATAATAACGGTAGAATTAAACAAAAATATAATTTCATAATAATTGACACCTTAATACTTATATAACATTTAGTTTTCAAACTTATTTAAATGAAAACTATGATTTAGCAGAAGCTAATGTTTTACTCATACGTTCATACCATTTATTAATAATGATTTTCTGTTTTTTAGTGGCCTTCTTTTCCTTTTCTAACATCACTTTCATCAAGCTGTATATTACCGATAATTCATGGCCACGGTCTCCGGAAGCTGCCATAATTTTTTGCCAATAAAATTCTTTTTCTTTTTCATCTAATACAGAAAATACCACACCTAAAACCCAAGCTTCTTCGGGTATTTTATTACGTAACATGACCAGATAGTGTATTTCATCTGCTTCTTTATAAGTCATATCATGAGAGACTTTTTCACCTGTACTCTGTTTCTTCGCTTTTCGCTTCAATACTTGAAGCATTTCTAATGCATGGTCATAATTTATTTTGTCTATCAATGTGTTATTAATTGTTTTGTTTTTTTCTTTCATCACCAAATAAAAATAATCTGTTATAACTCGACCAAAAATTGATGAACCATATTTGTTTTCATAGAAATAGCTGTCAATATTCCTTAGTGTTTCGATTGGGTTATAGTCTGCTCTTGAATGATTCATTCCTCCTATAAATGCCATAATAAGTAATATATATATACAGTTATACCTTAACACTCCATTAATTAAATTCATAAAACTCCTTAGTGAAAAATGAAATATAAAAACAAATTTCAACTTATATAAATTTAAAACTTGCAGCAATATATGATATTTAAAAATATAATTTAACTTTCAGTGAATCCGTTTTTTCTCTCTGTAACTGACTAAAAATAAGAAAAAACATGAAAAAATTGAACCCGCAGCAAAGCTAAACTAACGTTTGAAAACGTAAAAATAACGATGAGACATTCATTATTTGCCTAAGCGTGATCTACCTACCGTAATGCGTATGCCGTTATCGGCTTTCATTCCCTTTCGCGCTTAAACTCCTTATCATATGCACAATATTTTTCAGTAAATTTTTTAACGCTTTTTTATCATTATTTACTGTACATATTTGCTGTTTAGCTTAGGATCTACCCTGACTTTGTTGATTAATCGTCCGAAGAGTGATATTTCATGGAACATGAGTACGAAACAAAACGCCCTCTCTATATACCCTACGCTGGCCCAATTTTGCTTGAATTCCCTTTGCTGAATAAAGGAAGCGCCTTCACCGAAGAAGAGCGTGCAAATTTTAACTTGCATGGTTTACTTCCTGAACAAGTAGAAACCATCGAAGAACAAGTTGAACGTGCCTACCGCCAATTAATTGATTTTAAATCAGATATTGATAAACACATTTATCTGCGAAATATTCAAGACACCAACGAAACCTTATTTTATCGCCTTATAGATGCTCACCTTACTGAAGTAATGCCTATTATCTATACCCCAACCGTGGGTGAAGCTTGTGAGCATTTCTCTGACATTTATCGTCGTGCACGTGGTTTATTTATTTCTTATCCAAACCGTGAATACATCGACGACATGCTACAAAACGCCACCAAACAAAATGTGAAAGTGATTGTTGTCACCGATGGTGAACGTATTTTAGGCCTTGGTGACCAAGGTATCGGTGGTATGGGCATCCCAATAGGGAAACTCTCTCTCTATACCGCGTGCGGGGGTATCAGCCCTGCTTATACCTTACCTATTGTTATTGACGTAGGAACCAACAACCCACAGCGTCTGAATGACCCTCTGTATATGGGATGGCGTCACCCACGTATTACGGGTGATGAATACAACGAGTTCCTTGATGAATTTGTTCAGGCAGTTAAACGCCGCTGGCCAAATGTATTATTACAATTTGAAGATTTCGCACAGAAAAATGCGATGCCTTTATTAACCCGTTACCGTGATGAGCTATGCTGTTTCAATGATGATATTCAAGGCACCGCATCGGTTGCATTAGGTAGCTTAATTGCCGCCAGCCATGCCGCAGGCAGTAAGCTAAGCGACCAACGCGTGACTTTCTTGGGTGCAGGCTCAGCAGGCTGCGGTATTGCAGAACAAATCATCGCCCAGATGAAATCCGAAGGCTTGAGTGACGAAGAAGCGCGTTCACGTATTTATATGGTTGACCGCTTTGGTTTATTAACCGATAAACTACCTAACTTACTCGATTTCCAAGCCAAATTAACCCAAAACAGTGGGAATTTAACCGACTGGGATGTTAACAGTGACTCAATTTCACTGTTAGATGTGGTACGCAATGCCAAACCAACCATATTGATTGGTGTGTCTGGCCAAGCTGGGTTATTCACAGAAGAAATCATTAAAGAGATGCATAAGCACTGTGAACGCCCTATCGTGATGCCGTTATCTAACCCAACATCACGTGTTGAAGCTCGCCCTGAAGACATTATCAATTGGACTGATGGCAAAGCCTTAGTCGCAACAGGAAGTCCATTTAGCCCAGTATCTTACAAAGACCAAGTGTTCCCAATTGCACAATGTAACAACTCCTATATCTTCCCGGGTATCGGTCTTGGTGTGATTGCCTCTGGTGCCAAACGTGTTACTGATGGCATGTTAATGGCCGCCAGCCGTGCGCTTGCCAGCTGTTCACCACTTGCCAAAAATGGTGAAGGTGCGCTATTACCTCTACTGTCTGATATTCAAGATGTCTCTCGCATTATTGCTAAACAAGTGGCAAAAGAAGCACAAATTCAAGGTGTGGCAACGGTCACCTCTGATAGCGCATTGGATGAAGCCATTGAGCGTAATTTCTGGAAACCAGAGTACCGTACCTATAAACGGACTTCGTTTTAATTTGTCATAACGGTATTGATTGAAAGGGGCTCTTTAGAGCTCCTTTTTTGTTTTTTATAGATCCGAAAAAACGAATGTCTGTTTTCTCAGATAATGATAAATTGCGCTAAACAAATCACTTATTTAAGATAACGGCCATGATTGATTAATAGGATATTGACATGACTGGCGACCTCAATGCTGCTATTCCACAGAAACCAAAGTTTTCCCTATGGGCAATAGCCCTAACGCTTTTTATTGCGGTGCTGAATATTGTTGTTTATTTTTACCAGCTCAATTATGCCGCCCCACTCGATTCCCAAGAAAATAACTTATTGTTATTTGGTGCCAATGTTTACCAACTTTCATTAACGGGGGATTGGTGGCGTTATCCAGTCAGTATGGTATTGCACTCAGGTGGTATGCACCTTGCTTTAAATACATTGGCCTTGTTTGTTATTGGGATTGAATGCGAGCGCACCTATGGAAAATTTAGGATGCTCGCAATATACCTATTTTCAGGTATTGGCGCGGCATTTTTTAGCGCTTATTGGCAATACAGTGAAGCCATTAACGCCGCAGCAAACCGCGCGTCAATGAATGCATGGAATAGTTTATATTTACCTGATAACACGGTATATATTACCGTTGGTATTGGCGCATCTGGAGCCATTATGGGGTTAGCTGCCGCTTCCGTAATTTATTTATTAAAAGGGATAAATAACCCAAACCTCTCTCTTGAAGAGCGCAACCAATTAAAACGCCCGCTATATAATATTATTGGAATGATTGCGCTAACTCTCATCAATGGTTTGCAGTCAGGTATTGATAACGCTGCTCATATTGGTGGAGCAGTACTTGGCGCTGTTATTAGTGGCGCTTTTGTACTTGCGCCCCAAGCAACCGTCCGGACAAAACTACTCTCTAGCGGTGTCATTGTACTTATAGCTGCCGCCTTACTGGCCATAACACTAAGCCAGTTTTCTTCCCTACAAGACGAAGACCTGAACTATGAGCGCCAGTTTATTTACCAAGAAATGGTAAAAGAGCTTAATCAGCGATAAACACACCGTTTTTGTTGAAAAGTAAGTCCTATTATTAACAACGCCAATAATAGGACTTATGACCCTAGAAAGTGAATAAATTCATTGTCATCATTACTGCACTGCAGGTGATTAATAACAATGTAATGTATTGAAAGGTGCGTTCAGATAAACGGACCAGTAAATATTTAGCCAGTGGCATCACAATCAATGCCCCTGCACACAATATCAGCGCCAGTTTTAAATCCGTATAGCCATCTTGCGCATAAGCTAAAGCAGAGGAACCAGACAACACGGTTGTTACAAAAATCGATGTACCAATTGCTTGCTTAATATTCAGTTGCATATAGCGCAGCAACATAGGGAGAACAACCACCCCACCACCAACTCCAGTTGCACCAAGTACAACACCCGCTAGGATAGCCGGCACAGCCATGGATTTTAGCTGATCCCCTTTTGCCGCTTCTTGCTTGATGATCGAAACAAAAAACATTCGCTGAACAAATAAATATAGCGAAAAAATAATGGCAACAGCCACTAACAGGTTAATACCCCACTCGACTTGTTTTTCATACCCCGGTAATCCCCCCAACCATGTAACAAACAGACTTGAGAGAAATGTGCTCGGCAACATAATCGCTAATACAATCATAGCGCCTTTAAAGGGGATATTGCCTAATCGAAAATGCATATAAGAAGAAGAAACCTTCATTAGCATCGAAAGGAAATTGGCAGTGGCTACTGCTGCTAGTGCATTTAGCCCAAAAAAATAGGTCAGTATCGGTAAGACAATCACACCACCACCGACACCCGTTGTGCTGATAATCAGCCCAATAAGTGCGCCTATCGCTAACTCCGTTACAATCATTAACTCTTGCCTTGTATCAGTGCTCGTCGCCCTTTTTGTAATGCTTCATTTGCATCACTATCTGCTAACGTGAGGTATTTAAAAAATAATGTATCGAAAGTAATCATCTGTAACACTTGGGGGGTGATGATGCCTAATTGGGAATGTTGCTCATCATAAAAATAAGGCAAGGCGAAGTCCGCTAACTTTATCGCTTCATCTTGACCAAAACGTGTCAGTGCGACTGTCGGGCAACCTGTTTCTTTTGCAGCACGAAGCATACTATTGATTTCTTGAGTATTTCCACGCGCCGTTACTGCAATAGCTAGATCTTCCGGCCCCAAATTTGCCGAGTAACTTAGCTGAACATGCAAATCATAACTAAACAGTGCGTGTTTATTAATGCGAATTAATTTATGGAAAATATCACTGGCAACAATGGCTGAAGACCCGACACCAAACAGCACGATACGTTTGGCCTGAAACATTTTTTGCGCGATGGTATCTACGACAGAGGGCTCAAGTAAATCCAGTGATTTTTCAATAGCCGAAATAAACATTTGCCCTGTTTTGGCGATAATCTGAGAGGTATCATCGTGACGACTCAGATTACCGTATAAACTTTCTGCTTTGTGTTGCTTCTCATCAGACAAATAATCAACTTTAAATTCAGGATAGCCACGGTACCCCATTTGGCGTGAAAAGCGGATAACAGATGCACTACTGACCCCAGCCGCCTGTGCCAATTCCGCTGCATTCATCGCGATAAGACTTTCGCGGTTATCCAGCAAAAATGTGGCAATACGTTGTTCTGTGCCTTTACCGCGTGTCTGCAAGCTTTCCAGTTTTACCGTCAGTGTCGACATGGCTTTTCCTTCTAATTATTTTTCTGGATCAGTGAAGCCTATTATCATACTGGCAATGAACCCGACAATCCATGCACCTGCAACAGCAATTAAGAAATCCAATATTTGGCCATCACCCACTAATGGAATTAATGATAACCCTGCTGTTCCAAAAGGAATGATGATCCCGACATGGAAGAACGCCATTAATGCCCCGCCCGCAGCTCCGCCAATGCAACCTGCAATAAATGGTTTACCTAATGGTAATGACACACCAAATAAAAGTGGTTCACCGACACCAAAAATACCCACAGGTAACGCACCGACTAAGGTTTTCTTCAAGCGTTGGTTTTTGGTTTTTAAATAAACCCAGAAACACGAACCCACTTGCCCCATTCCCCCCATAGCTAAAATTGGGAACAAGTAATTCAGACCAAAAGTTTGTAAAATTTCAGCGTGAATTGGGATCAAACCTTGATGTAAACCCGTTAGTAATAAGAATAAGAAACTCCCCCCCAAGATACCGCCAGTCGCCACGGCACCACCGCCACTATTTAATAAAGCGACAGAAACACCTTGAGCCAAAATTTGGTTTAAGTAATGTCCTGCGGGTTGGAACACCACAATTGCGACCATCGCAGAGACTAAAATGGTCACAAATGGCGTCACGATAAGGTCTAAGCTTTCTTTAATAATGCTCCTAAACCACACTTCAAATTTAGAAGAGAAAACGACCACCATGAGCACTGCAAAAATACCCCCGCTACCCGGGACTAATTTCGAACCAAATAAGGTGATATCCGCTAACCCCGGCATCGAAAGTAACCCAGCCATGACCGCACCAATTGAGGTAGATGCACCAAGCTCTTTCGCGGTATTCACCCCAATCATAATTGAAAGATAAACAAAGACTGCGCTACCAATCAATTTTAATAACTTAAATAACTCAGGGAATTGGTCGACAACCCCCGGAGCAACCAAGCGGACGATATTGATTAGCCCCATAATTAGACCACAACCAATCAACGCTGGAATAGTAGGAACAAATATAGCGGCTAACGTATTCAACGTACGGCGAATGGAAAACGCTTTTTTCTCCGCCGGTGCTGCATTTTCTGATGTCGTAGAGGTGCTACCTTGCATACGTTTGTTCATCACCGAAAAAACTTTCGCTGCGGTTCCCATCCCAACAATCACTTGTTGCTGTTCACCATTAAAAATAACACCTTTTACGCCCTCAATTTGTTTCAAGGACTCAGCATCAAATTTACTGTTATCTTTTAAAACTAAACGGATACGCGTCATACAATGAGTTAATGTTGCCACGTTCTCAAAGCCGCCCGCATATTTTTCTATTTCTCTGGCGAGTACTTCCAGATGTTCTATCTTATTAGCCATATGATCCCCCTGATGTTGACTGAGCCAATAACCCTGCTCTTCAACATGCTATCCCATTACTTAACGGTAATTGCTAACATGCTATCCAAGGTGGTATTTGGATGTTGTTGAACGATATCCGTCGCTTGCTGTGCATTAATTTGTAGCTCATGCATTAAAATTGCGCGTCGTGGATGATAATCCACTTGCGCTAATAACCCTGCCGCGGTGTGTTCATCAATACCGCAGACTTCACTCACAATCCGTTCTGCGCGGCGCAGTAATTTGATATTACTGGCAACAACATCAACCATTAAATTAGTATGAATACGGCCTAGTCTCCCCATCACACAAGTACTTAGCATGCCTAAAATCATTTTTTGCGCAGTACCACTTTTCATACGAGTCGAACCCGATAACACTTCAGGGCCAACATCGGGGGCAATTGCCAATTTTGCTACGTCACTTAATAACCCTCTTCCTCGCGTGGTGATAGCCACCGTTAACGCACCGATTTCATTAGCGTATTCAATACCCGCTAAGGTAAATGGTGTACGTCCACTCGCAGCAATGCCCACCACGACATCTTTGGCACAAAGTTGGCGTTTTTTTAGCTCAGCAATCGCTGATTCTGCTGAATCCTCAATATTTTCAACCGCTTTTAGCATTGCATCTTGGCCACCCGCAATAATCGATTGCACCATTTCAGATGAAGTACCAAATGTGGGTGGACATTCTGCACTATCTAATACGGCTAACCTACCGCTAGTACCCGCGCCAATGTAAAACAAACGTCCACCTTGCTTTAAGCACTCAGCAACAGCGTCAACCACTTGAGCAATCGCAGGTAGAACAGCCTGAATGGCACCTGCAACCGTGCTATCAGCTTGGTTAATGACGTTCACCATCGATAGCGTATCCAAACGTGAAAACTGCTGCGTTTCCTGATTGAATTCATTGTGTAGACAGTTACTCAGAGTATTTTCGGCTAGAGACATTCAAATGCCCTAATGAAATTTAATTTCATTAAAAAATACATTAAATGAATTTTAATTTCAATTCAAATCACAGCAATTTCGTACCACTTAATTGCGGGTTATGATCTTACTCACAATAATAGGTTTGTATTGAAAAATACCGGTGACAAAAGCCACCGGCGATAATGCTATTTTACGAACTTACAGGTTCCGAAGGCTGATGGGATGTGAAAATCAGGTTTAACGGAATCAGGTTTGATCCAGCTAATCCATTTACGCACTTGCTTAGGTTCACCCGCGCTGAACTCTCCACGCAAAATGGCACACATTAGTGTCTGTTTGTCTGCGTCTTGCCATAAATCGAGTTTAGTGAATTCATCTAAATCAATTTTTCCCGTTAATACATAACCATTTGGCGTTATTTCACCCACGGTTTGTAATGTTTCCCAGTTCCAACTTGGGTCAATTTCACGGTAATAATTAGCTTTTGCATCGAAAGTACGCCCTTTCGGGTCCATTTCAGCCGTGTAATAAGGTTTTAATTCAGGGCTAGTCGCGAAAAAGAGTTCGACTCGGTCAGAATCTAACACCGCTTGGTCTTTATCTGGGTTATCACCTAACTGAATATCTTTATCATCTGCAATAAAACGGAAATATAGTGCGTCATCACTCCATAAAGCGCGAAAATCTGTTTTGGGAGCCACTTCCTTTTCCCATGGGTAAGTAAAATCGGTTAATACTTCTGCTTTTTCCCAGACTTCAGTACTTTTAGTCGCATCATTGAGTGATTTTAACTGATCGGTATGATTGATTTGGTACTCTTTTGCCGCCACACTTGCTGTAACAAGCACAGCGCTCGCGGCTAGTAATGTCGTTAATTTCATACTTTCCTCACCTATCGGATTAGAGAACTGTTATTCACAAAAAACCGCCAAAGAAACAATATTTCACAGAACACACAAAATATAGAATTAAAATTTCATAATATATAGCTTCATTCTATAAAAACTATCATGATGTGAAGCCGCTCACTCTTTAATGAGAATGTGATTTATCTTTTTCATCCAATGTCTGATTAATTTTAATTCAATTATTAGGCTTAATATTAGTCAACTTCGATTGGTATTCAGACATTGACATGACTTTACGTTACGCGACTTGCGTCACTAATTTAAGTCAAGTAGCCTAAAGACACAGGCCTATTGGGGCTGACAATTTCGGATTATGACTTTTTATTATCAAGGCTAGGACATGAGGAAACGTCTGTTTTTTGGTCTTATTATTATTGCAGGGATCGCATTTACGACCATAATGTTGCTTGATCGCTGGATAAGCTGGGATACCGCCCCCTATATCTATGAAGATGTAGAAAAATTGCCTGCACGCGATGTTGGGATGGTACTTGGCACATCCAAATATTATGCCTCTGGTGTTAATAACCTCTATTATACCTATCGCATTAAAGGCGCAGCAGAGGCATACCACAGTGGAAAAGTTAAATATTTGCTCCTCAGTGGTGATAATGGCGCTCATAATTACAATGAGCCAATCAACATGCGTAAAGATTTAATTAAAGAAGGGGTTCCAGCCTCTAAAATCGTGCTCGATTTCGCAGGTTTTAGGACATTAGACTCCGTAGTACGCACTAAAAAAGTGTTTGATACCGATAATTTTACGATTATTACCCAGCGTTTTCATTGTGAACGCGCGGTCTTTATCGCCAAACATAAAGGTATTGATGCACAATGTTTAGCAGTTCCGACACCTTCTGGAATGTATAGAGTGAGAGTGCGTGAAGTGTTTGCACGGCTAGGCGCTCTGGCGGATTTATATATCTTAAAACGGGAACCTAAATTTTTAGGTGAACAAGAATCCATCCCAGCCCCCATTAAGATGCCAGCAGGAATTAAAGGCTATCCGGCGGTTTCACCGGATGAAGTCAATAAATTGAAGTAGATATAGGTAGATGAATACTCATCTACCTATGAGGTTGTTGACAAAGCGGGATAAAAGCGTGGTTTTTCCCGCTTTGTGTTATCAGCCGAAAATCAATAAATTGATTTTCCTAGTTTATTTTCAATAACCTATTCGACTTGCCGCCAAACATAATATGTTTGTCAGCAGTCTGATAGGTAGATGAATACTCATCTACCTATCAGCTTTCTCGTTAATTTGCGCCAACACCATTCAAGTGGGCCTTGCCTGAAAAACATCAACCAATAATAAGAAAACAATAAATTTGCTCCCCAAATAATGGGAACCAAGGCAAGTAATTCAACCCGCGTAAATTGACCAAAATAGCCGAATTGGTAAAACAACATGGTACAAATTAGCGTTTGCAAAATATAATTACTTAGCGCCATCCGCCCCACATATTGCAAGCCAAGAGCGACTTTGCTGTTTGCCAGTATCGTCCAAAAGCCATACACCAGAGCTATGTATCCTAAAGATTGAAATGGAATAACTAGCTCATTAATAATGTAACCAATGATTGATGTTGAAAAATAACTCCAATTGAATTGGCTTTGCATGTATAGCGAAACTATTTGGACCAATATAGATGGCAAGATAAATATGTAGGCTACTTTGCGGTAGTGTTGAGCGCTAAATTGCCCTCGTAACCAACCATTTTTCATTAGCAGTGCACCAATAACCATCAATGCCGCTAATTGCCAGCCATATTGGATAACCAACATTTCAACCATTTTTAGCATCTCTGACGCTCGATAAAGCACGCCATCCATTCCCCCTGAGGTATGTATCGCATATTCAAATGCCAGTTGCTCATCAGAGGTTTGCCAAAAACCGGAGGGGTCTACACTACTACCCAACACGAGCAAGATAACTAACCCAATCAAATAGATTGATAGTGCTATTTTCAATAAAAAACCATCTTCATATTGATTAAGCAGATAGGTTACCAACAAGCCCGTCAATGCATAAGCCAAAAGAATATCACCATCCCAAAAACCAACCCCATGAATCACCCCGAACAGGGCTAGAACGAATAGACGGCACTGGTTCCAACGAAGAGAACGGGGTTGTAATAAAGCAAGGGTTGCCCCAAATAGGATTGAAAAAATAGCGAGAACTTTGCCTTGGAAAAGGACATTGAAAATCCCCCAGAGGTAAGCCTCTGAGTCGGGTGTTTTATTGGTGTAATAAGGATTTAAATACGCCGCTTGTGGTAAAGCAAAAGCAAAGATATTCATTAAAAGAATACCTAAAATCGCCATACCACGAACAGCGTCAAGTTGGCCAATGCGACTTGACGGCGTCGTTGCTGTCATAAATTATAAGTGACGCACTGCACGTAAAAATTCTTGCCGTGTATTTTGGCTTGATTTAAATAACCCGCCTAATGACGTTGTTGTTGTTGCACTTGTCGCGTCACGAATACCACGTGCTTTCACGCAATAATGCACTGCATCTATACAAACAGCTACATTTGTTGTTCCCAATAATGTTTGCAGAGCAACCAAAATTTGCTGTGTTAAGCGCTCTTGCACTTGTGGACGCTGTGAGAAAAATTGCACAATTCGATTAATTTTCGATAAACCAATGACTTTATCTTTTGGAATATAGGCAACCGTGGCCTTTCCATCAATCGTAACAAAATGGTGTTCACAGGTACTTGTTAACGTAATATCACGCACAGTGACCATTTCATCCACTTTCATTTTATTTTCAATTAAAGTGATTTTTGGAAAGTTTGCATAATCAAGCCCTGAAAAAATTTCATCAACATACATTTTTGCGATGCGACGAGGGGTATCAGCTAAACTGTCATCGGTTAAATCCAAATTCAGTAGCGTCATGATCTCTGTCATGTGCCCTTCAATCAGTTTCTTACGTTCGTCGCCTGATTTTGGCTGGATACGTAAAGGCGTTTCTAAGCCTCTAGCCTCCAGCGCGGCATGAACTAATTCGGCCTCTTTACTCAGAGATGACATGTGATCCTCCACAAATGGTATAACTATTTTTATAAAATGCAGGTGTGCGGTACTCTAAAACAGCAGGTAGAGATAATCCAGTACAACATCGTTAATCGCTGTGAAATATTTGCATTTAGCCCTGTAATTTATTCACAAGATGAATACATACATTAAAAGGTTTTACACCTTATATAAGGTGATTAGTAGCACATTTTTTATCAATGTTTTAACCTTGAATGGCGATAAACGAATAAACTTGAAATGATTAACGCAATAAATAATCTAAAAATTGGTCATTTCATGTGTAATTTTGTCTGCGTTAATGCCTCCCTATTCGTTAAATCTAACCAAAAGCTATCTGTAATCAATTTCTATTCATTCACGCACTAATGGATTTCTGCCATAATATGCATCACGAACACATTTTAAAGCCTCAAGGCAGATAACAATAATGAGGGTCATTATTTATGGATCAGTGTCATACTAACGATTTGATTTCTCTAGATGTTGCATTGGAAAAATTACTATCTCAAACGAAAACCGTCACAGATACAGAAATCATTCCACTGACCTCCTCTGCACAACGCATCATTGCGACAGACCTGATTTCCCCTATCAATGTTCCACCATTTGATAATTCTGCTATGGATGGTTATGGCTTACGTTTCGCCGATTGGGATGGTAAAACGCCAATGCCTGTAGCAGGTAAATCTTTTGCGGGTAACCCGATGGAAGGTGAACTAAAAGCAGGTTGCTGCGTACGTATTATGACAGGCGCACCAATTCCACAAGGAGTGGATACCGTTGTGATGCAAGAATCTACACAACAAACGGACCAAGGTATTGTATTCACCCAACCAATTAAACAAGGTAGTAATATCCGCAAAGCAGGGGAAGATATCACCCAAGGCAGTGCCGTATTCCCTGCGGGCACCTTACTAACGACCGCTCAGCTACCTTTAATTGCTTCACTGGGTATTGCTGATGTCACCGTATATCGCCGCCTTAAAGTTGCCGTTTTTTCAACGGGAGATGAGCTACAAGCCGTCGGCCTTCCTTTAGCAGATGGGCAAATTTATGATACTAACCGTTTTACCGTTCGCCTGATGCTGGAAAAACTTAATTGTGAAGTGCTTGATTTAGGGGTAATACCGGACTCGCCCGAAAAACTCAAGCAAACCTTTATCGAAGCTAACCAACACGCTGATTTAGTGATCAGTAGTGGCGGTGTTTCCGTAGGTGAAGCCGACTATACCAAACAAATTTTGGATGAATTAGGCACCATTGGTTTTTGGAAGTTAGCCATTAAACCAGGAAAACCCTTTGCTTTTGGTAAGCTGAGCGACGCTTGGTTTTGTGGGCTACCGGGGAACCCTGTTTCCGCCGCACTCACCTTCTATCAATTGGTTCAACCGCTGATTGCCCGCCTTTCAGGACACAGCCAATGGCGTGCTCCGCTACGCTTTAAGGTTCCAGTGACCACCGCGTTGAAGAAAAGCCCGGGCCGTTTAGATTTTCAACGAGGAATTCTAAGCACCAATGAGCAAGGGCAGTTGCAAGTCGCCACGACGGGTCACCAAGGCTCACATGTGTTTAGTTCATTTAGTTTAGCCAACTGTTTTATTGTCCTTGAAAGAGAACGTGGGCGCGTTGAAGCAGGTGAAATGGTTGAAGTCGAAATGTTTAACTATTTATTAAAAAGTGAATAATGACAGTGCAAGAGCTTAGCGATCCGGAAATGTTGCGGTACAACCGCCAAATTATCCTCCGTGGGTTTGATTTCGATGGGCAGGAAAAACTTAAAGCTGGCAAAGTACTGGTTATTGGCCTTGGCGGTTTAGGCTGTGCCGCAACTCAATACCTTGCTGCTGCTGGTGTCGGTCATCTGACATTGGTGGATTTCGATACCGTGTCATTGTCTAACTTGCAACGGCAAATTTTGCACCGTGACGTCACCATTGGTACACCGAAAGTTGATTCAGCTAAAGCGCAACTTGCTGCCATTAACCCATATATTCAAATTGACACCGTCAATGCACAACTTGATGATGCACAACTTGATGAATTAATTATGCATCATGATGTGATCTTAGACTGCACAGATAACGTTGCCATTCGTGAACAGCTCAACCGCTTGTGTTTACCACAGAAAAAACCACTGGTTTCAGGTGCTGCTATTCGCATGGAAGGGCAATTATCTGTTTTCACTTATGAAGAAAACACCCCTTGCTATCACTGTTTAAGCCGTTTATTTGGTGAAAATAACTTAACTTGTGTGGAAGCAGGGGTTATGTCCCCTTTAGTCGGTACCATTGGTACGCTAGAAGCGATGGAAACCATTAAATTATTAGCTAATTATGGGAAAGTTAATTCAGGAAAAGTATTGCTATTTGATGCAATGACCATGGATTTTCGCCAATTTAAACTTAGCAAAGACCCGCATTGTGAAGTCTGTGCTAAAGGCTAACTGCTAAATTTTCGGGCAAGTTGGCTTTTCTCATCATTCAGGCGAGGCTTTTCTCGCCTTTTTCCTATTTTTATCACATCAAAATTAAGAATAATCCGAAAAAATAATTTAATTGCCCTTTCACCTTATACTATCTCTCTTTTGTGGTGCTTGATGGTTTAAATATCACCACTGTTTATTCTTTTGATAAAGTTACTGAGAGTATGAATATGCAATTCCCTCCTTGCCCGAAATGCCAGTCTGAATACACCTATACTGATAACGATATGTATATCTGCCCTGAGTGCGCGCATGAATGGAATGATGCCGAACCTGTAGCTGATATTGATGAATTGATTGTAAAAGATGCCAATGGCAACCTGTTAGCTGATGGTGATACCATCACGGTTATTAAAGATCTCAAAGTCAAAGGCAGCTCTTCTATGCTAAAAATTGGTACCCGCGTTAAAGGTATCCGTTTGGTCGAAGGCGACCACAATATCGACTGTAAAATTGATGGTTTCGGTCAAATGAAATTGAAATCTGAGTTTGTGAAGAAAAACTAAGTTTACTTCACCCATTAAAAAGCCCTCAAAATTTGAGGGCTTTTTGTTTCTAATCTAAAAACTCTATTTAGATAACCACACCTTGGCTTGTCAGGTATTCATCATAAGTACCTTTGAAATCAATGACTTTATCTTCTTTGATTTCTAAAATACGGCTCGCTAACGAGCTAACAAACTCACGGTCATGAGAAACGAAAATTAATGTACCTTTGTATAATTCGAGGGCTAAGTTTAATGACTCGATAGATTCCATATCCAAGTGGTTAGTTGGCTCATCCATAATCAAAATATTTGGCTGTTGCATCATTAACTTACCAAATAACATACGCCCTTGTTCACCACCGGATAACACTTTAACTTTCTTTTTAATGTCATCTTGAGAAAACAGTAAACGGCCTAAAATACTGCGCACCGCTTGCTCGTCATCCCCTTCACTTTTCCACTGACTCATCCAGTCAAACACGGTTAAATCCGTTTCAAAATCTTCTGCGTGGTCTTGGGCATAGTATCCAATGCTGCTGTTTTCTGACCATTTAACCATCCCGCTCGTTGCAGGCTGTTCACCCACCAGCGTTTTTAAGAATGTAGTTTTACCGATACCATTAGCACCAATGACAGCCATTTTTTCGCCAACTTCCAGTAATAAATTGACGTTTTTGAATAATGGCCCTTGGTCATAACCGTTCGTTACAGCTTCTAATTCAAGCGCATTTCGGAACAATTTTTTCTCTTGTTCAAAACGAATAAATGGATTTTGTCGGCTAGACGCTTTCACTTCATCCAATTGAATTTTATCAATTTGACGTGCGCGTGAAGTCGCTTGTTTCGATTTAGATGCGTTAGCGCTAAAGCGGCTAACAAAAGATTGCAGTTCTGCAATTTGTGCTTTTTTCTTCGCGTTATCTGCCAGTAAACGCTCACGTGCTTGAGTTGCCGCGATCATATATTCATCATAGTTACCAGTGAATAAACGCAATTCACCGTAATCTAGATCAGCCATATGGGTACATACGGTATTTAAAAAGTGCCTATCATGGGAAATAATGATCATAGTACAGTTACGATCGTTCAGCACTTGTTCTAACCAACGAATCGTATCGATATCCAAGTTATTCGTCGGCTCATCGAGTAATAAGATATCAGGGTCAGAAAATAGGGCTTGAGCCAACAGCACTCGCAGCTTCCAGCCTGGTGCGACTTCACTCATCGGCCCATAGTGTTGTTCAACAGGAATACCCACACCCAGTAATAATTCACCTGCGCGCGCTTCCGCACTATAACCGTCCATTTCACCATAAGCGACTTCTAGGTCAGCCACACGGTAGCCGTCTTCTTCGCTCATTTCAGGTAAGGCGTAGATTCTATCGCGCTCTTGTTTGACGTCCCACAGCTCGCTATGGCCCATAATCACGGTATCAAGTACGGTAAATTCTTCAAATGCGAACTGATCTTGGCGAAGTTTACCAATACGCTCATTTGGATCAGTCGTGCTCACATTTCCAGCTGTAGGGGTTAAATCTCCCCCTAAAATCTTCATAAACGTGGATTTACCCGCGCCATTTGCGCCGATCAAACCATAACGGTTGCCTGTGCCAAATTTAACTGAAATGTTTTCAAACAGTGGCTTACTGCCAAACTGCATAGTGATATTGTTCGTTGTTAACACTGCTATGCCTTAAATTAAACGGTGTAAAATAGCCTGCGATGATTAGGGGTCTATGACCACAGCGTGCAAAACAACCCAAAATAGTGATTTGAGCAGCAAAATACACTCCATGTATGGTCATTAGAGTATGGCAGGTATAAATAGCGGCGCATTATGCCATATTACACCGCTTAGATCTTGTGCTGTTTTCAGCAAATTGATTAACACGAAAGGAAAGGCTGACTAAATGCCAAACTAAAGAGTGATCCCCATAGTACGGCTGATTTCAGTTAGCCCTTCTCGCTCATAAAATTTAATCGCTTTATGGTTTTGCGCTAACACTGACAGCTCCAAGTGGCTCAATTGTCTACCCTTCGCCCATGCTTTCATCGCATTTAGTAATTTTTGGCCTACTTTTTCACCACGGAAATTAGGCTCAACCACTAGGTCAAAGATATAACCAAAATTTCGAGGAACAACACAGTTATAAGGGTCAGCTGCTTGTTGTTGTGCAATACAAAACCCTTTAATCTCACTGTTAAATTCAGCAACTAATAAACAAAATTTATCGTCAATAATCGCATTTTCAATAAATTCCCTAGTCTGCTCCGCTGGTTGTAAACGTTCAGGGTCGAATAATGCCATTTCCGAAAACAAAATTTGGTAAAGCGATAAAATGGATTCTACATCACTTTTAATAGCTTCCCTTATCATGCATTCCTCTCTGTGATTTTAATATTAACGCTAGTCGTAGGTTTTAATTGGTGGGGCGACATAAGATTCAAAACTTTCTAATAACTCAGCGGGAGAATCATTCACAATCGCCATATGACGGTATTTTTCATGGAGGAAACCTTCATCTGCCATCTTATTTGTCATATCAATCAATGGTTGCCAATAATTATTAATATTAAATAAAGCGCATGGCTTAGCATGTAAACCAATTTGGCTCCAAGTAAATACTTCTGCATACTCTTCAAGCGTGCCATAACCGCCAGGCAAAGCGACAAAGGCATCCGCAAGCTCAATCATTTTACTTTTACGCTGATGCATCGTTTCAACTTTATACAACTCAGTTAAATTCTTATGAGAAATTTCACGTTCTTCTAGCAATGATGGGATCACCCCAATCGCTTTTCCCCCTAATGACAATACGGTATCAGCAACTGTCCCCATAATTCCCACGCTCGCTCCACCATAGACTAACGTGATATCACGTTTAACCATTTCTTTAGCAAACTCAATGGCTTTTTGCTGATAGACCTCATTTTTTCCCATACTGGAACCACAATACACTGCAATACTTTTAATTTTTCCCATTTGTTCCTCATTTTCCATTTTTATTGTGACTTTTTAGTTAAAGCACTGAATTATACGAGCCTAATACAGAAGCTCAAGCTTCACTCTTCGCCATAATAAAATGAGACTAACTCATGTTTATAGCACTGCTATTCACCTAAACCAACAAGTTGACAACCAATAGAGCACATTTACCCCCTTATTCTCTATAGCTAAACCATAAACAAATATAAAGCCGTGCTGTTTTATGAGATAATCTTTAAGAAATTATTTTTCATCACTGAATACTTATTTTCTAAATATTTATTATCAATTAAGTTACGTTTTCCGAGGTTTACTTATTTATGTCTGCCGACACTAAAAAGAGCGCATTTCCGCTATTACCTATAGGGTTATTACTGCTTGCAATGACCTCTATTCAAAGCGGAGCTTCTTTAGCTAAAACTTTATTTCCTGTTATCGGCGCTCCCGGTGTTACTGGTTTACGTTTATTGCTTGCTACTATTATTTTGTTCGTTATTTTTAAGCCTTGGCGTTTAAAATTCAGAAAAAATTCGCTAGTTCCATTGCTTGCTTATGGGTTATCCCTAGGTACGATGAATTATTTGTTTTACCTATCTCTTGAACGAATTCCATTAGGGATAGCTGTTGCTTTAGAATTTACTGGTCCTTTAGCCGTTGCGATGTTTTCTTCTCGCCGTCCGATTGATTTTTTATGGATAGCCCTTGTTATTGTTGGGTTATTATTCTTACTTCCAATCGGCGATAATATTGATTCCATTGATACACTCGGTGCTCTCTATGCTCTCGGAGCCGGTGTCTGCTGGGGGTTATATATTATATTCGGGCAACGTGCAGGAGCGGGTTACGGTGCAGCAACCGTTGCAATAGGTTCATTTATTTCTGCCATGATCTTCTTCCCTATCGGCTTAATGCAAACAGGTGTCGAGGTGATGTTCGACCCCTCAATTTTACCTATTGCACTAGCAGTCGCGATTTTATCAACCGCATTTCCTTATACATTAGAAATGATCGCGCTAACGCGTTTACCAGCCCGAACTTTTGGTACATTGATGAGCCTTGAACCTTGTATGGGCGCATTTTTAGGAATTGTTTTCCTAAATGAGCACTTAACGATGACTCAATGGTTGGCATTATTATGTATTGTCTGTGCTTCTATTGGCTCCACCTCAACAGCAGTACCAAAGTCAAAAATCGAAAAAGTGTCCTAGCCACTAAAAGCTCGAAGCAAACAAAGACAATCAAGGTTAATAAATTCGATATATAGATATTTATTAACCTTTTTTCGTGTAAAGTTTTATTCATCAATTTGAAATAATCTATTTTTATTTCTAGTTTATGCTTTAAATAAAAATTTATTATCTCTATCGCACTTATTGTCAAAAACGATTAGTACCGAAGATCCACAATTAATTAACGGTTAATAAAGTATATCGAATAGACCTATTAAATTAATCGTTTATTACATTATGACAAATTAGTTTAGTTATTTTATATTTATTGACAGATGAGGTTACTAAACAAATTCATATTTAAGAGAGGATGAATCATGAGCACAGCTAAATTATTTAAAGCATCTTCAAATGAACTTTTATATACACGTAATGATATGGAAGACAGCGTAAAATTGGAAACCATTGGAATTCTTAATGTTATGGTGGTCCATTTTACCGATCTCTCTCTAATGACTAAACAAGCCCACTGGAATATGCGTGGCCGTAATTTTATTGCTATACATGAAATGCTAGATGGCTTTAGAACCACGTTAGTTGAACATTTAGATGAATTCGCAGAGCGCGCGGTTCAATTGGGAGGTGTTGCTATTGGTACAACGCAAGAAGTTAACCGCTTCACCTCGTTAGAAGCTTACCCAATTAATATCCATAGCGTACAAGACCACTTAAAAGCGTTAGCCGACCGCTATGCTATTGTCGCAAATGATATCCGTAAAGCCATTGATGAAGTGGAAGACGAAGACACTGCGGATATGTTTACCGCAGCTTCCCGCGATATGGATAAATTCCTCTGGTTCTTAGAAGCAAATATTGAGTAATGTCGTAAATAGAGTCAATTAAAATTGACCAATGGCCACTGTAGAGTGGCCATTTTATTTGCGAGTCATTAACTATAATCAAACTGTTATTCAAATACCTAAAAATAAAATAAGTTAACTTAGTTATTTACTGTTTTTAGGTATCTCAGGTTGTTCTATAGGAAATACAGGTAATGCATTTAATAGCCTTTTACCATAATTTTTAGTTAGCAAACGTTTATCATAAATAATAATTTCACCATAGCACTCATGACTACGAATCAACCTACCTGCTTGCTGTATCAAGTTAAATGAGGCGCTAGGTAAACTTTGTACTTCAAATGGGTATCGCTTCAATGATTTCAACCAATCCCCTTCGGTGATAATCACAGGGTTTGTTACTGGTGGAAATGCAATTTTATGGATATGGACCTGAGTTAAATATTCCCCTTTTAGGTCTAACCCCTCAGCAAACGATTGTAAGCCAATTAAGGCACTAGATTGCCCTTGGTTAATTCTTTCGCAATGTGTTTCGACTAACCGGTAACGTGGTTGATCTCCTTGAACTAAAAGCTGCAAACGCAAATCCTTTACGTGCTCAAGAAAACCTTCCATCGCTCTTTGGCTACTAAATAAAACCAGTACTCCACGGTGAGTATTTTTAGTGAATTGTTCACGGAAAAATACTGCCATTTCCGCTAAATGTTCAGCTTCAGTGTTTATCGTTGGCTCATATTCCATTTTAGGAATAATAATTTTTCCTTGCTCAACATGGTTAAAAGGAGAAGACAATGTCACGAAGCGGTCATCACTTTTTTCGGATAACCCAGTAAGTTCCATAAAACGTGAATAACTGTTCAATGACCTCAGTGTTGCCGAGGTAATCACAATATGAGGAACATTTCGCCATAACAAATGTTGTAATTGTTCGCTGACTCGGATCCCTGCACAATGCATAAAGAAGCGAGATTGGTTTTTCTCATAACGCCGACTTAACCATTTTGATACAGGGGCACCTGAACTTTGTTCTAATGCCGCCAACCGCCAAAGCTTCGACATATTTTCAAAGTACCCCATAGCCCTACTAGTCACAATAATGGAGCGATGTAAGCGGACAATATCTTGCTTCGCAGTTTGTTCCGTCAAATCATTTAAGATGGCTTCCGCCAGCCCCTGTAATGCATCAGTTTGCTTAAACAAGGCCTGACAGCTCAGTTGCATAGCTTCAGGCAATACACCAAGCGGAAATAAATATTCAGTTTCTTTTGATGTTTCTGGTAATAATGCATTCGCTAATAATGAGAAATCACGAAATGTTTCACGTAATTTTTCTGCATGTTGCTGTAACCGTTCGGGGTTAGCTAACTTTGGTGGCTTCGCCGGACGAAATTGCCCCATGTACTGCCCAACATGCTGAATAAAGCTATCAAGCTGTGCCGTTAGTTGAACTAACGTAATTTCGCCTTCAACTTCAAGGGCATCCCTTGCAACATCCGGAACATGATGGCCTTCATCAAGCACTAATAATAAATTTTTCGGGTCAGGTAATACCGATTCACTTTCCATTGCAGCCATAACTAACGCATGATTAGCAACCACCACATCGGCATCTTCGATTTCCCGCCTAGCAATAAAAAATGGGCAACGCTGATAAAATTGACAATTACGACCTAAACAATTCATTTTATCTGTGCTGACTTTGCGCCATAAGCTATCACTAAATGCACGTTTGTGGTGATCCCTTAGCCCATCCCATGCAAAACTCTGAAAGTCATGCCGCAGTTGCTGACAAATAGCCCGCTCTTCACTATTCGCAATTTCTGTTTTATCTTCCACCAATAACATTAAATCAATTTGTTCGCCTTCCGCGGCACAAATAGCTTCTAAATTACGAGGGCAAACATAACGAGCACGCCCAAACGCCCCTGTATATTTTAAATCAGGAATAATTTTGCTTAATAAGGGTAAATCTTTACTATAAATTTGATCTTGTAATGCCACATTCGCTGTACTAACCACTAAGGTTTTACCTTCTTCCCTACCAACCGCTATCCCCGGTATTAAATAAGATAGCGTTTTACCCACCCCAGTAGGTGCTTCTATGACCAAATGGCGGCCGTCATCATCTGCTAAATTTTTTGCAACTTGCGCGATCATCTGCCGCTGCGGGGCTCGGGAAACAAACCCGTCAATTTGTACGGACAACCCTTTATACCACTGAGTTATTTGTTCTTTAGTTTTATTCGACAGGGACATAAATTATGCAGGTGACCAAAGTTAAAATGAAAGATAACGAAACTGACAACAATACGGAATATGTAAAAAACGCTTTTGCCAACCGCTTCGCAAAACTACTGTATTAATACCCATTATACATAAAAATTGGGAAGCTTTTTGCAAAACGCCCATTCTGCAACAGAAAAAATAGCTTTTAACTTGTTTGCAACACTCATCCGGTTATACTTTGAGTTCTTATATCATTTGGATTTTTATCACTAGGCAGGCTATAGAAAATGAAAAAGGTTGTTATCGCACTTTGCGCATTATGCGCTTTTGGTTCTGTAGGCGGTATTGTTTTAGCGGGTATGAACATTTATACACGTTCAACCACACCACTTGAGCAAGGGCAACCGCAATCCCCTTCAGCACTGCCAGCACCCAATCAAATTCAGTAATTTTAAAATAATTTATCAGCCCAGGATGGAGATAGCTTATGTACAACGATTATTTCGTAACCCCACAATGGTTAAATTCACATCTATTTGATGATAACATCATTGTACTCGATGCTTCTTCTCCACCACCGACCGCACCTTATGATTGCCGCCAACAATATCTAGAAGAACATATTCCTAACGCTCAGTTCTTTCATCAAGATGAAATTGCAGACAAAAGCTGTGATTTACCCCATATGCTGCCAAGTGCCGATGTTTTTAGCCAAGCAGTTAGTGCCATGGGCATAGGTAATGACACCCAAGTTATTATTTATTCGCAGAATAACTTATTTTCGTCCCCAAGAGCATGGTGGACTTTCACCACTATGGGCTGCAAAAACGTTAAAATTTTAGCCGGTGGCATCGATGCTTGGAAAGCAGCAGGGTTTGATGTTCAGTCCGGGGAAGTTACTCCGCCAGCTGCGAAACAATTCCATGCCATACGTAAAGACAGTAACGCACTGAATCAAGAGCACATGCTTGATATTGTAAATCAAGGAAAAATTCAAATTATTGATGCTCGTGCAGAACCACGCTTTCTTGCCAAAGCGCCAGAACCACGTCCGGGTCTACGTATGGGGCATATTCCTGGGAGCAAAAACGTCCCATGGGATCTTCTCGTTGAAAAGGGTGAATTCAAATCACCGGAGCAACTTAAAGCTATTTTTACTAAACAAGGTGTGGATATCCATGCACCTTCAGTGATGACCTGTGGTTCAGGAATGACCGCAGCTGTGGTATTAATGGCATTAACATTATTAGGTAACCAAAACGTGCGTTTGTATGATGGTTCATGGGCCCAATGGGGGCAAGATAACGGCCTGCCAATCGAGTCGTAATCCTCTTCTTCCATAAAAATATAAGCCACTTGATTATTTAAGTGGCTTATAGAATGAAGATTTACCAAGTAGAGGAAATGGTTATTTGGCAAATATCCCGGCTAAGAACAGTACGACAATCGCACCGATAACCGCGACAACAAAACTCCCAAAGTTGAAACCATCAACTTTTCCTTTACCAAAGAAAGTACTGATGTAACCACCCACAACGGCACCAACAATCCCCAGCACGGTGGTCATAATGAACCCCATGTGATAAGTACCTGGCATCAGCCACTTAGCTAAAACACCTGCAATTAGACCAAAAATAATCCAAGCAATTACACCCATCTTACGCCTCCCAGACTAGGTAATTTCACTATAATGTCAAAATGTTCTCATATAATAGTAGAGCTTTAAATAAATAAAATCGCTCTCCTACCAATTAAGTAAAGACCCTATAAGTTAATTTCGCAACTATAAAATTTTGCCAATCAACATTATTCATAACTAATTGCTCACAATTTCAGTTATCACTTGCGCAATCTGTTGGGCATTTTTTAACGACCTAACCTGAGAAAAAAGTTCATCTGCTTGATGATATTCTTTACGTAAATAGCCTAGCCATTGCTTAATCCGGGCTGCATGGTAATGGCCGGTATCCCCTTGTTTTTCAAGTTCTGTATACTTTAATAACAACCTGCCAACTTGCTCCCAAGGCATTTTAGATTCATTAAATTTGACCACTCGACTTAGGTTTGGGGTGTTTAGTGCTCCACGGCCAATCATCACGGCATCACAACCTGTGATTTCAAGGCAGCGCTGTGCACTTGCATAGTCCCAAATTTCACCATTAGCAATCACTGGGATCGATAATTTACGGCGGATCTCTCCAATGGCAGACCAATTAATACTCTCTGCTTTATAACCGTCTTCTTTGGTTCTACCATGGACAGTAAGTTCTGTTGCCCCCGCCTGTTGAACCGCATCTGCAATTTCATAAGCAAATTCGGAACTATCCCACCCCAAACGAACCTTAACCGAAATAGGTAATTCTTTTGGAACTGCTTCACGCATTGATTTCGCAGCTTGATAAATCAAATCAGGTTGCTTCAATAACGTCGCACCACCACCGTGGCCATTAACTGTTTTTGATGGACACCCGCAATTTAAATCAACCCCCCAAGATCCTAACTCGACCGCTCGGTTTGCGTTCTCTGCCAACCACTGAGGGTGTTGCCCTAATAACTGCACGCGAACTAATGTCCCTGAAGGGGTACGACTGCCATGTTTTAGTTCAGGGCATAAACGGTAAAAAGTTTTTGCCGGTAAAAGGGTATCAACCACGCGAACAAACTCTGTTATGCACAGGTCATAGTCATTAACTTCGCTTAATAGACAACGTACTAAAGGGTCTAAAACTCCTTCCATAGGAGCTAATAAAACGCGCATAAATGGCTCACAAAAAACGTAATAACACCTGCTTATCATACCGTTTATTGAATAGATGAGCAGGAAAATTCTAAGATGGGGGTGACCAGTGACAGGCTTGAAATAGTTTCACAAGTAGCTCTAGTTAATGCCATTAACATTAAAAAGAGCTACAAGCTTTATGGAAGATTAGCTGTCACTTCGCCCTTGTTTGACTTTTTTCTGGGCGTTTTTCCATGGGGAACTTGCCCCCTTCCCTGAACTAGGCTTTGACGATGGCGAATTACTGCGACGTGGTGGTTTACCTTGGTTTCTATCACCTGAACGACGTTCATTGCGTTGTGGTGTTTTTTGAATAGGCTCCGCCTTTATGGAGGGGTCGGGCTCATAGCCCTCAATCGCCATCAATGGAATCGATTTTTTCAATAATTTTTCAATATCCTTGAGTAACTTAGCCTCATCGATACATACTAAGGAAACTGCCATCCCAGTTGCTTCTGCACGGCCTGTACGACCGATACGGTGAACATAGTCTTCTGCAACATTAGGAAGCTCAAAATTCACCACATAAGGAAGCTGTTCAATATCAAGGCCACGAGCTGCGATATCCGTTGCCACTAACACACGAATATCCCCAGATTTAAAATCAGCTAATGCACGAGTACGAGCCCCTTGGCTCTTGTTACCATGGATAGCAGCAGCTTTGACACCATCTTTATTTAAATGCTCAGCGAGACGGTTTGCACCATGTTTTGTACGTGTAAAAACAAGAACTTGTTGCCAGTTTTCACGGCCAATCATAAACGAAAGTAATTCCGCTTTTCGTTTTTTATCAACCAGATGAACATATTGAGCCACTTGCTCAGAAGCTGAGTTTCGCGGAGCAACCTCAATAGTTACAGGGTTATTGAGTAATTTATTCGCCAATTGTTTGATTTCGTCAGAAAACGTCGCTGAGAACAATAAGTTTTGACGTTTTTTAGGTAATTTATTAATCACCCTACGAATATCATGAATGAACCCCATATCTAACATACGGTCAGCTTCATCCAGAACAAAAACTTCGACTTGGGAAAGATCTACTGCATTTTGGTGTTCTAAATCTAATAAGCGCCCCGGAGTTGCAATTAAGATATCAACCCCGCCACGTAACTTCATCATTTGTGGGTTAATACTTACCCCACCAAAGACGACAAAAGAACGAATACGCAGGTGACGGCTATATTCTTTTACATTTTCAGCAACTTGCGCTGCAAGCTCCCTTGTTGGCGTCAAAATTAACGCACGAATAGGCTTGCGATCCTTTCCTGCTCGAGGAGTTGTAATCAGCTTCTGTAAAATTGGCAATGTAAAACCCGCTGTTTTACCTGTACCAGTTTGGGCGCTAGCTAAAAGGTCGTTTCCTGCAAGCACGGCTGGGATAGCTTGTTGTTGAATAGGCGTAGGGCTTTCATAACCTAATTCATTAATGGCAAGCAAAATTTCCTCGTTTAACGCGAGGTCTGAAAAAGTAGTCAAATTAAATTACTCCGGGCTTCACCGCTTCAAATTGAATATGGCAGTTATGGGGGAAGTGAGTCAGAAGATAAAGCGCAAACTGCCGTGCGACACTGTGTAAAATTCTAACATTATTTACAGATGATAAATATATTAATTTAGTTTGGTTAATAAATTAATATAAAATCCGACCCACATAGTATATATACTTACATTGTACTATGAGATGTCGTTTTTTACTTTTTATAAAAATGAAAAGCCATTAAGAGCTAATTAGGTGTTATTTAATTCTGAATTTTTAAAGGAATGGTTATGAATACAGGTTCATCGTCAACGTTGCGAGGAGAAAATGCGAAAATGCAATTGCTTCTCACTGCTGCTGATGTATATGGAGAACAAGGGCTTGATGGCGCTACTACACGCAAGATCGCACAGGCATCAGGGCAAAATATTGCCGCAATTTCTTATTATTTTGGCTCAAAAGAAGGTCTTTACTTAGCGGTAGCTCAGCTTATCGCAAAAACTATTCGGGACGATTTCCATGATGTTTTTCAAGCAATTGACAACTTTCTAAATCAACCTTTGTCAGTACAAGTAACTGATGATGCACTTGATTTACTACAAAAAACAGTCATTGCCTATAATCATTTTCAGTTGGAAAAGAAAAATTTAAGTTTTTCTCGGATATTAGCACGAGAACAACTCAACCCGACCGAAGCCTATACGGTAATCCATGAACAGGCTTTAGGCCCAATACATTCGCGCCTAAACCGCTTGATTGCGATTTACATTGGTGCTGACCCCAATCATTTAACAACGCTAATCCACACACACGCAATCCTTGGCGAAACACTTTCATTTCGAATTGCTCGAGAAACTTTGTTACGCCAAACGGGTTGGAAACATATCAATGAAAATGAATTTAAAATTATTAATCAAGTTCTTATTGAACATACAAATATATTATTAGCAGGCTTACGCCATCGCAAACAATATGAAAAGTGATATGATAAAATAATTAAAGTGATTCATTCACATTGATAATAACTAGAGGCTGGTGATTTTATTGCAGCTGGTGCCACATTTCTTCATTAAAAACAGCGGCCTCTAACAACAAAGTTTGTTTTCATATCGTTGATTCTTTAAGTAAGGTTAGCTATGAGCAATAAAAACCGTTCTGTTGTTGTTTTCATTATTCTCATATTAATCGGTGCTGCAATTGGTGGTTATTACTACTATCAATCACAGCAAGACAAAATATTAACACTCTACGGCAATGTTGATGTCCGAACGGTAAATCTTGGTTTTCGAGTGTCAGGTAAGCTCAAATCCCTAAGCGTTGATGAAGGTGCAAAAATTATTGCAGGCGAGCAACTTGGTCTACTGGATGATGCCCCCTACATTAACGCGTTAAATAAAGCCAAAGGGGTACGTGACAGCGCCAAAGCCCAACTTGCTTTAAAAGAAAGTGGTTACCGTACTCAAGAGGTTGCACAAGTTGAAGCTGAATTGGCTCAAAAACAAGCGGCTTGGCAATATGCCGATAACTTCTATAAACGTCAGCAAGGGCTTGCTGCCTCCCGCGTTATTTCAGCTAATGATTTAGATAACGCGAAGAACAATCGAAACCAAGCATTTGCCGCCCTTCAAGCGGCACAAGATAAACTAAATCAATACCAAAGCGGTTTTCGCCAAGAAGAGATAGCTGCCGCTCGAGGCGAATGGTTACAAGCCGAAGCGGCTGTCGCTCAAGCTGAACTCGACTTACAAGACACCGTTTTAACTGCACCTTCCTCTGGGACTATTTTAACCCGAGCAATCGAACCTGGCACAATCATCGGTGCAGGTAATACCGTATTTAGCGTCACTTTAACAAATCCTGTTTGGGTCAGAGCTTATGTTAGCGAACCACACCTCGGTGATGCCATCCCCGGTAGAGAAGTCTTGCTGTATACGGATAGCCGCCCAAATCAGCCTTACCATGGTACCATCGGGTTTGTTTCCCCTACCGCCGAGTTTACCCCTAAAAGCGTACAAACACCGGATTTACGAACCGATTTAGTCTATCGACTACGTATCGTCGTCAATGATGCAGATGATGCTTTACGCCAAGGTATGCCTGTAACTATTCAATTTACTGATAATAAACAGTAAGAGTTTGCTATGAGTGATGATTACAGTATCCGCCTATCCAATGTCGAGAAAACATTTGTTGGCTTGGATACTCCAGCCGTTGAAAGCTTAACAATCGATATTCATGGGGGCTCTGTAACAGGCCTTGTCGGCCCTGATGGTGCAGGAAAAACAACTTTAATGCGCATGATTGCAGGGCTATTAAAACCAGATGCAGGGAAAATTAGCGTGATGGGGCTCGACCCTATCGACGACAGCATTGCTATGCGAGCTGGCCTTGGTTATATGCCCCAAAAATTTGGTTTATATGAAGACCTGACCGTACAAGAAAATTTAAATTTGTACGCAGATTTGCGTGGCGTACTCGGCGAAGAGCGCCAAAAAACCTATCAGCAACTGCTTTCTTTCACCAGCCTAGCCCCTTTTACCAATAGGCTAGCCGGTAAATTATCGGGGGGGATGAAGCAAAAACTCGGGTTAGCCTGTACATTATTAGGAAAACCCAAGGTCCTTTTACTCGACGAACCCGGTGTTGGTGTTGACCCCATCGCTCGACGCGAACTATGGCAAATGGTTCATACTCTTGCCGATGATGGAATGCTCATTCTTTGGAGTACTTCCTATTTAGATGAAGCTCAGCAATGTAAAAATGTGCTGCTATTAAATAAAGGCAAACAGCTTTATGCAGGCAAACCCGAGTTATTAACTGAAAAAATGGCGGGACGCTCGTTTTTACTTGATGTACCAGCCACACAAAAACGCACTGTATTACAAAACGCACTCGTATTACCAGAAACCACCGATGGTGTAATCCAAGGCCGCTATATTCGCTTAATTTTGAAGCCTAATGCATCACAGACAAGTTTATTAACTGCATTAAATATGGCAGATGGAAAACTCATTGAAGCACAGCCACGTTTTGAAGATGCGTTTATTGACTTATTAGGCGGGGGCCCATCTCATCGTTCGGAATTAGCCGCTATCGTACCGCAAATTCCACCTAATCCTGAAGAAACCGTCATAGAAGCGCGTAATTTAACCAAAAAATTTGGCCAATTTGCGGCAACTGATACCGTAAATTTCCAAGTTAAACGAGGAGAAATTTTTGGTTTATTGGGGCCAAATGGTGCGGGAAAATCGACAACTTTTAAAATGATGTGTGCGTTAATGAAGCCAACAGATGGGCAAGCACTCGTTCTTGGAATGGATTTAAAAACGAGTTCAAACAAAGTCAGGCAGCACCTTGGCTATATGGCACAAAAGTTCTCGCTGTACGGTAACCTAAAAGTGGGGCAAAACCTGAAATTCTTTTCGGGTGTTTATGGTTTACATCATCAACAACAAACCCAAAAAATCCAAGAAATGGTTGAGGCCTTTAATTTCAAACCGATTATCAATCAGGTGACTGAATCCCTCCCTCTGGGGTATAAGCAGCGTTTAGCCCTCGCCTGCTCATTAATGCATGAGCCTGATATCTTATTTTTAGATGAGCCAACCTCAGGTGTTGACCCACTAACTCGTAGAGAATTTTGGTTACATATCAATGGAATGGTTGATAAAGGCGTTACCGTTATGGTCACGACTCACTTTATGGATGAGGCAGAGTATTGTGACCGTATCGGGCTGGTTTACCATGGAAAAATTATTGCGGCAGGAACCCCTGATGAACTGAAACAGCAAGTCGCAAGTGCTGAAAACCCTGACCCATCCATGGAAGATGCATTCATCGAGCTCATCATGAATTATGATAAGCAACAGGAGGCACTATGACTCACACCGCTTCTCATTTTTCATGGCGTAGGCTTAAAGCACTATGCTGGAAAGAAAGTAAACAAATTGTGCGGGATCCTAGCAGCGCTCTTATAGCTGTGCTTATTCCATTGATGTTACTATTTATTTTTGGTTATGGTATCAATTTAGACTCAAGTAAATTACGTGTCGGTATTTTACTTGAGCAACAAAGTTCGCAAGCTCGTGAATTGGTTGATACCTTCACTGGTTCGCCATTTATCGATGCGACTATTAGTAATAACCGCCATTTATTAATCGATAAAATGCAAGCAGGAGAAATTCGCGGCATTATCGTCATCCCAGTGAATTTCGCAGCCGAATTGTTGAAAAAACAAGGCAATGCTGCAATTCAAGTCATTACTGATGGCAGCGAACCGAATACGGCTAACTTTGTACAAGCTTATACTCAAGGTGTGTGGCAAACGTGGCTGGTGCAGCAAGGGGAAAATAAAGGCTACCCAACAGACCCACTAATTGAACTCAATATGCGCTATTGGTTTAATGAAGCGGCAATTAGTCAGCATTTTATTATTCCAGGGGCAATTAGCATCATTATTACCGTAGTTGGTGCTATTTTGACCTCTTTAGTTATTGCAAGAGAATGGGAACGTGGCACGATGGAAGCATTGCTTTCAACCCAAATCACTAAAACTGAGTTATTGCTTTCAAAATTATTGCCTTACCAAGTGCTTGGTACTTTTGTGATGGTGTTATGCATGTTTGTCACCACATTTGTCTTAGGAGTACCTTATCGCGGCTCTCTATTGGTATTATTTGTCATTACCAGCCTTTATTTGGCAACGGCATTAGGGATGGGGTTATTGATTTCAACAATTACTCGTAACCAATTTAATGCAGCGATGGTTGCTCTGAATGCCGCCTTCTTACCTGCTATTATGTTATCTGGCTTTATTTTTGAAATTGATAGTATGCCAGCCATTATTCAAGCTGTGACTTATTTTATCCCTGCCCGGTACTTTGTCAGCAGTTTACAAACTCTCTTTCTTGCAGGTGATATCTATATTGTTTTATTGATAGATTTCCTGCTACTCATCGCTTCTGCAATACTATTTATTGGACTGACGGCGCTAAAAACTCGCCGTCGTTTGGATTGAGGTGAAGTTATGTTTTATCGCCTATACACCTTAATTATGAAAGAGCTTCAATCATTACTTCAAGAACCACAAACACGGGCTATTTTGATTTTACCCGTGATATTTCAGATGATTTTATTTCCTCTGGCTGCCACTCTTGAGGTCACTAACACCACCATTGCAATTTTTGACCAAGACAGTGGTGAACATTCTATCGAGTTGACTCAACGTCTCGCCAAAGCCAGTGCGTTTTCTCAAGTTTTATTATTGAAGAATGAACATGAAATTCGTGAAACGCTCGATAACCGTAAGGCTCTGCTGGTTGTCCGTTTTGGGCAAAACTTTAGTGCTGATATTGCAAGCCACCATAACGCTAATATGCTGTTACTCCTTGATGGACGTAATTCAAATAGTGCGCAAATTGCAGCAAATTATGTTGCACAAATTGTCACTCAATACCAACATGAGCTAACGCAATCACAGACTCTGCCGAACAACAGTGAATTAATCGTTCGTAATTGGTACAACCCCAATTTAGATTATAAATGGTTTATTGTGCCTTCATTAGTAGCTTTAATAACTACGATCGGGGTACTGATTGTGACATCTCTTTCTATCGCGAGGGAAAGAGAACAAGGCACCCTGGACCAATTGCTCGTTTCTCCCCTTACCACTTGGCAAATATTTATTGGTAAGGCGGTACCTGCATTGATAGTAGCGACTGCACAGGCAAGTTTAGTCCTAGTTATTGGGATCTTTTGCTATCAAATTCCTTTTGCTGGCTCCCTACTCCTCTTTTATGCCACAATGTTATTCTATGGGTTGTCCTTGGTGGGGTTTGGTTTACTTATTTCAGCACTGTGTTCAACTCAGCAACAAGCGTTCATTGGAGTATTTGTATTTATGATGCCAGCAGTGCTGCTATCAGGTTATATTTCCCCAGTCGAAAACATGCCAATTTGGCTGCAACAAATCACTTGGATTAACCCAATTCGTCATTTCACTGAAATCACCAAACAGATATACCTAAAAAATGCTGATTTTTCAGTTATCTTCCATAGTTTATGGCCATTATTCATCATTGCGATAATCACCAGTTCAGTGGCCTATTACTTATTTAGGAAGAAGATAGCGTGATCAAAAGAAATAATATTACACTTTGAAAATACAATTAAAAGCATTGGAACTATCATTAACGCCTTGAATCACAAACAAGTTAATAATATTCAAATCATATTTTACGATAGTATTTAGATCAAAAAACCCTTGTTACCAAAGTAACAAGGGTTTTCAATTTTAACGACTTCTATCCCCTCATTTCACTGAGTAATGAGGAAAGCCACTCAAATTAGCGACGGTCACCAAAGATACGCAGCAACATTAAGAACAGGTTAATGAAGTCTAAATACAGAGATAACGCACCCATAATAGAGTATTTACGCATTGTTTCTCTATCGTCTTCATCAATTTGTGAACCCATTTCTTTCAGTTTTTGAGTGTCATAAGCAGTTAAAGCAGCAAACAGTAAAACACCACCGTAAGTGATCACCCAATACATCATGGTGCTTTGCAGCCAGATGTTAACCAAAGAAGCGACAACAATACCAATCAGCGCCATAAACAGGAAGTTACCCATACCTGTTAAGCTACGTTTAGTGGTATAGCCGTAGAAACTTAATGCACCAAACATTACCGCAGTAATGACAAATGTGCCCGCAACGGACTCACCAGTATATGCGGCAAGAATAACTGAAATCGTTAAGCCGGTGAGCAATGAATAGAGCATAAACATGCCCGTTGCTGCCATGCCACTAATTTTTTGCAGCAGGAATGAAATGCCCATCACTAAACCAAGTTCAGCAATTATCATTCCAAAAAAGAGAATCTTATTGGTTGCAATGGTATAGTACAAACCACTGCTTACAGAATACCATGCCACAAAAGCTGTCAGCAGTAGACCGACTGTCATCCAGCCGTATACTTGCGACATAAATGCCTGAACGCCAGTATTGGCACCCTGGACAAGAGAATCATTACGTTGATCAAACTGACCCATGATGGTTACCCTTTCGCTAAAAGAAAAATCGACCCAGTAAAAATACTGCAATCGGAGAAATTAACCAAAGTCTAACACATTCTTTTGACAATACCATTCAGCAAATTCGTATTTTTTAGCGGAAAAAATGCGATTACCAGCGGTTTGCAGACGCCTCGTCGGTTTCTTTCGCTTCTACCCAACGTTCATTTTCAGGTAAGGTTTCTTTTTTCCAAAATGGGGCTTTGGTCTTTAAGTAATCCATAATAAATTCAGCCGCTTGAAATGCAGCATTACGATGAGCACTCGTGACCCCAACAAAAACAATTTCTTCGCCGGGTTGTAAGGTGCCAATGCGGTGGATCACACTAACTCTCTGCAATGGCCAACGCTCTTTTGCTTCTATGACTATATTCGCTAACGCTTTTTCAGTCATTCCTGGGTAGTGTTCGAGTGTTAATGCCGCAACGCTGTCACCTAAATTATGGTTACGCACTTTCCCCGTAAAAGTCACCACTGCGCCATCACTATCACACTGTGCAAGCCATTGATATTGCTCACCAACACTAAAATTTTCAGTTTGTACTGCAATATGGGTATTTTCCATATTACCCCCCAGTGACAGGTGGGAAAAATGCCACTTCGTCCCCTTCTGAGAGAGGGTGGTCTAGTGAAACAAATGATTGATTAACAGCGGCAAGTAATTTGCCATCTTCAAGTGCCAACGCCCAACGATCCCCTTTTTGTGAAAGTGCTTGGCGCAAGTCTTCCACTTTTTGGTACGAGTCTGTAAGTTCTAAACGTTCCGTTCCAACTAGCTCACGTACCTGAGCAAAAAATAATACTGTGATCATTATTCCACCTTAAAATGTCCAGATTTGCCGCCTGTTTTCTCTAATAAACGAACAGGGCCAATCACCATATCTTTTTGCACGGCTTTACACATGTCATAAATCGTTAACGCAGCAACGGATGCGGCTGTTAACGCTTCCATTTCTACCCCTGTTTTCCCTGTTAACCGGCAACAAGTTTCAATACGGACGCGGTTATGTTCAGGTTCCGCTTTCAAGATCACTTCAACTTTGGTTAACAACAATGGGTGGCATAATGGGATAAGCTGCCAAGTGTTTTTTGCCGCTTGAATACCCGCAATACGTGCCGTGGCGAACACATCCCCTTTATGATGGCTACCATCGACAATCATCGTTAAGGTTGCTGGGTTCATGGTGACATAAGCTTCTGCGCGAGCTTCACGGATAGTTTCAGCTTTGGCTGAAACATCAACCATATGCGCCTCGCCCGACGCATTGAGGTGAGTCAGTTGGGACATATTTTCTCCTGAAATAAAAAAGAGTTAACCGCCGATTACGGATAAATTTGGTGTAATTCCGCTATCGCCCATATGCAGAAAATGGGTTTCTCGTTTATGGTGTAAGCCCCGTTGAATACGCGCTTTTAACGCTTCGTTTTGGTCATCTGCGCCCAATAAATCACGAAGTGGAATACCATTTTCACCAAATAAACATAAATGGAGATTTCCTAGTGAGGAAACACGTAAGCGGTTACAGCTTTGGCAAAAATCTTTTTCGTAAGGCATGATAAGCCCAATTTCGCCTTGGTAATCTGGATGACTAAAGACTTGAGCTGGCCCATCACTACGAGAACGAGGAAGCATATACCAGCCTTCTTCGATTAAACGTTCGCGAATAGTTTCGCCTGAAATATGAAAGCGTTGGAAGATATCACTTCCATCACCGGTTTCCATGAGTTCAATAAAACGTAATTGAATTGGTCGGTGCTTGATCCAATTTAGGAATGACTTCAACGCAATATCATTGACATTTTTCATGAGCACTGCATTGACTTTTACTTTTTCGAAGCCTGCTTCAAAGGCGGCATCAATGCCTTTCATCACCTGAAAGAATTTATCTTGCCCTGTGATGGCCGCAAATTGGCGTGGATCTAAGCTGTCAACGCTCACATTGATCGCGTTCAACCCTGCGGCTTTCCATTCATGCACATCTCGCGCCATACGGTAGCCGTTGGTTGTTACGGCTATTTTTTTGATTGATTCATTTTCATTGATGGCAGCAATAATATCACTGAAATCTTTGCGCATAGTCGGCTCACCGCCCGTAATACGCACTTTTTCTGTGCCTAATTCTGCAAATGCCGTACTGATACGACGAATTTCATCTAATGTTAAGAATTCATGGCGACCGCTTGGCTTGTAGCCATCGGGTAGGCAGTATGTACAACGAAAGTTGCAAACATCTGTTATAGAAAGCCGAAGATAATAAAATTTCCGGTCAAATTGATCGACAAGTTGCTGCATAATCACACCTTTCCAAGTACGGGAGATGCAGACATTTCTATCTTGCACCCTGGTGGCTCTAGGCCACGGCCAGTGCATCATATTCAGTCGTTCAAACTTAGACGCAAAGGCTAGGAGTTTTATCTGGAACCGAGTCACTGATTTTAAACTGTAAAATGCGTCACTCTGTTCACTTAATTTATGTAAGGATTCTAGCCGATAGAAATTGAAAAAGCGAATTGCAATTCGATATATATCATTATATACAACGACTTACAAAAGACATAGTTGAATCACCGAAGCTATTATTATCAATGACAATTTTCCATTTTGAGTGGTTTCAAACCGTATAATTTCATACTAATTGATTAACATCCCTAACTATTTAATTAAACATTTATTGATATAGATCTAAAATGGGGAACAAGCTCCCCATCTGATTGTTTACGTTATAAATATCAGCACTTAACGCTTATCAAAACCGATATTTCAAATTGAATAATTGGCATATCAATTAAAAATAAATAGTGAAGCACAGAATTCATTAATCAAAACGCTAAATAATTTGCGTTGTTAGTTGTGATTAGGCGACAGATGAAGATACCTTGGAAGTACACACCAATACAGAATCGTCTCTTTTATTGTTTTTTGTCACGGTACTTAAGCCAAGAATGATGTTTTATGGTAGATTAACGCCCAATTTATTTTAGTCGCCATAAAACGGGCATTAGCGTAAAAAACGTATTTCGTAACTCGCTGGTTTACTTGCTTTTATAAGTACTGAAAATTAACTGATATAGGAACACTATGCCGAATTGTAGTCTGGCGGATCTCAAACATGTTGTCGCTTTAGGTGGCGGCCATGGGCTTGGTCGCGTGATGTCTTCACTTTCTTCTTTAGGTTCTCGTTTAACGGGTATTGTCACCACAACCGATAATGGGGGCTCGACTGGTCGTATTCGTCGCTCTGAAGGTGGGATAGCTTGGGGAGACATGCGTAACTGTTTAAATCAGCTAATTACTGAGCCGTCCATTGCTTCAGCGATGTTTGAATACCGTTTTAGCGGAAATGGTGAGCTTTCAGGCCATAATTTAGGTAATTTAATGTTAAAATCATTAGATCACTTAAGTGTGCGACCACTAGAAGCCATAAATCTTATCCGTAATATGCTAAAAGTCGATGCGCAGTTGATCCCGATGTCGGAATCTCCTGTTGATTTAATGGCTGTCGATGAAATGGGTAATGAAGTGTACGGTGAGGTGAATGTTGATGCCTTACATGAAATCCCACAAGAGTTACGTTTGTATCCAACAGTCAAGGCAACTAAAGAAGCCTTGCAGGCTATCCACCAAGCAGACTTAATTATTATCGGCCCTGGCAGTTTTTTTACTAGTTTAATGCCATTATTACTTTTGGATGAAATTGCGGCTGCACTACGCGAATGTAAAGCCCCGATGATTTATATTGGCAATTTAGCGAAAGAAATTAGCTCCCCTGCTGCAAACCTGTCTTTACCTGACAAACTAAAAATGATGGAACAGTATATTGGCTGCCAAAAAATTGATGCGTTAATCCTTGGCCCACGCACACAAACCAATAATATCAGCCCTGACCGCAAAGTAATCCAACGGGTACTCGAAGCTGACGATATTCCGTATCGCCATGATAGGAAGCTGTTACTGCAAGCCATCGAAGAAACCATCAACTTGTTATAATCCCCAACCGCCATTCCGCTGCTAAATACCCGCAGCGGAAAACTCTTCCAACCTTATTGTTACAATACCCATTTTCAAAATACTTTGCGTTGTGGGTAGGCGGCAAGTGAAGGCAGCTCGGGGAGCATACATAAAGTATGTGACCCGAGTGACTGAACGAAGCCAACACCCCCACAACGC
>NZ_JAMPPE010000022.1:0-81773 GCF_028480905.1 Providencia sp. PROV156 | reverse complement strand
CTATGGGGAGAGGAAACGGCTTCCCGCTTTGAGCGTGAGCGCCGTGGATTTCCGGATAATGCGAAGCTTGGGGGCAAGCTGATGCGTTTTACCCCCATTCAATATGATGCAGTAAATCTCGTTTTTGAACGCCAATTTTTAGACCAGTTAATTTACTTTTTTATTCACGCCAAAAGTATGAGTTATCAATCACAAATGGATTTTTCATTAGAGGATTGGGTTGTCAGTGCGTTTGAACGACCAGCACCGAGAGCACAAAAAATACAAGAGCGTTATGGTGAAACCACTTGGCGGCAAAATTGGCAATTAGCCAGAGATGTACTTTCATTATGCCAACAATATGGAATTGAAGATAAACACTCTTATCAGTTGTTCTGTTTTTTATTGGTAAGGTACCAAATTTATGGGATTGGTGATATGCCAAAAGAATGGTTAAGTCAGCTATCAAGTGCTGAAGGGGGACCGTCATTTCGAGTAGAAGAATTGGTTAAGCAACAATTAGGTTTTGTTCCTGACTTTTTATTTATGGAGAAATGAGGATGTCTAAATATTCAACAGTTGTTGCAAATGCCTGTCAAACTTGTGGGATACCAGAGCCTTGCTATCAACAATTAAAAATGACAAAAGTTAGTAAAGATGTCGATATCAATGGAGACGTATTATTGCACTGGCGAGGTGAACCGCTACCTTTTTATGGCGAGACAATAATTGATGAAGGTGATGGTGTTGATGTTGAAATTATGCTTAATGGTAAATTACATGAAAAAAATATTCATACAGCCTTTATTTCATCAAACCGAACACAAAAATCAATAAGCATTAATTCACCAACGTCATTTCACGTTACTTATGACGAATATCAGAATACAAGCTTCTTTAACGCCAGTAAACTGATGGATATGTTTTTAGGTGCTTTAGGCCCATTTAGTGCGTTTAAATCACAACAGTATAAAATTCAAGCTATGAACTGTAATGGTGATACACCCACTTGGATGTTTGATGTTAAGCCATCAGTTAAGATTGGTTTCTCACTTGAACTGGAATACGCGTTTGGTGCTGGTAAGAGATCGGATAATGAAAGAAGAAAAGAGCAAGCGGGAAATTTGGTTAATGAAAGAATGAAAGGAAGGCCGGGACAAAATACATTACCTGAAGATTTCAATCGATACCGAAAAGGTTGGACGTTAAGGACAGTTCCATTCTTTAAGTCGGAATCAACATCCTTTAATATTGAATTATATTGTGATATTGCAGGAAATGAATATACATTTACACCGTATGGCGTGTCCAATGAGAAAAAAACGTTACTGGATAGTTTGAGTGGTTTAGCCAAAATTGCTGATATTTTTAATGATTTTCAAGACAAATTTCTTTGTGTTTCAGATAAACGTATTCCAGAGAAAAGTAGTGAATATCCTATATTTGATTTCTCGTTCTTACCCTTAAAGCTTGGCCTAACTTTTTATATTGATAATGTAGCTAAACAAAATGATGCAAAACTTGTGAGCGCCTTACAAGGATCACCTTTTTTTGGGGGCGAAATTAAAATAGATGTATTGCAAATTGCCGCAAGCTATGGAGGTGTTCTGACCAAAAAGTTAGTGAACGCTTTGCAAGATGCGTTGAAAAAAAGAGAAGGCCAAGCCGTTAGCGCTGAATTTAATATTGATCTAGTTTTATCCTGTGAAATTAACTGTTTCATTGGAATGGCTCAATTATCAGGTAGTAATAGCACTGAGTTTTGTATTGATGGAGATAATAATTTTAAAATTACAATTAGTGGCGGCATCAAAGCCCATGCAGAAGCGAATGTATTTTTCATGACAGCATCGTTTAATTTTGAATTAGAATTAAAAACAGCTGCATCAATTGAGCTTGAATCTCATAAAAATGGAATTGACTTAGTTGTTTGCCATGATGGTATTGTTCTAGGGTTAGGGTTGTCAGCTGATATAAAAAAGGAGACAGATGAACAGTCACCTGATGAATTAAATTATTCATCTAGTCCAAAGGATTATGAATTATATGAAATTGCAGATCCACTCAAGTTAGAAGATTCTGATTTAAGATTTAATTTAATTGGCGCAATAAAACAAGTTCCTAAGAGAGAACGTCAGCATATTAGATCTGCTATTCCTCCTGGGGCAAATCCAGGATTTAAACTTAAATACTAGGGGGTGTAAACATGAAAAATATTATTTTATTTATTTTATTTTTTTTAGGAGGGGCTAACATGGTTCATGCGCAGGATAATAATTATACAGTTAGAGCGAGCATTGATGTCGCTTATATGTTTTGTGATTTTAAGGTGAATGGAGTATCGAGCTTTGATAATAGAAGGCAAACTTTTGTTGATAAAGGAATAGTATCTACAAATACTAATGTCCAAATTTTGGCCAAAAATGGTATGAATACAATTGAGATTGAAGTAGCACCATTATCATGGTTTGAACCCAATAAAACAAATAATGACTCTCATTTCTTTAATAAAAATGCATTTTGTAATATCAATATATATCAGACTAATAGTATAACCAATGAGAACCAAAAAATTACAGATGTAAATATATTAATAGGCAAGGATGGTGTTCCTCAGGCATACGTTAATAATAAAGTTGATACTAGTGTTGAGGTGATTTTTTCTTTGTCTAAGAATACAAAGGAAGTATTATTTAACAAAATTAGAAATGTTATTGGGGATTTTGAGTATCCTAAAAACGTTAAATTAACTAAATTTAAAAAGAATATAGAACTTAAAAATATACCAGACTGGATATGGATTAAGTCAGATGATTTTGATGAAAGTAAATTACCAGAATTAAAGCTTGCATATCAAGAATTGTGGGATGCTTTTAATGAAAAAGATATTTCTAAAATTCGCAAGTTAAATTATCATGCAAATGAAGCTTGGGCTTTATCATCAAATTCTACAGAAGAAAAAATATTTGAATCTTATAGTATAACTGAGAGGGTACGAGACCAATCATCAAAAATGATAGAAATTACCTGGGATAACTTTATACCTGTTGTAATGAATGATCGGAAAATGGTAAAGATGATATATAAAGAAGATTTTTCATACTCACCAATAACTATGATTTATTTAAATGATAAAGGTAAAAAATTATTATATAGCTTTTCTCCTATCTTTTCATTTGTTAATGGAAAATTCATTCCAGTCATATAGTCGGGTACTATTATATGCCAAACATTATTCTTATTGGTGATTCTGATACAGGCCATGGTAAACATGGCCCTACCCATGTGATTACAGGTTCATCAACGGTAAAAGTCGATGGTAAAGCGGTTGCTCGGCAAGGAGATGCGTTAGCGCCTCACGGTGGGCATTCAAGAACTATCGTTGGTGGATCAAGTAGTGTATTTATTGATGGTAAGCCTGCGGCCAGAACAGGTGATACAGTAAGTTGCGGTGGCGTATTAATGGGTAATTCAACGGTAAAAATTGGTTAGGCTTTATCAATGTTTGGGCAGAGGATTAATAAATCCTTTTATAATTTATTTTTGATAAACATTAGTTTTACTAGGCTAATTTTCAATGCGGTATTTCGGATGTTGAATATCAATTGGTTGAAAAGAAAGCCTTGTTTGCTTATCCCACGGGAACACCTGTGGCCTCTTTACCCAAACAAAGGGATACGGTAGTCAAACATCGTGGGATTGACTATTTGGCTTCACAGCAAACAAAATTTAATGCGGCGTTTGAGGCAGCTTTGCAAGATGCGTTAGCCTGTACGACACTGCGTGATGGAGAGCTTGTGCTGAGCTTTGAAGTCGAAGCGGGTATTTTTGCAGGTGATCCTCTGGGGCAATCTATCCCATCCATTTATTGGTATTACTTGGTAGACCGTCTAAAAGGCGAGATTGCGCCATTGCGTTACCGAAACGGTGATCCTAATGATAAACTTTATGGCTGTATTGATGAGGAAGGCACCGAATGACGAGTTTATATACGGCAACAAAGCACCCAGAGCAATTAGAAACCACACCATTAATTGCACAAAGTCATCACTACGATGACCCGTTGGAACCTCAAAAGCTGGTGTTTTTAGATGCAGTCAATGAACAGAGTTGTGTGATTAACTCCCCACAGCGAAATAGCCAGCTCACCAACACGATACCTTTTTTTATCGTGCTCTTAGTAATGGCATTTTATACGCTGTTCGGGTTTATTGAAAACCATAAGTCAAATTATTTTACCCTTCAAGATAGGTCTAGCTACTACAATGAAAAATATGGGGTAGATAAGTTACCAAAAGAGTTATCGCGATATTTGCCATATATGAAAGCTAAGGAAATCAGTCTTGGAACATATTTGGTCGATTACTATACTGATAAAATTTATAAAAATGATAAGATTAAGATATTGATGATAATTGGCTGGTTAATTTTTTTCCCCGGCTTTTTGTGGCTATTGGGTTATCTCTCTTTCTTCACTCCTCCGGTTTACCTTATTGCGGATAGGCAAAGAGGAATACTGTATAGCTATGGGATGGGGAAAGTACGTTTAACACGCTATGAAGATGCACAATTCGGCTATGCAGGTAAAATGTTGGCGATTAAACTGTATGGCATTGATGAAAAAACAGGGCAATTGAAAACCATACTTTACAAGCCAAATATCTCACATTACTCCAGTTTCCTGACCAGCACCGATAGTGAAAACCATCGTTTTATCACGTTTCTCAATGCTTATATGCAAGAGGGGCGAGATGCCGTTTCGTCAGTCGATTACCAAGCTCGTAAACCCTTTTTGTTTTTTGGTAAAAACCCCCTTCCTACTGATTTTGAGCAACAGGTCGAACAGATTTTAGCAAAGCTTGATCAGGAGAAAAAACGCAATGCGTAGTCTTGTGAACGGCAGAAAACTCATTTTAAAAAATGATACTACCAATACAGGCGGCACGGTTCTAACGGCTTCTTCTCTCGCCAAGCAAACCCAAGGAGTTGCCTGTGTGGGCGACTCTGTTTATTGTCCTTCATGTAAAAAAACAGGGACTATCGTTGAAGGTGATAGCTTAATGAAAATTAATGGTATCCCTGTTGCGCTAGAAGGTCATAAAGTCGCATGTGGATGTTCTGGGGGCTGTGTGCTTGTTGCTGTAGGCTAAATGTTAATGTGTTTTAACTTGCTCATATAGCTCGCATATCAGTGTCACGTGTTACTGCTTTACTAATGACAAGCAAATATGCTCTAAATATTCACGCTGTAGCTAGGCGACTAGAGAAGATATCTCGGGGAACATACAAATGTACGTGACCCGAGTCGCCGAACGCAGTCAACAGAGCTACAGCGCGAAGAATGACGAGCATTAGGCATTTAAAATTTGGGAGATCTCCACTGCTGATAAATGATACTGCCTTGGACATGCATGCCAAATCGCTAACATACGATTATATTTTTCCCACATTGGCGTTTGTGAGTTAAACCCATGCGTCCCGCTGTCAAAGTGGGTATAACGCCCTTCTGTGTTGACCATAAAACGGACATAGCTCAGATAACGTGCTTCTGTTGCCGCATCAAAACCCAAAAATTGCACACGGCGGCCATCAATATCTTCCTTATTAGCCATGTTGCTATAAGAGACTTGCAGCGCATGGTACATTTCCATGATATCAATAACAGTACGGCAGGTATCTTCACTTAAATGACCAAAGTCTCTGTCTAACTCACGCATTTGTAAACCGAAACCACGTTCAATAATGGTTTGTTGTCGGCGATAACGTTCTGCATTATCGGGGTCAAGCATGGTCATCATTTTATATTGATTAGATAAGATCAAGCGTTGTGCGTTAGTCATTTCCATCAGGGTTCTCCCACTAAAAAGTATGGCTTATCTTCGCATTCAACATCAATCATAGACAGTGAAAACATCGCTTTTATTGATCTAAACACTATTTTTGCATTACTTATTGTTAAATCTACCTTTTAATAGAAATTATCCCTTAGATATCTTCCATAAAGGAACGATCTAGCTGGTTAAATGCACGTTTTAGCAAGTCAGCCAACGCCATATAATCGGGTTGGTGTTCAACTGGTGCCATCGCAATTCCCGCTTCGGTAAATTTATCACGGATCTCATAAAACCAGCTTAGCAAGCTGGATGGCAAAGGTGTCGCCGCACGTTTTCCTAACCACCATAAACCTTGCATTGGCAAACTACAGGCAAAAAGTGCCGTGGCAATGGCAGGTCCCAATTGCCCACCTAACGCGATTTGCCATGCTAATGTAAAAATTGCAATGGGCGGCATAAAGCGAATACCAAAGCGTACCGCCTTGTTAATACGAATTTCGGGGAATATCGGCGACAGTTTTTTCTCCATAGGAAAAGCCTTCAGATAGCGGTTACCTAATCTAAAGCGCTTAAAAAAACTGGGCGGTGTACTTTGCAATGTACTCATGAAACGTTTCCTATCGACTTCTTAAAAACTGAGGCAATAATTTATAAATTACGCATGGTAAAATGATAGCACATTTAAGGTAACGAAATTATTTCATTACATTTACCTTAAGTTAAGTCAATTTACTAAATATCAGCTATTCTAATAGCAACGTAACCCTGTGCTATAACACTACTTTATACGTCACTTATGATTTTAATCAATCAAAGTCCCTATTTTTAAAAAAAACGTATAAAATATAAAATAATTTTAGTAGAATCTGCCACATTTAGAATTGCTGTTGCATTTGTTATTTTTTAGCTTTATCCATCTTCGATACTGAAGATAGACAACAGTTATATATTGGGGTTGTTGATCGTTATTTCAACACTAGGTGCAGAGGTTTACTTTTATAACCTTCTGTAGAAAAGAATAGCGCCTGAGTTATCAACCCCTGAAGATCTCACGATCTTTAACTTTTTTCGCCTTTAACATGATATCAATCATGATGTTTCAGGTCATAAATACGCTAGGCTCTAGCGGTATATTTTTATATCTGAGTCTTTTCATGTTTTTAAAAGGCTTCACAACAACAATTAACGATAGGTATTTCCATGTCAAGTAAGCTGGTACTGGTTCTAAACTGCGGTAGCTCCTCACTGAAATTCGCCATCATCGACCCAACTAATGGCGATGAATTTTTATCTGGATTAGCTGAGTGCTTTAACCTCCCGGAAGCCCGTATTAAGTGGAAAATGGATGGTGCTAAGAAAGAAGCGCCTTTAGGTGCTGGTGCAGCGCATAGCGAAGCATTGGATTTCATTGTTAACACTATTCTTGCTGAAAAACCTGAGCTATCAGAGCAAATCACCTCCATCGGTCACCGTATTGTTCATGGTGGTGAGAAATTTACCTCTTCTGTATTAATCACAGATGAAGTGATTGAAGGCATCGAAGCGGCTATTCCATTCGCGCCATTGCATAACCCTGCTCATCTCATCGGTATTGAAGAAGCAAGAAAATCCTTCCCGCATCTGATCAACAAAAATGTCGCTGTCTTTGATACCGCATTCCATCAGACCATGCCGCAGGAAGCTTATCTGTATGCATTGCCATACGAATTATATTCAGAACATAGTATCCGCCGTTATGGTGCGCACGGTACAAGCCATTACTATGTTTCCCGTGAAGCTGCGAAAAAACTCAACAAACCTGTTGATGAGTTAAATGTTATCACTTGCCACCTAGGCAATGGTGGTTCTGTTACTGCTATTGTTAACGGTAAATGCGTTGACACTTCAATGGGTTTAACGCCATTAGAAGGTCTGGTAATGGGAACACGTAGTGGTGATATCGACCCTGCAATTATTTTCCATTTACATGATTCTTTAGGTATGAGCGTTGAACAAATCAACAAAATGCTGACCAAAGAGTCTGGTTTATTAGGTTTAACTGGCGTAACAAGTGACTGCCGCTATGTTGAAGATAACTACGGCACTAAAGAAGACGCAACTCGCGCAATGGATGTTTTCTGCCATCGTTTGGCGAAATACGTTGGTGCATATAGTGCTCTGATGGAAGGCCGCCTTGATGCTATCATCTTCACGGGTGGTATTGGTGAAAACTCAGCGCAAGTTCGTGAAATTACCTTGAAGAAACTGGCTATCCTTGGTTTCGAATATGACCACGAACGTAACTTAGCGGCGCGCTTCGGTAAAGAAGGTTTAATCACTACCGATAACAGCCGCCCAGCACTGGTTATCGCAACCAATGAAGAGTTGGTTATCGCCCAAGATACTGCGCGTTTAACCGCATAAGCAACTTCTACCGCCAGCAACCTGCTGGCGGTATCGTTTTGTCATTAGAGTAACCGAAATAAAGAGGTTCCCGTGTCCCGTACAATTATGTTAATACCTACTGGCACCAGCGTTGGCTTAACTAGCGTTAGCCTAGGTGTCGTTCGCTCAATGGAACAAAAAGGTGTTCAATTAAGCGTTTTCAAACCTATCGCACAGCCACGCGTCTCTGGCAATAAAGACCAAACCACTGAAGTCCTGCGCTCTCATTCAAGTATTACCACCATTGTTGAACCACTAACAATGGAATACGTAGAATCGCTACTGACCTCTTCCAAAAAAGATGTATTAATGGAAGAAATCGTCGCTCGCTATCATGACCACACAAAAAATGCGGAAGTGATTTTAATTGAAGGTTTAGTGCCAACGCGTAAACATTCATTTGCTCAATCATTAAATTATGAAATTGCCAAAACATTAGGCGCAGAGATTGTTTTCGTCACTGCACCAGGCAACAGTTCAATCACACAAATGCAAGAGCGTTTAGAGTTAGTACGTAACGAATTTGGCGGCCAACGTAATAAAAATATCATCGGCGTTATTATCAATAAGGTGAATGCACCTGTTGATGAACAAGGTCGTACTCGCCCTGACCTATCTGAAATCTTTGATGATTCAACCAAAGCGACTGTGGCTAACCTCGATACTAAGCAACTTTCTGCGCTGAATCTGCCTGTGCTGGCATCCATTCCATGGAACTTTGATTTAATTGCCACCCGTGCAATTGACATGGCAAAACACTTAGGTGCAGAGATTGTTAACGAAGGCGAAATCAAAACTCGTCGTGTTAAATCAGTGACTTTCTGCGCACGCAGCATTCCGCACATGCTTGAACACTTCCGCCCAGGATCATTATTAGTGACCTCAGCGGATCGCCCTGATGTATTAGTTTCTGCCTCACTAGCGGCAATGAACGGGGTTGAAATCGGTGCAGTTCTACTCACTGGTGGTTACAACATCGATGCGCCTATTCGCCAGCTGTGTGAACAAGCTTTCGAAACTGGCCTGCCTGTTTTCATGGTGAAAAGCAATACATGGCAAACATCGCTGAATCTACAAAGCTTTAGCTTAGAAGTCCCAGCTGATGACCATGAACGTATTGAAAAAATTCAAAACTATGTGGCTCGTCATATTAGTAGCGATTGGATTGAATCACTGGTTGCTGACTCAGAACGCCCTAACCGCCTATCACCACCAGCATTCCGTTATCAGTTAACTGAATTAGCACGTAAAGCTGGCAAACGAATCGTTCTTCCTGAAGGCGACGAACCGCGTACAGTTAAAGCTGCATCTATCTGTGCAGAGCGCGGCATTGCAACTTGTGTTCTATTAGGTAACCCAGAAGATATTCGTCGTGTTGCTGCTGCACAAGGTATTGAACTCGGTACTGGTATTGAAATTGTTGACCCAGTTAAAGTACGTGAAGAATACGTTGCTCGCCTCGTTGAATTACGTAAGAGCAAAGGAATGACTGAGGTTGTTGCTCGTGAGCAATTAGAAGATAACGTTGTATTAGGCACATTAATGCTAGAGAAAGGCGAAGTGGATGGCCTAGTTTCTGGTGCTGTTCATACGACGGCAAATACTATCCGTCCACCGTTGCAATTAATTAAAACAGCACCGGGTAGCTCATTAGTTTCTTCTGTGTTCTTTATGTTATTACCAGAACAAGTATTTGTGTACGGTGACTGCGCTATCAACCCAGACCCAACTGCAGAGCAATTATCTGAAATCGCTATCCAATCTGCGGATTCTGCTAAAGCGTTCGGTATCGACCCACGTGTTGCGATGATTTCTTACTCTACAGGCGATTCAGGTGCGGGTAGTGATGTTGAGAAAGTGCGTGAAGCAACGCGTTTAGCACAAGAAAAACGCCCTGATTTAATTATCGATGGTCCATTACAATATGACGCGGCTGTTATGGCGGATGTTGCTAAGTCCAAAGCACCTAATTCACCAGTTGCAGGTAAAGCGACCGTATTTATCTTCCCTGACTTAAATACCGGTAATACCACGTATAAAGCCGTACAACGTTCTGCTGACTTAGTCTCTATTGGTCCAATGCTGCAAGGTATGCGTAAACCAGTCAATGACTTGTCACGCGGTGCATTAGTTGATGACATCGTGTATACCGTTGCGTTAACTGCTATCCAAGCAGTACAAAACGAAAACGCTTAATTCATCTCTTTATGCTAAAAAGCGCTCAACTGAGCGCTTTTTTATTGCCTGATTATTTTTAACTATCTTTTACGCGTAAATAATGAAACCACTACTGCAACAATAATATTCAGAATAAATGCAGCAATACCGATATTCATAAAGCTCAAACTTTCTCCTAACCAAGGGAACAATTGTGCTAAAGAAATTTTCTCTATATAGGTTACCGCAAGGAATAAAACCCCCGCAGAAATTCCACAAATAGCACCCGCAGGTGTCATTGGGTTTTGCTGTTTAAAGCTCATCAGTAAAGCAGGGAAAAACTGCGCGACAATATTGACCCCGAGTAACATAATAGCCACTAAGGTATCATTACTGTGGAAAATAAAATACAAGCTGACCAACGCAACGACAGGTACCATAAAGCGAGCATACACACCAGACTGGCGTTTTTCTTCACTTACTCCCATCGCTTTTTGCACAACTCCCGCTAACATATTAGAAGTGGTTAGCAACAACATCGAACCAGGTACTAATGCGGTTAACATCCCTGCTGCACCAATAAAACCAACCACAATCGGTGAGAAGGTGCTCTTAGATATCTCAAACAGCGATAAATCCACTGCCGCCCCTTCAAGATGTGGAATTTGCAATATGGATGCATAACCAACGAAAAATGCGAATAGCATAATCAAACTGTACGCTGGAATCAGAATACTATTACGTTTCAGTGATTTTTCATCTTTTGCGGTAAACACTGCGGCCATATAATGCGGCCAACAGAAATAGGCAACCACAGATAAGAATATTGTGGAAATATACCAAGGGATATTTAGCCCCGTTTCGGAGAATGTTAAAAAGCTTGGCATCGCGGTATCTATCGCTTTAAACATGTCCCCAAAACTACCGTAATAATGAAGTGGAATATAAATACCGATAAAAACCACCACAATTAAAATCATTAAATCTTTTAGTGCTGATGTCCAAGCTGAGCCATGAATACCTGAAATCATCACAAATAACGTCACTGCGATAATTCCAATCCAAATGGCAATATCTGCTGGAATTGCGCCATAAGACGCTTGAGAAACAATAATGCCTAATCCTTTAAGCTGTAAAACAAATAAAGGCACCATTGCAGCAATAGATATTAAGCTAATTAATAACCCTAACCCCGGGCTTTGATACTTTTTGGTAAATAACTCAGAAATCGTTCTGACATCATTATCTTTTGCAAATCGCCATATCCTTGGGTGCACCCAGTATAAAAAGATCCCCATAAAAGCATTGACTGCCAAGGTATATAGAATTGCAGGGCCTTTACCATAAGCCCAGCCACTCCCGCCAAGGAAGGTAAACGTGGTATATATTTCCCCCGCACTCAGCAAGAAAACTAACAGTGCGCCATAACTACGACCACCGACAGACCACCCTTCATGGTCCATCGTTTTTCCTTTCTTCGCACGAATAGCAAGATAAATACTAAACAGGAAGAAAACAGTAATAATAATTAGCGCGGAGCTCATGATGTTTCCTTAGTATTTTTATTATCTAATATATTGATTAGTAACATAACTAAGGCTGTAACAATCACCCATGAGACAATCCAGAACATTAAAAATGGCAAGCCCATAACAAAAGGCTCTACTTGGTTGGCATAATAGATACCCACGGTTAACGCTAGGATTGGGAAAATAACTAAATAATGATACCACTTCATATTCCGCCCCTTATTCCACTTGCCCGAAAGAAATCAATTCACGAGGCAAATGACTTAACATTTCCACACCGTCTTCAGTAATCAGCAGCATATCTTCAATCATAATACCGCCAACACCAATCCCGTAATAAGGTGTTTCTAAGCTCATTACCATCCCAGCTCGAAATATTTCTGTGGTCGCAGCGCTCACAAAAGGGGCTTCTTCCAGCCCAACGAACACCCCGTCCCCATGGCCTAAGTGCCCACGGTTATAATGGGGCAAACCCGAAGAACGAATGAGTGCCATTGTTTCATTGAAAACATCACTTAATGCCACGCCGGGCGCAACTCGACTTAACATATATTGATGGCCTTTTAAGATAGTTTGATAAATAGCAGCGACTTTTTCATTCGGTTTACCAACCACAAATGTCCGTGCAATATCAGCACCATAACCTGCCACATCAACGCCACAGTCAAATTTAATTAAATCCCCTTCTTTTGCAGGTTGGTCATCAGGGATCATTTTCGGTGAAAAATCACTGCCCACTGAAATTAAATTGAAGCGGCTATAATTTGTCTCTGGGTATTCCATCACTTTCGCTTTAAAAGCGGCGGTTAATTCCGCTGAAGTACAGCCGACTTTGATCAATTTACTCGCAGCAGCAATACCAGCCTCTGTAATTTGTGCTGATTTTCTGAGATGAGCAATTTCCCACGGGCTTTTAATCATGCGTAATTCATTAAATAGCGGCGAAGAATCAACCAAATTTAATTCAGGAATAACCTTATCCAACCATACTTTACCTGTATGTGTAATTTGGTTTAATTCAATTGCAACCGGTTTACAATAAACTCCCGCTTCTGACAACGCCTCCTTGAGTAAATTGAAAATGGTTTCTATTGGGCTATTAATTGGCCTTGCCTTCACCACTTTGCCATTTTCCGGGTTGTAAGGGTCATCAACATCCACCCAAATTGGAAATGTTTTAATCCTTGCGTTAGGCATTTGAAGTGACAAATTTGCCGCTTCAAATTCATTCATAATAACCAATGATTGAATAGAAGGATCACGAAAAATAACCGCAATCGCCGAACCTGTTTGCCTGAAAGTGTACATAAAGAAGCTCGCAAAACCGGTTAAGTGATAAAAGTTATCACCCACGGTTGCGATTAATGCTTCAATCCCTTCACGCTCCATAATCTCACGGGCTTTATTGGTTACGTTCTCAAGGTGTTGTTGTTTCAAAAAAGTATCTTGTTTATCAATTGTCATTTTTATTCTCTCGAAGCGTCATGTATACACCAAGCAGTGCATCATATCGCAAACGATAAATGTTAAGATCTGTCACATTATATCTAGTGTAGAAATGAATACATCGTTTAGCTTGCAAGTTTGTTATAACTAATCGTTATATATTAGCTTGAAATTAACTTTGCTAGAGATTTGATTTTGGGAGAAATAAAGTAAAGGACTAAATAAAATAGCCCTTTAACAATTTTAATCTGATCAACTATGAGTTTTCAGCACAAGTGATGGTTTTTTCTAACTCATTATTCCGAGTCAACCATAAAGAAAGCGCTTTAAGTGAATCCGGCGTAAATTCGTCACAGCGTGCGCTGATCTCTTTAGGGGTCAACCAACTGACCTCAACAACTTCAGATTCTTGTAAAGCAAATGGACCATGGCTCACACAGCTAAACAAACCACCCCATACACGACAATGCGCATCTTCAAAGTAAAAATGGCCATGTTCAGCAAAAGGAACGCCAGCAATACCTAGCTCTTCTTCAGCTTCACGCTTTGCAGAATCAAGAATGTTTTCACCTTGCGTAACCACTCCTCCAGCTGTTGCATCGAGGAAACCGGGGTGAAAATCTTTAATGTCTGTGCGTCGTTGAACCAATATTTTGCCCATTCCGTCATGAACAACAATGTAAGTTGCACGATGACGTAGGTTTTCTGCTCGCATTTGGCTACGTGTTGCCTGAGCAATCACAGTATTGTCTTCATCAACAATATCGACCCATTCAACAACTTCGGTTTGTTGTTCCATCCTGTAAACCTTTTATTTTTAAGCTAAAACTGCTTATATCATTAGACTGATTATTATTTTATGCCTGACAATACCAATCTGCATTGATCCGCACCTATGAAAATGATCCTAGCTGAATTTGTGATTGGTTGCCATCATAAAAAGCACTTCTTATTACAGTGATAATGAAACCGAATTTTTTAAAGGCAGGCTAAGCAAATCATACAAATTGTGTTCACAAATGCTATAGTTAAATCATAACGCTGTAGTTTGTTACTAGGGTAACTAAACGTAAGCAACAACGCTGCGGTTTGAAATATGACGGGGATGGCGATGAAGATACTCATAACAGGCGGCACCGGGCTAATCGGAACACCACTAATCCAAAAACTGATTTCTCTTGAGCATCAGGTTACTGTATTAAGCCGCTCTCCACAAAAAGTTTATAGCCAGTTTTGCAAGGCTGTTGAGTGCTGGACGTCTCTCAATGGTAAAACCCACTTAAATGACTTCGATGCTATCATTAACCTAGCAGGCGAACCTATTGCTGATAAGCGCTGGACAGAGGAACAAAAAAAGTTACTGTGTGATAGCCGTTGGAAGTTAACTCAGCAGCTTAGTGAGTTAATCACAGCCAGTGAAACCCCTCCCCGGGTATTTTTATCGGGCTCTGCTGTCGGCTATTATGGCAATCAGGGCCAATCGGTCGTTACCGAAGACGAACAGCCCCATGATGAATTTACTCACCAACTCACACAGCATTGGGAAGCTTTAGCCGCTAATGCTCAGTCAGAAAAAACTCGCGTTTGTTTATTACGCACTGGCCTTGTGTTATCAGCGAATGGCGGTTTACTTGCCAAAATTCTCCCCATTTTTAAAATGGGTGCAGGTGGGCCAATTGGTGACGGGAAACAATACATGCCGTGGATACATATCAACGATATGGTTCGTGCAATTTGTTTTCTATTAGATAACCCAACGCTTTCTGGCCCCTTTAATATGACCTCACCTTATCCAGTCCATAATGACCTATTTTCCGCCACGTTAGGTGAAGTTATTAATCGTCCTTCATTTGTACGAACGCCCGCTTTTGTGATTAAGGCCATCATGGGGGAATCCGCAGCGCTGGTATTGGGTGGCCAACAGGCGATCCCCAAACGGTTAGAAGAGGCAGGCTTTCAATTTGAACATATCGAGTTAAAAGAAGCACTAACTGACTTACTTATTCCACATACTGATGAGTAAGGGTTATTTCGCCCCCTGCCAACGATTAAATAGGTCTTGTTCCAGTTCGATATCAAACTGATCAAGGATACGATTAACTGTTTGGTCAATAATATCTTGAATAGTTTCAGGCTGGTGATAAAACGCAGGCATGGGAGGCATAATCACGGCTCCCATCTCCGCCGCTTGCACCATCAAACGTAAATGGCCGACGTGCAATGGCGTTTCGCGTACACCTAACACCAATTTTTTACCTTCTTTAAGCACTACATCCGCCGCCCTAGTGACCAACGTATCAGTATAACTGTGAACAATACCTGATAACGTTTTCATGGTGCAAGGCATGATCACCATCCCAGCAGTACGGAACGAACCGGAAGAAATTGCAGCGGCAATATCACGACTGTCATAGTTATGGTCGGCTAACTGTTGAACGTCTTTCACCGTGTAAGTTGTTTCAAGTGCTAATGTTTGACGGGCGGCCGCACTCATCACTAAATGGGTTTCTACACCTTTGAGCGGTTTCAACACTTCAAGCAAGCGGACACCATAAATAGCCCCACTCGCGCCAGTTAACCCAATGATAAGTTTCTTCATTTCCCTACCTAACCACCCTAGCAAACGATAATTGAGCATTATATACGAAATACGCCACGGTTGCAGATGCAAAGAAAGCATTAAAATTAATTAAATAGGCGACTAATAACTCACTCATTATTTTAACCTGTAGCCAACAACGCTACAGGTTAAAAGGTAAAAAGGATTTCTGGATCAGCCGCAATCCCAATTATACACCACACGACTAAAATCACGTTTTTTCAGGTCATCTGGGTGAATAAAGAAATTACCGACTCCCATATCTCCCCACATGATCCCTATTTCATAATCGGTATTTATTTGTAGAAGCAATTCATATTGTTGAATATCTTCTTCGTATTCTCTTGGGTCGGTTTGAGTGAAAAACGGATAGCCGCCGATGCAGTGTGCCCCTGATTCAAACGTATCACTGTAGGGCTCAACCCATTCATCGTAAAAATCTTCCCCTTCAAATTGCTCTTCATAATCATAGAGGTTGTCGACCCCTAATATTTTCTGGCCAAATTGGAAATCATCGATGCTGATGTACTGCTCCGCAGGCGTATATTCAATACTGTATTGATGGTCTATGGGGGTATAGTAGTCATCAGAATGGGCAGCAATCACCGCAGAAAAATCTTGGGTTAATTGCTGAGTATCTTCAATAACCTCTTCCCAATAAATAATACGGAAATCTTCTTGTTTTTGTCGCTGCTCAAAATCAGCCCCATATAAATCATCACCACCAATAAAAAACTGTAAAATCCCCTTTTCAGGGTAATTTTCTAATTTAGGCATTTGTGCAAAATTAATTTGAGCAAGCAACTTGAGTGGCATCCCTTCGCTATTCGTCGGGTATTTTTCATTTAGTGGCAAATACGGCATTCCCCCAACACGACTATCCCATAAAACATAGTCTTCAATAGGGGTTAACGTCATTTCAACAAGCGGTTTTTTAGTGGCTTTGATTTTATCTGCGAAAGGTTTAATCACATCAGGGAGGGAGTTGAAATCAGCCATATATCGCTCCAAATAGGCAGTTAATGTCCCTATAGCCTACTCAATTTTTACGTATTTTAAATCAGATATAACTGTAACTTAGGCCTTCATTTGACGTCATAGTTTTCTTGATATTTTAGGCTACAGATTAAAGATGGGAAAAATCAGAATCACTGTGGATTTTCTATATAGTTAGGGTTACAGCTAGGCGGCTAGCAAAGAGACCCTAGGAGCGTAGAAAACTACGTGACTAGGGCGAATTTGTGAAGCCAACAACGCTGTAGCCCAAACTATGACGAAAATTGACGAAAATTTAGCCTTCGTTATAAATCTCTAGGTCTTCAACCTCACTCTGATCCTTCAACTTTAACTCATCGTCTTTTCGTAAGTTTTCTAGGTAGTCTAAATAACTTTGGTCGATATCTTTGGTCACATAAATGCCATCAAACACGGAACACTCAAATTCTGTAATTTCAGGGTTTTCTTCACGCACCGCGTCGACTAAATCCGTTAAATCTTGGAAAATTAGCCCATCTGCGCCGATAAGTTTGCGAATTTCATCCACTTCGCGCCCGTGTGCAATCAATTCATTTGCATTTGGCATATCAATGCCATATACGTTTGGGAAACGCACTTCGGGTGCCGCTGAGGCAAAGTAAACATTTTTTGCTCCGGCTTCACGCGCAAGCTCAACAATTTGCTCCGATGTTGTTCCGCGTACAATGGAGTCGTCAATAAGTAAGACGTTTTTATCACGAAACTCCGCACGGTTCGCATTAAGCTTACGGCGCACCGATTTACGACGTTCTTGCTGACCCGGCATGATAAATGTACGGCCTACATAGCGGTTTTTCACGAAACCTTGGCGGTATGGTTTATCAAGAATATGCGCGATTTCTAAAGCAATATCACACGATGTTTCTGGAATAGGAATTACCACATCGATATTTAAGTCTTCCCATTCGCGAGCAATTTTAGCGCCCAGTTTTTGCCCCATACGTAACCTTGCGTTATACACAGACACTTTATCAATAAAAGAGTCTTGGCGAGCAAAATAGACATACTCAAAAATACATGGGGTTAATTGTGGGTTATCAGAACATTGGCGTGTAAATAATTGGCCTTTTTCTGTCACATATACCGCTTCGCCAGGCGCCACATCGCGTAAAAACTCGAAACCTAAAGTATCAAGCGCAACACTTTCAGAAGCGACCATATATTCATGTTCACCACTTTCAGTAATGCGGCGCCCTAATACTAACGGACGAATACCGTGAGGATCACGGAAGGCTAACATGCCATGGCCAATAATTAATGCCACACAAGCATACGCACCGCGTAATTTTTTGTGCATCGCGGACACAGCACTGAAAACATTGTCTGGCTCAAGAGGGAAATGGTCAAACCTATCCAGCTCATGGGCTAATACGTTCAGTAATATTTCAGAATCAGAAGTGGTGTTAACATGGCGTCGCGCTGTTTCAAATAAACTCCGAGTGAGTTCATGAGCGTTTGTCAGATTACCATTATGCGCAAGTGTAATACCAAAAGGTGAGTTTACGTAGAAAGGTTGCGCCTCGGAAGCACTTGAGCTACCTGCCGTTGGGTAACGGACGTGCCCTAACCCCATGCAGCCCTGTAATCTCAGCATATGACGTGTTTCAAACACATCTTTAACAAGGCCATTTGCTTTGCGTAAACGAATGTTGTTTTTGCCATCAATAGTGGCAATACCTGCTGCATCTTGCCCACGATGCTGAAGCACCGTGAGAGCATCATAAATTGATTGGTTTACCGGTGTAACACCGGCGATACCGACAATACCGCACATTTAGTCTTTCCTCATCAGCCAGACGGAGAAATGTTCTCCGGTAGGAAACTTGACGCATTTTGCAGGTAGTCAAAAAACCACCTGATTATATGACTGAACTGCGGAATAAGTTCCGAGCGCTGCCAGTCCTCACTTTGAGGTAATGGTGTAAAGGTATCGAGAAAAAACAGCAATGCCGAAACAATCAATACACCACGCAACGCACCGAAGCAGATCCCCAGAACACGATCTGTGCCTGACAACCCCGTTTTTTGTACTAATGAGCTAATCACATAGTTTACGACTGCGCCAACAATCAAAGTGGCAATAAACAGTGCGGCGATAGCAATGCCATTTCTAACCAGCACATCCTCAAAGCGAGTAAAATAGTCAGCTAAATAAGGATAAAACGTACTTGCAACAAAAAAAGCACAGCCCCATGTAACCAGTGAGAGCGCCTCTCGTACAAACCCACGGATCAAGCTAACTAATGCCGAGAAGCCAATAATGGCGATAATTGTGTAATCTATCCAGACCATATTCCATTCCAAAATTCGCACTCGCAACATCAGCGAAGTGCATTCTAACAGAAAACGAAAACGTTTGCGTAACCATTTTTCTATCAAATTAAAAAAAATAGCGGCGAAAAGAAAAAATCATAATCGCCGCAGTAAGTTACTAAATCCCCTTACCTTTTAGGGATTATTTAAATTCTATTTTAAGGTTTATAGCTTTGAATTATCCCTTTTGTTCCCGTAATCCTATTCAGTTCTGGTAAAGCCGCTTCTAGCCTTTGCCTTGAGGCCTCAGGCCCTACGTAAATCCGCGTGAGTTTATTATTCACTGGTTTTGCAGGAACAGTATAAACTTGGTAACCAGACAACCTGAGCTGTGCGACTATCTCCTCAACTTTACTCGCATTGTTCAATGCGATGACTTGCACCACAAATGCTTTGCCTTGTGGCTGAGATTTCGGCTCGGGCTTAGGTTCAGGTTTCGGTTGTGGCTTCGGCTCAACTTTAGGCTCAGGCTTCGGTTCTGGCTTTGTGGGTTCAACTACGCTTGGTGCCGGAGTCGTCGTCGATGGCCGTGTTTCAACCTGTTCGTTTTGCTGCTGCGTAATCGCTTCTGATAACATGGCTTCAGAAGCCCCTTCTGAAGAAGCTGTTGTTGTCGTACTTACAATAGGCGCTATTGCCTCAATGTCTTCTTCATCACCTGGTTTAGGGATAATAGGAATGGCCGCAAATTCATTTTCATTGTATTTCTTATCGCCATCAAGCAGAGCAGGAAGCACAATGACCCCCACTGCAACAAGCACAATGGCGCCAGCAAGTCGATTCTGAAATTTACTAGCCACCGGCACTATCCTTCTTGATTTTCCAATAACATCATAACGTGAGCGACGGTATGAAATGACCCGCACACCACAATCACATCTTGCTCATTAGCATCGACGCAAGCTTGCTGCCACGCTTTTTCTACGCTTTCAAACTGGTTAGCTGTGGGTAAATATTGACTAAGTTGGGCCACATCTGCTCCCCTAAACTCAGTTAATGGCGCAAGGTACCAGTCGGTGACTTGTTGTGATAAACACTCAAGCGTCCCTTTGATATCTTTATCGCCTAGCATCCCTACCACCGCGCGAATGCGACGGTTTTTAGTTTCCGGTAAGGCCGCTAATTTACTGACTAAGTACCCTGCGGCATGGGGATTATGCGCCACATCCAATATCATTAACGGTTTTTCACCAATAATTTGGAAGCGCCCCGGTAATTGAGCAGATTTCAAACCTTGATGAATAGCGGACTCAGTCACTTTTTGGGCAATATCTGCATCAATTTCCAATAAGCAACTCACCACACCCAGCGCTGTTGCTGCGTTCGCTAAAGGTACATTGGGTAACGGTAAATCATGCCATTCACGCTGTGAACTTTTCCATGACCAGCTATTTGCTTGCTCACTGTATTGCCAATCCGTACCACGGCGAAATAGCTGTGTACCTAGCTGCTCAGCCACTTGGGCAATTGAAGCTGGCATGTCCGGTTCACCGACCACTCCATAGTGACCTTTGCGGAAAATACCGGCTTTTTCATAACCAATATGTTCACGGTCTGCACCTAACCAATCTGTATGGTCTAAGGCAATACTGGTGATCGCCGCAATATCCGCATCAACGACATTGGTCGCATCTAACCGACCGCCTAATCCGACTTCTAAAATCACAATATCGAGTTTAGCTTGCTTAAATAACTGTAACGCCGCCAAGGTGCCGTATTCAAAATAGGTGAGCGAAATATCTGCACGTTGTGCTTCAATTGTGGCAAATACTTCACAGAAATCAGACTCAGGGAGCTCTTGGCCTTGAATACGAACGCGTTCGGTATAACGAATAAGGTGCGGTGAACTGTAAACCCCAACTTTTAACCCAGATGCCATAAAAATAGACTCTAGCGTATGGCAAGTTGTCCCTTTTCCGTTGGTCCCAGTGACAGTGATAACTTTAGGTGCAGGTTGCGTTAGGTTCATTTTCCTAGCAACTTGACCGACTCGCTCCAACCCCATATCAATATTTTGACTATGTAAGTCGGTGAGATAAGAAAGCCAAGCCTCCAATGGAGACTTGGCATTAGGAATGATTAGATTACTCATCATCTTTTTTATGCTTTTCAGAATCCTTTTTTGGCTCTTGGGCATCAAGTTCATCAACGGCGTTAATGTCGATTTCAACCGTTTCCGCTACGATGATAGCCGTGTCATTAAAGCTTGGTTTATTGGTTAACATCGCTAACACTTCAGCTAAGCGATCACGCATCTCAGGGCGGCGAACTATCATATCAATCGCGCCTTTCTCAAGTAAGAATTCACTGCGTTGGAAACCTTGCGGTAACTTTTCGCGAACAGTTTGTTCGATAACACGTGGCCCTGCGAAACCAATTAATGCTTTCGGCTCTGCCACATTAATATCCCCTAACATCGCTAAACTTGCAGACACCCCACCCATGGTTGGGTCGGTCAATACAGAGATGTAAGGTAAACCACGTTCTTGCAATTTTGCCAAAGCTGCACTGGTTTTTGCCATCTGCATCAATGATAACAGCGCTTCTTGCATACGCGCACCGCCACTTGAAGAGAAACAAACCAACGGGCAGTTATCTTCCAGAGCTTGCTCCACTGCACGCACGAAACGCGCGCCAACAACAGAGGCCATTGAACCGCCCATAAAAGCGAATTCAAACGCCGCAGCCACCACAGGCATACCTTTCAACGTGCCTTTCATCACGATGATCGCGTCTTTTTCACCTGTTTCTTTTTGCGCAACAGCAATACGGTCTTTATATTTTTTTGAATCTTTGAACTTAAGAATATCTTTTGGCTCAAGTTCACTGCCCAATTCCGTTGTTGAGTTTTCATCAAGGAAGGTTTCTAAGCGCTGACGTGCGTGAATTCGCATATGGTGGTCACATTTTGGACACACGGATAAATTACGCTCTAATTCAGCACCATATAATACTTGCCCGCAGCTATCGCATTTGGTCCAAACCCCTTCAGGGATATTGGCTTTGTGTGATTGGGTCAAGTTACCTTTCTTTAAAATTTTTTCAATCCAGCTCATTAATGGACCTTTTTGTCTGATTCACTCTGGTTATCACCAGTATGTAATTTTTTGCCATTAAACCACAATGATATCTCACTGTAGATAAAAACTTGTTAAACCACCTTACTAAACCGCTTAGTGGTTATCGATTTTTTGCGCTGCCGCACGCTTTTCTTTCGCAGCTATTCGACGATGACGAATAATTTCAACAACACCCGGAAGAATTGAAACAAAGATAATCGCGACTATCAGTAATTTCAAATTCTTTTGTACGAACGGTAATTCACCAAAGAAATAACCCGCATAAGTGAATAATAATACCCAAATAAACGCGCCCGTCACATTATAAAAAGCAAAGTGACGATAAGACATTTTCCCCATTCCTGCAACGAATGGTGCAAAAGTTCTGACTATCGGCACAAAGCGTGCCAGTATAATCGCTTTACCGCCATGTTTTTCATAAAAAGCATGAGTTTTATCTAAATAAACACGACGAAAAATCTTCGAGTCTGGATTTCTGAATAATTTCTCACCAAAAATACGCCCAATTGCGTAGTTTACAGCATCACCAATAATCGCTGCCGTAATCATTAAAGCGACCATTAAATGGACATTCAGGTCATTACTGTCTAATGACGAAATCGCACCCGCAACGAATAATAACGAATCTCCAGGTAAAAATGGTGTGACCACTAACCCTGTTTCACAAAATAGGATCAGAAATAGGATACCATATACCCATGTACCATAATCTCTGACCAGTTCAGCAAGATGGACATCGATGTGTAAAATAAAGTCGATAATAAAAGTGATAAATTCCATAAAATCCTCATTGATAATAGCATCCATGCTATTTACAAAAATTATGAGATAAATAAAAATTCGCTTTACATCAGTTCATCTGCCAGAAAAAGCGGCCCCATCACATTCTGAGGCAACTCAAATTTCTCTGGGTAATCGACACTCACTAAATACAACCCTTCCGCTTTTGCGGTTGCAGCTGCCTTGGTACGGTCTTTTAACTCAAGAAGATGCGCCATCCAATCAATGTTTTGATTGCCACAACCAATCTCCAACAGACTTCCGACAATATTTCTCACCATATGGTGAACAAACGCATTGGCTTTGATATCTACCACCACATAATGACCGTGGCGACTGACATTCACATGCATCACATTACGCCATGGCGACTTCGACTGACACTGGACTGCTCTGAATGAGGTAAAATCACGCTCACCCAATAGCGCCTGTGCCGCTTCATGCATTCTTTTTTCATCGAGTGGATAATGAAAGTGCGTTACGCCACTCGATAAAATTGCTGGCCGATAACGGTGATTAAAAATCACGTAGCGATATCGACGCGCTGTTGCACTAAAGCGTGCATGAAACTCCTCGGCCACCGGTTTACACCAGCGGACAGCAATATCAGAGGGCAAATGCGTATTCGCCCCCATAGTCCAAGCCGCTTCTTTGCGGATGGCAGAGGTTTCGAAATGCACCACTTGCCCTGTAGCATGAACGCCTGCATCTGTGCGCCCTGCGCAAAACACGCTAATTGGCTCCGCTGCAATTTTTGACAAGGCTTCTTCTAAACAACCTTGAATACTTTTCACTTCTTGCTGACGCTGCCAACCAAAATAACGACTGCCGTTGTATTCAATACCTAATGCGATTCGATACAACTGTGTAGGCTCAGACATTAGTAAAACAGCTCCTGAGCCAGTTTTTCTGCTGTTTCTACCGCCATCAGTGCCCCACCGAAACGCACGTTATCAGCCACTGACCAAAATTGTAAAATTTCAGGTATGCCATAGTCATTACGTACACAACCAATGCTTAATTGGTCATTACCTGACGCTTCAGTCACCTGTGTAGGATAATCACCCTCTTCTGAGACCTGAATATCTTCAAAACGTTCAAGTTCTTCGTTCGCTTCTTCTGCACTCATTGGGCGCAAAGTTTCTAAATGAACGACTTGCGCATTCCCATAAAAAACAGGAGATTGAATAAAACTCACCGCCACTGGTAAGCCATCATCTTGCAGCACCTTACGCACTTGCTCAACCAAACGACGTTCGTGAACGACACTACCTTCCATATCCGCCAGTAATGGCAACATATTGAACGCTAATTGCTTACTAAAACGGCCTTCTTCCGCAGGGATACCATTTAATAAACGCGCACTTTGCCCTGCCAGCTCGTCTACGGCGGCTTTACCATAACTAGAAACCGACAACATATTTGTTAAAGTAATACGCCCCACCCCTGCGGCATCCACCAGCGGTTTGATTGCCGTTAATAATTGACTCACAGAGCTGTCTGCCAATGAAATAATATTACGGTTGCGGTAATCGGCTAAGACTTGCGGATTCACATTCGGGACAACCAGTGGCACATCCGGTTCTTGAGCAAATACGCCACTCGTATCGATGACAATGCACCCTTCTTGTGCCGCTAATTCGGCATATTGTAGGCTGACACCTTCATTGGCTGCAAAAAAGGCAATTTGTGCCTGTGACCAATCAAAGTCGGTCACATTTTCAACTTGAATACTTTTACCATTAAAGCGTACGCTCTCCCCTGCACTACGCTCACTGGCAAGTAAATATAATTCGCCGACTGGGAATTCTCTTTCTTGTAACAGTGAAATAATAGCTTCACCTACAGCACCGGTTGCGCCTAATACTGCAATATTCCAACCTTCAGTCATGGCTATTCCTCTAAAAAATAAAAAAATTAAATAACACCAATCGGTGTTATTTAATCAGGTGTTCATTTTAACTAATCTATTTTGTGCAAACTAAACTTGCTGTAAAACCAAGCTCATTGAGTTTTGATGCCGTTTGTTCATCATCACAAATAATTTCAAGGGATGACCATTCACGACGCTCTTGATAATTTTTGCGCAGCTTATCAAATTCACCTTTTACCCCTGCAACGGCTCTTAACACTGCATCATCTCGGCGCACATCATACACGAGATGTACTAACCTTTTGAGCTGGTTTTGCGTTAATTTACCATTGAAAGTCAATTGATTGATATCTGGCTTAGGCAGTAATGATGAAAGAGAAACTTGTGACGATTTGCCGAGAAACTGACAGTAAGCTTCATAAACTTGCGTCGTTCCTCGGGCTTTACCTTCTAGCGTATAGCCTGCAATATGCGGCGTGCCAATATCCACTAATGCTAAAAGTGCCGTATCTAAATCAGGCTCTGGCTCCCACACATCTAAGATAACGCTCAGGTTTTTTCCGCGGTTAAGCACAGATAATAGGGCTTTATTATCAACCACCTCACCCCGACTTGCGTTAATTAAAATGGTACCATCGCGCAATTTTTCTAAATGCGTTTCATCCATTAAATGGAAAGTTTTATATTCCCCTGACATATTCAGCGGAGTATGAAAGGTAATGACATCAGCGTGCTCAAGGATATCATCAAAAGAAACGAATGACTCGTCATCCCCCTTGGCTGCACGTGGCGGATCGCAGAGTAATGTTTTGACTCCCCAAGCCGATAACCTTGCAGCTAAACGCCCTCCGACATTACCGACACCTATGATCCCTACTGTTTTATCACGCAAATCAAAGTTATCACGTTCCGCTAGGAATAATAGTGAAGAAATAACATATTCAACAACCGCTATTGCATTACAACCCGGCGCTGATGAAAAACCAATATTTGCCGCCGATAACCACTCGGTATCAATATGGTCAAAACCGGCTGTCGCGGTTCCAACGAATTTAACTGGCGTATTACCAAGCAGTGATTCATTAACCTTAGTGATAGAACGCACCATTAATGCATCTGCATCAATTAATTCTTGTTCTGGTATAGGACGTCCCGGTACTGCTTTCACTTCACCAAGCTCGCTAAATAAAGTTTGAGCATATGGCATATTCTCATCGACTAAAATTTTCACGCTGTTGTCCCAATCAATAACTTTTTTGTATTGTGTCGTTATATAGATAAGTGGAACAATATTTTGCCACGGTTTAAGCCAGATGCCTATGAGAGGTTGCCTTCTACGTCAAATTCTTTCGCTCGAAAACGGTCTGGTGTGACACCTGATATCTGCTGGAACATCGCAATAAAGGCGGATGCCGAGCTATACCCAACATCCAATGCGACTTCATGGACACTTTTCCCCTTTTCTAACCCGGCAACGGCATGTAAGTATCGCAAGCGTTGACGCCATTCACTAAACGGCATACCTAATTCTTGCTGGCAGCGTCTTGATAACGTGCGTTCCGATGTATAATAGCGTTTTGCCCATTGTGCTAACGTCGTGTTATCGGCTGGGTCGCTTTGTAACTCTAATAAGATTGGGGCAAGAAATTTGTCTTTTGAAATAGGCAAATAAGTATCTTGGCAAGGGGACAATGGAAATTGGTCAATCAGCACATGAGCCAAACGTAAGTCTTGCTCTGTTTCAGGCTGAACAATACCGCGTTGGTACATATCCGTCATAATTGATTGAAATATAGGGCTAAGCTTAATCACACAAGGCCGCTGGGCAAGCACTTGGTTATATTCATGAGAAAAATCGATGATCCGAAATTTGACACTTTCTTTATTAAAGCTAGCATGGGGAATGTTCGCTGGGATCCAAATGCAAAACTCTGGCGGCGCTAGATAATGTTGACCAGCCACCTCCATTTCCATAATGCCACAGACCACATACAGCATTTGCCCAAAAGGGTGTGAATGGGATTTATACTCAGTGAGGGCTGCGGTTTGCTCGTGCCGAAAAGCCACCAATTCAGGCTCTGCGATATTACATTCACTGATTTGCCAAATGTCTGATTTTAAGTTTTCCATGGTTCCTGTCTGAAAAGCGTTATCGATTGTCTGGTTATCAGTATATATAAAAAATCGGACAGATGTATACTAGCGCCCATTCAATATGGGAGAATGTTTTAATGAAGAATCTTCTTTTTCCGCTGATTGCGGTTTTATTATGGTCAATTAATGCCATTGTTAACAAAGCGGCATCCACTGCCATTGACCCTGCGGCAATCTCATTTTACCGTTGGGCATTAGCATTTCTAGTCATGACCCCTTTCGTATTACGTTCGGTGCTTCGAAACTTTAAAACGGTTATGAAACATTGGTGGCAACTCGCCATTTTAGGCGCGCTAGGGATGATGCTATACCAAAGTTTAGCTTATTATGCCGCACACAGTGTAAGTGCAACCTTTATGGGAATTATGAACTCCATGATCCCATTACTAACAGTAATTATTAGTATCTTTGTGCTACGCGTTATTCCTACTGTGGGGATTATATTAGGCTCAATTCTTTCATTATGTGGATTAGTATGGTTAGTGAGCCAAGGAAGCCCAAGTGCGTTATTTTCTCAAGGCTTAGGTCAAGGGGAAGCCATGATGTTGGTTGCGTCCGCTGCATACGCCCTGTACGGTGTTCTGACTAAGCGTTGGTCAATCCAATTATCTAGCTGGGACTCGCTATACGTTCAGGTTTTCTTTGGCGTTATCATGCTACTCCCTAATTTCTTGCTAGCTGAAGATGTCTCTCTGAACAGCCAAAATATCGGTTTAGTGGTATTTGCGGGGATTGCCGCCTCCATTGTTGCTCCGGCATTGTGGATCCAAGGTGTTATGCGCCTTGGTGCGAATACAACCTCTATTTTTATGAACCTAGCTCCCGTTTTCACTGCCATTATCGCTATTTTCGCCTTGGGTGAAGAACTTAAAAGCTACCATTTAATCGGTGGTGGTGTGGTATTACTCGGGGTAATGTTAGCGCAACAATTACGTACACCACTGACAGAATTATTCCGCCGTGAAAAAAAGGTGGTTCAAGAAGATTCTTGCCAGTAGAATAGAATTACAAAAGCAATAAATGCAATGTCGTCACTCATATGCCCCACTTTGTGGGGCTATGTTTGAAATCCTCGCCGTCCCTTCGTTTATTTCCCTTCATATTCCTTACCATTAATACTTTGTGACATTTTAAATCCCTCTCAAATCACCTTTAATTCGCCCACCATTGATATGATTTATCGAATTACCGTTTTTCAGATAGAGGATAATCCGATTGAATCTTCTGGAATTCCAATTAGACTTAAGCAAAATCAAATACCCCTTTAGGAGTATTAACTCCACTCAATAAGCCGTGATAATGCGATAAACCTAAATGGATCGTGGCAAGTAACCACCATAATAAGGAATGACAATGACTAAGCCGTTCAAAGTTGGGTTGTTCATATTGATAATAATTGCTGTAGCCATTGGCATTTATTTCGTCAATACCACCAACTCATCCTCTCCCTCACAATTAGGCTACGACTTATATCAACAAGGTGAATCTCAAGCTGCATTTGAACAATTCCAAAAAAACGCAGATAAAGACTCACAATCCGCTTTTGCCTTAGCCATGATGTATAAAGAGGGTATTGGCACAAAAGCCGATGATGTGGCAGCCCAAAACTGGCTAATTAAAGCGGCAGAGGCTAACAATAAAAATGCATTATATAACCTTGGCTTTTTTCGTTATAAACACCTAATAGAAGACACTTCTACTGATGAAAACGGTTTAATTTCTTTAACTAAAGCGGCTGATCTCGGTGTCAAAGAAGCACAAGAAATGGTTGGAGGTATTTATTTATCTGATAAATACGAGCAAGTTCCACAAAATATCGAACTTTCTCGCCAATATTTTACGTTGGCTTCTGAACAAGGTTCAAAACTGGCAAAATTTGCTTTGGGCTATATCGCTCATGACTTTGAAAATGACAGTAAGAAAGCCGTTGAAATATTAACGCCGCTTGTCAGCAACGACTTTCCCTTACCCGCGATGTTACTCGCGTCGATATATGAAGAAGGTGGTAACGGCGTACCACCAAATCCGCTGTTAGCCAAAAAATATGAACGCCTCTCTTTTTCCTCTGCATTAGAATACATTTCTGACGCAAGTGAATTAGAGCCAGGGGCTTTATCATTGTATGGTTCACAAACAGAAGAAGAAAAACAAAAAGTCATCACTAATTTAGAAGAACGTGCGAGTCGTGGTGATGAGAACGCCATCTATGCTTTGTACCAAAAATATATGACCGGCGATGGCGTGCGGAGAAATAAAAACCGTGCGATGGTTTACCTGCGACCGCTTGTGGAAGCTAAACATCCTAAAGCCTTATATTTAAATTACAAAGCTGACACCGACCGCATTCAGGATTTAACTGATGCCGCTGATGGCCAATACCCTCCCGCGATGTATCAAGCCTATAACGTGTATTCTGGCCGTACATTTAGCGATGTTAAGCGAAATGACGCTTTAGCTGAAAAATATCTCACCGCAGCCGCAGATCTTGGCGACTTAAACGCACTTGTTACCATCAACGAGAGAGCAATCTCCAGTTACGATTTTCCAAACAAAAAACTGAGTGATACTGTCGCTAAATACACCCCTATTTTAATGGAAAAATACCCGAACTCCGCAGAAGCGTTAGTGGTAGCCAGTGATGTTTATAGTGTTAAAGGTAGCCCATTATTTTCACCAGAAAAAGCCTTCGCTGCTTTAGAAAAAGCAAATCGCATAGACCCCACTTATGATGCTCAGATGCAATTAGCGCGTTATTATATTAATGCTTTTGGTACTAAGCAGGATGTGCAGAAAGCCGCTAAATTACTCATCGACAACCTTAATGAAAACGATTACCCATCAACGGCCGATCGCTTATTAGTTCAAGTATATTATCGCTATGATATTAAAGCACTTATCGATGAGAAAACGATTGTCGATATCCTCAAAAACGATGTCATTAAACGCGAAAATTACGCCTTAGCTTATTTGTATGCTGACTATTTACTAAAAGAAGACGCCGAGAAAAATAGTGATCAGGCCTTTGATTTATATGAAAAATCAATCAAACAAAATTATAATAGCCAGGTTTATTATGCTGCTGCATTATTAAAATACCGGCCAACAGAAACCAATAAAATAGCTAACCTGATAGTCAATGTGCTCCATTCACCTCAAGCACAAGCCGAATTACTTCCAAGTCAGTTACAAATCGCTAAAGATATTTTATTAAAAACAGGTTTAAATCGCGCTGACACAAAAGCGTTATTAGTCAAAATGGCTTTATATGAAAACCATACTGAGGCTCAGAAATTAATTGAACCACTGATTAATAAAGATGCTGATATCACCTATTTATATGGGATAAACAAGCTCACTCAATTAACTAATGTTGATACCTTAAGTGATGCTGAAATAAAACCATTGTACGATTATATTTTAAAAGCTGCAGAATTGGGTAGTGCATCTGCTTATTTATATATTGCGCAAAACCTTGATGGCGTTACTTATCACAATGATAAGGCGTATTACAAATCTCGCTTCCAGCAAATTACTGGGCTTACCGCAAAAGATTTAGTTCCTCAATATAAAAAATGTGCGGCACTCAAAAATAACCGCTGCTTATATGAATTAGGGGAAATATATCAAGAAGGTAACTACGGCGAAGATGCCAATTATGATACCGCCCTTTTCTATTACAATCAGATTTCTGACCCTGATTTTAGCTTTTTAAAATCACGTAAAAGAGAAATTGAAAAAGCCAAAGCTTCATTTGCCAATATTCAACTAAAAGCGAAACAGAATGACCCTGATGCGTTACGTACGCTCGCCAATGCTTACAAATATGGTAATTATGGGCAAAAAGTCGACCAGAAAAAATGGCTTGAATATTTAGAGAAAAGTGCAAAATTCAATCAAGAAAGCGCACTTGAAGAACTCATTGATTATTACCAACAGGATCAATATCTCAATGCAAATAAAGCAAAAATCTTAGGTTATTACGACCAATTAGCAGCGATTGGCAGTAAAGATTATACCCGTAAACTGGCACATCAGTATTTAAATGGCAGCCAGCTTGTTGAGCCTAATCGACAAAAAGCACGTGAGTATTACCTTAAAGCAGGAAGCTGGGGCAATGAATTCATCAAATATATGGATGATTATGACATTGGCATGAAAATGCTCAATGAAAGTCCTTCCGCAAAATACAAAGTGGGCCGAGCTTATTTCTATGGCCAAGGTGTCAAGGAAGATCGCCTGAAAGCGGCTAAATACCTGAAACAAGCGAGTGATGAAGGCAATGATCACGCAATCGCTCTCTATAGTGAGATGCGATATATGGGCGTGCTAAATGAAGAAAAAAACGCTTGGGTAATGGAACCTGACTGGGATGAGGCCATCGTTTATTTACGTAAACATTCGAATCCCAAACGGGTTGATGATTATATTGAAGTCTATGAAACTCTCGTTGTTCCTGCCAAAAAAGGCGATACCTCTGCTTATATTAAACTCGGGGATTGGTATAGTTCACGCGGCCAAAATCTCGCGGCGCAAGATTGGTATAAGAAAAGTATTGAAGCGGGCAACTTAGCCGCATATCAACCTCTGGATTCCGTGACTGAAGATAGCCAATCAAAACGTCAAAATTATATTGATGGCACAGCGAAAGGTGACCTATTTTCTAAAGTTCAGTTAGCCCAAACTTATTTATATGATAGCGAAATTGTTTCTGGCTCTCCTGAATATGATTTAGCCATTCAATATCTACAAGAAGGTATGAAATCAACCGATGAGAAGCTTTCTAATAATGCCTTCAATGCACTGGTTGATTTGTATCGAGATGGAATTAAAGATAAAAAAAGAGAGCTTAATCGCCCTAAAGACGAACAAAAATATTTAGCACTGCTGCTAAGTGAAGAAAACACGCGTACCAAAGCTTTAATTAATCTGTATTACTATTACGTAAATAGTGATAACGCTAAAGCCTTAACTTATTTACAACAAGCTTACGATAAAGGTGATTTAGCCGCAACGGAGAAACTCTATCAAATCTACTATCCTGGCCAATATTGTGGAAACAGCGATAATGTGGATATGGATAAAGCAAGCCGGTATTTGAAGGAATGGATTGAAAAAAGCAATTTCCAGAAAAATACCGACAAACACTATATTCATTATCCAGAAAGTCTTTCCAAAGAGATGGGAACCCTCTATTTAAAAGGCGATTGTGATATTGATAAAAATATCGACAAAGCCATCGAATGGTATCAAATTTCGTTAAATTACCACCCAACTCACGCACTTGATGCAATTTATCAGGCTTATGTAGAAAAAGGCGATGCCAAGCAAGCCTATTACTATGCATTACAACTTGATAAAAAACCAAGTTCTATTGAGCTAATGGATAAACTTTCAGCTCAAGATAAACAAGAGATTGAAAAACAAGTTGCCGATGAAAAAGCCTACGAGAAATATGGCCGTTTTGCCGAGCAAATTGAAAAGCAGCGCGTCGAAGCTGAGGCTGGCGACAAAATGTCAGCCTTCTCATTGGGTGTCGCTTATGCACGTGGTGAACGTGTGCCTGAAGATACCCAAAAAATGATCTATTATTATGAGTTAGCAGGGAAAAATGGCTATCCTCGCGCTTATAATATTTTAGGTAATCTTTATCGTAAAGATAATGAGCGCGGTATAGAAAAAGACTTCCCGAAAGCGCTTTATTATTTTGATTTAGGCGCACAACAAAATGACAGTAACACTGCTCATTTAGCTGGGGATATGCTCTATTTTGGCCAAGGAGTGCCAAAAGATTATGTCCGCGCAGCAAAATATTACGATATAACAGACCTTGAACAAGGTACTCACCATGCGATGGCAAAATACAAACTTGCTTATATGTATTATAACGGCTGGGTCGGTACCAAAAGTAAAGACGAAATCCAAAAAGCCCATGATTACCTTGAACTTGGCGCAAAATACCAAGACAAAGACTCAATCAACGCACTAAAAGAGTGGGATTTTAGTCTAATTAACCAATAATTGAATTATAAAGGCGCTAACTTTCTTTAGCGCCTTAACCTATCAACAATTATCATTTTTATATCTAAATAAAACAATATTATTCCCTCCACTTATGAGATTGCTAATAATTTAAATTATATTAATCGCATTTTTATATAAAATAAAAATTAGTCCATCTCCTATTGTTATATTATATTTTATTGGCATTTGCAGATATGCAGATTTCAATAATCATTAACATGGAGTGTTTACTATGAGTTCTACATTTAATAAAAATCGGGCATCATTAAAAAGTATAAAAAACCAAAACATATTTAAAGAAATAGACTATTCAGCAACCTTATCAATTAGAAAGAAACCATCAATAAATGTCGTTTACCTAGAAGGGGTATATAAGCACATAAGCAAAAAATCAGAACACAACAAAAAAATATTTAATAATTTGTTAGCTAAAATTGATAATTTAAAAGATATATTTAAGATGGGTAAATCTGATGAATGGTACAAATTACAAGAGTTAGAACTTAAACTTATCGAACAAGCTGACAAGCAGACAAAAAACTTTGAAGTATTACAAAAGTTACATAGTAAACACACAAAAATGGAAAATTATTATACATTACCTATAACCTCGTCATCTATTAAACTTAATACCTTCGACTTAATTGAGCAGTATAAAGCAGACTTATTAAATCTACTGAGTAATATGAGAGAGAAATTTATCTTACCTGATAACATTTCTTATCACAAGAACCCGATTATTCAAAATGCTATAGGCACAGAACTTGATCAGTTTAATTCTAATCTAAACGATAGCCATCAATTGTCTCAGCAATACACACAGAAAATGACTGAAAATGTGCAAAATAGGTTTTTACTCATGGAAAAAACATTCTATGCAGAAGGTCATATGAATGATTTATATACCGATGCCAAGAAAAGTAAAAGCAACATAGAACAGCTGCTAAAAGCACTTAATAACAATAGCATAATGCATTCAACAAGTAATCATACAGTCGATAAGTTAATAAAATGCACAACAAAGTTAAACACCCAATATACAGAAATTCAATATTCACATGATAATTTTGATAAAATCAAAAACTTTGAATACTTAGATGATATTCATAACCACTTTGAACAAGATAAAGGCTTTTACCTTAATTATCAGGAGAGTGACTACCAAAACAATAAAGAGTTTAAATTACTAACTGAGTTAAACCAGTCAATTAGTAACTTAAAAAAAATAAAAATTAATGCTAAAATAAAATTGTATAGTCATATAGAACCAATTAATGAAATATTTACACTTAACCCTAAAAGAGAAACAAAACACTCAAAAAATATTAACGAAAAGTTAGAGAAACTATTCAACCAAATTGAGTCACGTATCAACATAGAAATAAAAAAAGAAACAGGTTTATATTACGACCAGTCTACATATTTAATTAATAGATCCCAGTTAGAAAAAGACATATTGAGTGTAAAAGAAAATTTAGCAAATTATATTATTGAAAATAGTACGTTAGCTCAAGAGAAAAAAACTCATGATAGCATTGAAGAATTAACAACTCAGTTTCATGATGAATTCCTTAGAGCAAAAACACTCCAAAAGTTTGTTAATTTAGAATTAAACAATCACCTTCACCAATTTAATCCTCCAAGTAAAATAGTCTCTTATACTAATAACTTTGGTGATAAAAAAAATAACATATATATGCTAGCAGTAGAAAAAAAACTATTAAAAAATGAATTAAATAATTTAATTTCTAACATTCATATAAAGATTCCTTTAAAATCAACTTCGTATGCTGTTGATGAAGATGCATATTATCAAACAGTTAAAGGAAAAATGTATACATTATTAGACTTAACTGAACAGTTAGGGAGTTTAACTAAAATGTACAGTTCAAAAGAACACTCAGAGATACTAGAATATATCAATGATATTCATTCTTTAGAAAAACAAATTGTTCAGACAGAAAAAGAGATTTCTCAATATATTTATACTCATTCAGAAAATAAAGACAAAAAATCAATTTCCTCAGAAATAACACCATTAATTATTGAAATCATGAATAAAAAATCAAAAATAATGTCAATTGAAACTCGCATTAACGAGGGAGCTGATGAAGTCAATTTCACTGATGGTAATGGAAATAATAAAGACTTTGAATCCTTATTATCATCTATCATTGCTGAATTCCCACAAGATACAATAATTAGCGATGTATACGACCAACCATTGCATAACAAATCAATGCCTGTATTTATCCCATTACGGGATTAACACGTATCTTTATTTTCACTAGATTTGTATTTTACTATTATTGAAACCACCTACTGAATTAGGTGGTTTCTGTTATCATGGTGCTTGGCTGGCTTTAAATGCGATTCTAACCAATAATCCTTTAAGTAATTTACTTTTTAATAATTGAGGTTCAGAGCCATGATAACTAGCAATATCTTTCACAAGCGCCAGTCCAAGCCCTGCTCCTTCCTTACCTAACGCATTATTTAAACGAGTAAACGCTTCCATCGAACGATTTATTTTCGCATCTGGGATCCCAGGCCCAGAGTCTTCAACCTCTAAGACCCAATGAAGATGGTCATCACTGCTGACCACACGAACAGTGACCACCCCATTTGCAGGTGTGTATTTAATCGCATTATCAATTAAATTTGCACACATCTCTGCTAATAAGATAGGCTCGCCTTTAATCCATGCCGTTTCCGCACCTTCATAACCTAAGTCAATATTTTGGCTTTCAGCTTGAGATAACCGAGTAAAACACGCTTGGTGAACAATATCCACTAAGTTTATAGCACGATACTGTGTAATGGCTTCTTTTTCATGGGCTTTCAACCGCGATAGCTGCAAAAGCCTATCAGTCAAAATGATCGTATTATCGAGGGTTTTATTGATGGCTTGTAAACTCTGCTGCCGTTGAGTTTCATCCGTACTATTAATCGCGACAGAAACCTGAGTTTTAAGAACGGTTAGGGGTGTTTTAAGCTGATGAGATGCATCGGCACTAAACCGCTCTTGTCGTCTAACCATCCGCTTTAAGCGGGAAATATAACGGTTTAATGCATCAATTAATGGCGATAAATCCGACCATGGCAGTAAATCTGGTAAGGGTGTTAAATCATTAGCAGAACGGCCTAACATTAAGTGAGATAATCTTTTCAACGGTGCCAGCAGCTTACTAAGTAGAATATAGGCAAGCACCATGGTTAAAAGTACCACGGTACCTTGACTCATCAAGGCAGAAATTAGTAATTGATTAGCGAGATCTTGCCGCGAATAGACCGTTTCCGCAACACGAATTTCAACCATCCCAGTGATGCCACCTTCATTAATCGGTTGATAAAACGCAGCAATACGAATAGGTAAGCCTTTGTACTGCGCATCATAAAAATAAACTAGCGCAGTATAATGTTGTGAACGCATCCAATAAGGGGGAATTGGCGGTAAGTCGTCATAACCGGAGATAGTTTCACCGTCAGGGGAGATAACTTGATAAAAAATTCGGTCATTATTATTTAATTCGAAACTATCGAGCACCACATAAGGCACATTCACCGAGAGGTGCCCATCAACCACTTGCAAGCGTTCTGCAACTGTTCGAGCTGACGCTAATAACGTTCGATCATAGGCTAAATTTGCAGCATTTTTTGCACTGTAATAGTGGGTATAAACCGAAAATCCCCCCAACAAAATGAGGGGGATACCGAAAAAGAGCAGTAACTGATGAAAGAGAGAGCGTGGATGAGCGACTAATTTCATACACTACACTGCTCTAATCGGTATCCCAATCCGCGTAAGGTATTGATGTTAACATCCGAACCGGCAAGTTTTTTTCTTACACGGTGAACATATAACTCAATACTTTGTAAATTGGCTTCATCTGACAGCGAAAATACCTGTTCAAATAATTGCATTTTAGAAACAGGCCGACCTCGTCGATGAAATAGGGTGTTTAACACCGCATATTCCCTTGGTGTTAAGCCTAGCGGCTCTTCGCCTAATAAAAAATAACCGTCCTCATGGTAACTAAGTAAACCAAACTGTTGTGACTCATTAACTTGCCCTTGACTACGCCGCAATAAAGCACGAAGACGCGCTTCTAATTCCGCAATATCGAAAGGTTTAGTCAGGTAGTCATCAGCCCCTGCATTTAGCCCTTGTACACGGTCGGCTACGTCGGAATTCGCTGTTAGTAACAATACGGGGGTTTCTTGATGCCGTTTGCGCATTTGCGCCAATACCTCAAGCCCACTCATTCTAGGTAGTGATACATCTAACACGACTAATTCATAGCGTTCAGTTTGTAATAGCTGGTCTGCTATCGCACCATCACTAGCAAGATCAACCGCAAACCCAGATGACGATAAGGCCTTCTGTAACCATAATGACAACTCGTCATGATCTTCAACCAATAAAATTCTCATTCCGCATACTCATTATAATTATTTATCAGTATACGTTGGCATTCCATTGAATGAATGGAAAGCAAATGTGCACATTTTTACTGTGTCCATCACAACTATTGCTAACAAACACTATTAACGTGATTAATTTAACATTAAGTTAACATAACAAAAAAGTAAAAATACAAAACAATCTGATATATATCACATAAAAATAATAATATTTGTTAATGAAAGGTAAATGAAAGCTTCATCGGACAATGATGCCATACCAGCACAACAAGCAGTAATAGTATATACCTCTAATTATTGTCTTAGTAAGGAAAAATAATGAAAAAATTCACCCAAACGGCCTTAGCAACAGCAATATTTTTAGTTGGCATCAATCAAGCAAACGCCCTACCCGAACGTACAGAATGTATTGCCCCTGCCAAACCTGGAGGCGGTTTTGATTTAACCTGTAAGTTAGTACAAGTATCTCTTCTGGAAACCAAAGAAATTGAAAAACCAATGCGCGTAACCTATATGCCAGGCGGTATTGGTGCCGTTGCTTATAACGCCATTGTCGCACAACGTCCTGCAGAACCCGGCACCATTGTTGCTTTCTCAGGAGGCTCCTTACTCAATCTCGCACAGGGAAAATTTGGTCGTTATAACGAAAACGATGTTCGCTGGCTCGCCAGTGTGGGAAGCGACTACGGTATGATAGCCGTACGTGCCGACTCACCTTATAAAACCCTGAAAGATTTAATGGATACCTTCAAAAAAGATCCTAACAGCATCGTATTTGGTGCGGGAGGGTCTATTGGCAGCCAAGATTGGATGAAAACGGCCTTATTAGCCAAAGCCATTGATATAGACCCACGAAAAATGCGCTATGTGGCCTTTGAAGGCGGCGGTGAAACCTTAACTGCACTACTGGGCAACCATATCCAAGTCCTTTCAGGGGATATCAGCGAAATGACGCCGTATATCAATGAAGGTAAAATTCGTATCCTTGCTGTCTACTCAGACAAACGCCTTGGGGATGGTTTATCAGATATCCCAACAGCAAAAGAGCAGGGTTATGACATTGTTTGGCCAATCATTCGTGGTTTCTATATGGGGCCGAAAGTCTCCGATGCTGACTATAACCAATGGGTCGAAGCCTTCCAAAAACTGCAACAAACCGACGAATTCAAAAAACAACGTGAACTGCGTGGTTTATTTGAATACAACTTAACGGGGCAAGAACTCGATAGCTATGTCAAAAAAGAAATCGAGCAGTATCGTGAACAAGCCCGTGCCTTCGGTTTAGCCAAATAACGGAGTAAACGATGAGCCAACGCATATTTGCCATAGTTTGGCTAATACTGTGTGCTATCGGAATTTATATTGGTTGGGGGATCCAAAGTGAGTTCAGTTATGAACCACTGGGCCCCCGCCCTTTTCCGGTTGTCATACTCTCCTTAATGGCGCTTTGTGCCCTTGCCTTATTATTTGGCAAGCAAGAAGCCGTTGAGTGGCCAAAACCCTATGTATTACGTCGTTTAGTTTTATTAGTTGTTGCACTTGTTATTTATGCATGGGCTTTTGAATGGTTAGGGTTCCCGATTGCAACCAGCTTACTCACCATCAGTATCGCCCTGCTATTTGGTGCGACACCTATCGCCGCGATTATTTCGGGCCCGGTCTTAGGTATCTTTTTGTTCTATGCCTTTGATAAATGGCTAGATGTAACCTTGCCTATTGGCAGCCTGCTAAGTTAAGGAGCGAAATCATGGAAACTTGGATGTATCTATCGCAAGGTTTTGAGGTCGCACTGGTTCCTCAAAATATCTTGATCGCCTTAATTGGCTGTTTTATCGGTACAATCGTGGGTATGCTTCCCGGCCTTGGCCCAATTAATGGTGTCGCTATTTTGCTACCATTGGCCTTTGCCCTGAAATTACCCGCCGAGTCCGCATTAATTTTACTCGCCACGGTTTATTTAGGTTGTGAATATGGTGGGCGAATTTCATCTATTTTACTTAATGTCCCCGGCGATGCCGCAGCAATCATGACCACGCTAGATGGTTATCCTATGGCAAAACAGGGAAAAGGTGGCGTTGCGCTCTCTATTTCCGCGGTCAGTTCATTTATTGGTTCAACGATTGCAATTGTAGGGATAATACTATTCGCTCCTTTGCTTGCCCAATGGTCACTCGCCTTTGGTCCTGCCGAATATTTTGCCTTAATGGTTTTTGCCATTGCCTGCTTAGGTAGCATGATGAGCCAAAACCCAATCAAATCACTATTGGCTGCATTAATTGGTTTATCACTCGCCACTGTGGGAGTGGATGCCAACTCTGGGGAATATCGTTTTACGTTTGATAGCGTACATTTATCGGATGGCGTGCAGTTTATCGTCGTGGTTATTGGTTTATTTTCTGTTAGTGAAATTTTATTGATGCTCGAAGGCACTGCAACAGGCCAAGGTCTGATCCGTAAAACAGGCAGAATGCTATTCAATCGCAAAGAAGCCAAAGCATGTGCTGGCCCTGCTTTACGCTCTTCATTCATCGGTTTCTTTGTTGGCGTTTTGCCGGGAGCGGGAGCCACCATCGCCAGTGCTATCACCTACATGACTGAAAAGAAAATCAGTGGTGAAAAAGGCGACTTTGGTAATGGTGATGTGCGTGGTGTTGCCGCACCAGAAGCGGCCAATAATGCCTCTGCGTGTGGCTCATTTATCCCTATGTTAACCCTTGGCGTTCCAGGTTCGGGGACAACAGCAGTCATGATGGGCGCACTAACGCTCTATAATATCACCCCAGGCCCAGGTATGTTTACAGAGCAGCCGGATATTGTTTGGGGGTTAATTGCCGCTCTGTTGATTGCTAACGTGGTTTTGCTCATCATGAATATTCCATTAATTGGCTTATTCACTCGCATGTTAACGGTTCCGTTATGGTTTTTAGTCCCTGCTATTGCTTGCATTTCTGCTGTCGGGGTATATGCCGTTCATAGTACGACATTTGATTTATTACTCATGATGGGGCTTGGCGTATTTGGGTTTATATTACGTAAAATGAACTTCCCACTTTCACCATTAATTTTAGGGTTTGTATTGGGCGAAATGTTAGAACAAAACTTACGCCGTTCATTATCCATCAGTAATGGTAATTTCGATATTCTTTGGAGCAGTACGATTTCCCAAAGTTTATTAATTCTAGCGGTATTAGTGCTAATTTTGCCACCGATTGTAAAACGCATTCGTAAACATAGAAAAATTTCTGCACAATAGCGAATTTATACTTTTTTTTAAAAAATTTGCCCCAAATATACTTTGGGGCTTTTTAGTCGCTAATTTATTCATTTATTAACACATTGTTTTACGCTTAATTTTTTTAATATTTCCTCATCTTGACCAACTATATATACAGGCCGTTTTTTCGTTAAAAATACAAGTGAGTTATTGCAGTTTTTTATTTTAAAAATCATATTGCTGAATTTTTTAACGCCGTGATTAACCAATCCTTTACTTAATATTTTTAAATCACCTATCAACATTTTCAACCTTATCATATTCATTATACTCCAAAAAATTATTAGTTACTTGAATCCGTTGAAACTACTTAATTTATCGTATTATTTACATTTATACATTGAGACTTTTATACTGTTTTAAAAACTCATCTTCAATTAAGATATTATTCTTAAAATAATCCTTTCTTCTAACATAAGCATTCTCTAGCATTTTAAATAAATCTCTTTTAATTCCAATATATTTATTATCAATTGTCGATATTGAGCTAAAAACACTTTTATAAGGGAAGCTATCATTACCAAATAAGCTACTCATAACCGTATCACTCAAATTATCATACTGGATATCTAGTTTTATTGTCGCATTTTTTAAATTAGTATTCGTAAAGTTGTAATCAACATCTATTTTAACTGGGATGTTAATTTTCGTATTTTCAGCATTGGCCTCAGAAAAATTAGCTCTTAACAAAGGGATGTTATTACTTGTTTCAACTACTGTGTTCGACAAATCTGAGCCTGAGAAATCAATATTTGCGCTACTAACATGAATATTTCTATTATAGGTACTACCAAGAAGAAGTTTCACCATGCTTTCCGCAGTTATTTTTTTATTCGAATGGTCATAGTAGGCTGCAAGCATATCGAGTTTATGTTCTGATTTGACGTGTAATAGATGACTACTATCACTATTTTTCGATTTGTCGGTATTTATATCCACTAGATAATTTAAAATTTTAATTTGCTTTGTGATTTTCTCTTTACCTTTTCCTTCAACATCCCACCCATATCGGTTGTATATGTTACTTATCTTAGAAAAAGCCATGTTAAATACATTTTTTTTATTCGCTTCGGAGCTATTTTTAATATAGACTTCAAGCATCTTTGTCGAACTATTACTCATTGTGTAAAAGAAATTTTTAATACTCATAAATTTTTCCTATATCAATTAACTTTGTTTATTTGCCATATACTCCCATATTCAAAATATTAATTATTTAATAAAACAACGATAGTGTACCTATTCTATTGATTTCATATATATAAAAAAAAACGAGAACCGAAGTTCTCGCTTATTTAATTAGTTTTCCTGATACAAATTATGCTTTGTATTTGCTCATCACTAATGTGGCGTTAGTTCCACCGAAACCGAAACTGTTAGACATGACTGTTTCCAGCGCTTGTTCGGTTGGTTTAGTCACGATATTCAAGCCAGCAGCTTTCTCATCTAGGTTTTCGACGTTAATGCTTGGCGCAATAAAGCCGTGTTCTAACATCAGTAAGCTATAAATTGCTTCGTGAACACCCGCAGCACCTAATGAGTGACCACTCATTGCTTTCGTTGCTGAAATTGCTGGAGAGTTGTTACCGAACACTTCTTGAATCGCTTCTAACTCTTTCGTGTCACCCACTGGCGTTGAGGTACCATGTGTATTGATGTAATCAATTTTATCAACACCTTGCATCGCCATTTGCATACAACGAACCGCGCCTTCACCTGAAGGAGCAACCATGTCTGCACCATCAGATGTTGCACCATAGCCCACAATTTCAGCATAGATATGTGCACCACGCGCTAACGCATGCTCTAATTCCTCAACAACAACGATACCGCCGCCACCTGCAATAACGAAACCATCACGGTCTTTGTCATAGGTTCTTGATGCTTTGTCTGGCGTCTCATTGTATTTAGTTGACAATGCGCCCATTGCATCAAACTCACAGGTCATTTCCCAGCTCAGTTCTTCACCGCCACCAGCGAAAACAACATCTTGCTTGCCTAATTGAATTAACTCAACCGCATGACCAATACAGTGTGCTGATGTTGAACAAGCAGAACTGATGGAGTAGTTTACACCTTTGATTTTAAATGGCGTTGCTAAACAAGCAGAAATACCCGATGCCATTGCACGAGTCACCATGTATGGGCCCACACCACGTAAACCTTTAGCACGCATACCGTCAGAACCTGCAACTTGGTTACGTGGAGAGCCACCACCAGAGCCAACAACGATACCTGTACGTAAATTTGAAACTTGTTCTTCTGTTAAACCTGAATCCGCAATCGCTTGTTCCATCGATAAATAAGCATAGGCGGAGCAATCACTCATAAAACGGAAAATTTTGCGGTCGATTAAATCTTTTGGGTCTAAATTTTTAACATTACCCCAGACATGGCTACGCAGCCCTGCCTCTTTGAATTCTTCTGAGAAAGTGATCCCGGAACGACCTTCCTTCAGAGAAGCCAGTACTTCTTCCTGGTTATTACCAAGGCTGGAAACAATACCTAGACCAGTGATGACTGCACGCTTCATTCGTTACCTCATGTCTATAATTATATGATTGCGGGATTACAGGTTGTCACTTTAGCTTACACTTGTACGCTGAACAAGTCCGATCAGGGTAAATATTTGTATTTTTTTCTTTATGACGCCAATAAGACTTTTTTATGACGGTAGCCTTACACCCATATCAGCGGTAAAATTTAGGTATTAAATAAAGAATGTAGGCTTATTGTGAAAAAGAACGCTGTACAAACCGCACGCCTAAGTTGGAATGACGAAGGCACACCCATGTCTGAACAGTTTGCAGATATCTATTTTTCTAACCAAGATGGCTTAGAAGAGGCTCGTCATGTGTTTTTGCAAGGAAATCATTTTCCTGATCGCTTCGCGACACACCCTTTCACAACCTGTGTGATTGCCGAAACTGGCTTTGGTACTGGGTTGAATTTTTTAGCATTATGGCAATCTTTTAAACAATTTAAAGCAGAAAATCCAAACGCAAAATTGCAACAATTACATTTTATTAGTTTTGAAAAATACCCATTAATACAATCTGACTTAATGACAGCCCACCAATGTTGGCCTGAACTGAGCAGCTTCTCACAATCCCTTTGTAAAAATTGGCCACAAGCCTTACCGGGTAACCAGCGGATCATGTTAGAAAATGGTAGCGTGATATTAGATTTATGGTTTGGTGATGTAAATGAGCAAATATCTTTACTAAAAAACAATTTAAACAATAAGATAGATGCTTGGTTTTTAGATGGTTTCGCTCCCTCAAAAAATCCCGAAATGTGGAGTGAACAACTGTTCACTAATATGGCAAAATTCGCCCGCCTCAATGGAACTTTTGCAACATTTACCGTGGCAGGTTCCGTTAAACGAGGCCTGCAACAAGCTGGCTTTACCCTTAAAAAAGTCAAAGGCTTTGGTAACAAACGAGAAATGTTAACTGGGGTCTTAGCTGAAAAAGAAATTGATATCCCAACGCCTTGGTTTGCCAGAAAAAGCGCAGATAACCCAACTGATGTCGCTATCATTGGTGGTGGGCTTGCCAGTTTAACAGCGGCCTACGCCCTTCATAACCGCGGTGCTAAAGTCACCTTATACTGCCAAGATGCACAAGTTGCGCAGAATGCTTCGGGCAATCGCCAAGGGGCTATTTACCCCTTACTCACCGGCAATAACGACCCACTCGAACGTTTTTTTGTCAGCGCTTTCCCCTTTGCCTCTCGCTTTTATCACCAATTAGCAAAACAAGGGCTCGCGTTTGAAGGGCAATGGTGTGGCGTGAGCCAATTAGCCTATAACGACAAAGTGGCTCGCAAGATAGCGGGAATGCTAGGAACCGAATGGCCGACTGATTTTGCTATTGGTAAAAATCGTCAGCAACTGAGTGATATTTGCGGCGTTGATGTCAACCATGATGGCATTCATTATGCGTCTGGAGGATGGCTGTGCCCTGCCCAGCTTTGTGAGAGTTTACAACAATATTTACAACAGCAGGGTATTACCTTCTGTTTTGAACATAATGTCGTTGAATTAAAACAAACAGAACAAGATTGGCAGTTATTCATTGAAACCGCACAACACAAACAGCTAACACGTGTTCACTCAACTGTCATTATTGCTAATGGGCACAAGCTGCGCCAATTTGCTCAAACCGTTAATTTACCTATTTCGCCTGTGCGAGGGCAAGTCAGCCATATTCCAACCAATCACACCCTACAACAACTGAAAAATGTTCTGTGCTTTGAAGGCTATTTAACCCCTGCCGATGCCACGGGTACACAACATTGCTTAGGTGCTAGCTACCAACGTGAACGACTTGATTTCGATTATAGTGAAGAGGAACAGCAAGGGAACCGCCAAAAGCTGGTTGATAACCTACCCGATGTAACTTGGCCTAAGGATATCGATATTTCTCAACAACGTTCACGCCAAGGTATTCGTTGTGTTATTCGCGACCATTTTCCGTTATTAGGCAATGTGCCTGATTTCGAACAACATGTGGCACTCTATCACAATTTGCCCACTCAAATTGCCAAAGAACAGCCTATTGCACTCGCTCCAGTGCACCCAAATTTATTTATTTTTGGTGCATTAGGGTCAAGAGGGTTATCAACCGCACCACTTTGCGCAGAATTGCTTGCGGCGCAAATTTTTGGGGAAGTACTCCCCCTAGACGATGAAACTCTTGCAGAACTCAACCCAAACCGTTTTTGGGTAAGGAAATTATTATTAGGTCGCCCTATTAAACTCCCTTATTAATGCATTAAGTTAATGAGATAGCCATTGCACAACGGCCTTCAGCAGCAAACCCTGCATCGACCTCAGACTGTAAAATAGCCTGTAGTTCGGTGGTTAGCTCATTATCTTCAAGAATTTTAAAACCCAAGCGTTGGTAATAAGGTGCATTCCAAGGCACATCGCGGCAAGTGGTCAATGTCACTACCGTGATATTACGTGCCAAAGCAGCATCAAGAACCTGCTTAATCAGCTTTTTACCCAGCCCGCGTCCTTGCCATGGCTGGCAAACAGAAACCTCACAAATATGCAGGCTAGTATGATGATCTTCAGCATTGATAAAACCAATTGGTTCATCACAATCATTCACTGCTACCCACTCTAATTGCTCAGAAATAAAATCGAGGTGGTCTTGCTCCGTTTGCCCATCACCTTCAGCAAGCCATTTATATTTTTCGATACTCGTAAATGCCTGGCCTGCGGAGACTTCCACCGGAGGAAGATATTTGGCATCAAGGGGGGTTGCTAAACGAATATTCGCCATAATTTTTACTCGCAACAAAATTTAGCTAACAAAAAAGCGGGTTTCCCCGCTTTTCATGCAGAACTCAACAAATTAAATGGCGTTATTTAATAAGTTTTTCCACATATCTAAAACCAGTACTTGGTCTGGTGGTGTCAATTCGCCAGCTTTGATGGCATTTTGAATACTGACTTCGACACGTTGATATAATGCTTCAGAACTGGTTTCGTTTTCTTCTTCCAGTTCAGCCACAGCAAGGGTTAAGTGACCACGCAAATAGCCGCCAGCGAAGAGTTCATCATCGCTCGCGTGTTCAACCATATCATCAATTTTCGTTAGTATGCGTGTTTCTAAATCCGCAAGCATGCTTAATCCTTACTTAAATGTGTGTTCATTAGGCAAAAATATCTTCCGGATAAGGAAAAGCTTCTGCACAAAGAGGTGGCGTATTGTAAAACAATTGTAACGCATTAATAAAGCGTAATGGCCGTTCAGGGATGCCATTTTCTAAATAAAGCATGACTTGTGCATGAACTTTGCGCATAAACGCAATACGATCAGGCTCAAAATCCCCCTCTAAGTTGTCACAACTGACATTAAATGGAATGCCAACGGCAACACAAAACAGCCAGTCCAACGCTTGGGGCTTGATTTCCACCACTTCAAACTCACACTGTGTTTTTTCATCTCGCCCATCTGGGCAATACCAATAACCGTAATCGACTTGCTGACGTCTTGCCTCCCCAGCAATACACCAATGTGAGATTTCATGCAGCGCACTGGTGAAAAAGCCGTGTGCAAAGACGATCCGGTGATAAGGTACTGCCTCATCTGCGGGTAAATAAATGGGTTCATCATCCCCTTTTACCAGCTTGGTGTTATATGTCACACCAAAACATTCATCAAAGATATTGATTAGATCCTGATAATTATGTGTACTCATGAATAATTTAAATCATCTTAAAATAATGAGAGAAACCAAGCTTTAATCACGTCACCATGGCTATCATGGAGTAATTTAATACTCATCAGTAACGAAATCACCACGATCATCGGCCTGATCAGTTTTTGTCCTTTAGTTAAGACCAAACGCGCACCTAAACGAGCGCCAACCATTTGGCCGATTAGCATAACAAAACCTAAGGCCCAAAGAACATGACCCCCGATAATAAAGAACACTAAAGAGCCAAAATTAGAGGCAAAATTAAGTAACTTCGCATGCGCGGTAGCTTTGGCAAGATTATAACCAAGCAACAAAACATAACCCAATGCCAAAAATGAACCGGTTCCGGGACCAAAGGCACCATCATAAAAACCCAGCGTCATCCCAATTGCCACCCCGAAGAAAGGCATACTGATACGCTGTTGGCGGTCTTGTACACCAATTGATGGCGTCAATAAAAAGTATAAGCCGACACAAATCACCAAGATGGGTAATAGCTGTTTTAAGAACGCGGTATCAATCATTTGAATGACAATCGCACCCAGCATGGCACCAATCATGGTCATAATGAACGGAAACAGTTGTGCTCGTAAATCTATGGCTTTGCGCCTAACAAAATAGAGCGTTGAAGAAAACGAACCGCCAACCGCTTGCAACTTATTGGTTGCTAAAGCTTCAACAGGTGTTATTCCCACAGATAACAGGGCTGGGATCGTTAATAACCCACCACCACCCGCGATGGAGTCAATAAACCCTGCAAACAGCGCAACAAAGAAGAGTAAAGCATAAACTTCAGGTGCAACGGCAGTTAGCCAATCCATTTTACTATCCAAAGAGAAGAAATATCATGATGTTGATGTGAATATATCGCCAGTCAGGTTTGGTGATATCACAACCTAGATGAGGTATTTTTAGGAGGCTTCATCCGAACCTTCATCATCAACAAAGCGACCTTATAGGCCGCTCTGTTGTCACTACATAAAACACAGTAAAACCGATTACTCAAAAGGTTCCATTGCTGGCGTTACATCCGCACACTGGCCACGATGACGTAAATAGTGGTCCATTAGAACAATCGCCATCATTGCTTCCGCAATCGGTACCGCGCGAATGCCTACACAAGGGTCATGACGCCCTTTGGTGATCATTTCCACTTCCTCGCCATCACGGTTTAATGTTTTACCTGAAACGGTAATACTGGATGTCGGCTTTAACGCAATATGTGCAATGATAGGCTGACTACTGCTAATACCGCCTAAAATACCGCCTGCATGGTTTGATGTGAAACCATTTCGTGTAATTTCATCACGGTTTTCGCTGCCTTTAAGCGCAATAACACCGAAGCCATCACCAATTTCCACCCCTTTCACTGCATTAATACTCATTAATGCATGAGCGAGATCGGCATCTAATCGGTCAAATACGGGCTCACCTAAGCCTGCAGGCACATGCTCTGCAATGACAGTAATTTTAGCGCCAATCGAATCACCTTCTTTCTTTAAACCGCGCAATAATTCGTCAAGAGCCTCTAATTTGCTTGGATCTGGACAGAAAAATGGGTTTTCTTCGACAATTGACCAGTCTTTAATTTCACAAGCGACGGAGCCCATTTGCGTTAAGCAGCCATGAATCTGCACACCAAGCTTTTCTTGTAAATATTTTTTCGCAATCGCGCCTGCCGCAACACGCATTGCCGTTTCACGTGCTGATGAGCGGCCACCACCACGGTAATCACGCTGGCCGTATTTTTGTTCGTAAGTGTAATCCGCATGGCCCGGCCTAAACACGTCTTTGATTGCACCATAATCTTGCGAACGCTGGTCAGTATTTTCAATCAATAAACCGATGCTGGTTCCGGTTGTTACCCCATTAAATACACCCGATAAAATCTTTACTTGGTCAGGTTCACGACGCGCAGTCGTATAACGTGATGTTCCTGGACGGCGACGGTCTAAATCTTTTTGTAAATCTGCTTCTGTTAGTGCTAAGCCTGGGGGAACCCCATCGACGATGCAACCTAATGCAACCCCGTGTGATTCCCCAAATGTGGTCACACGAAACAGCTGCCCAATTGAATTTCCTGCCATCGGAGTTTCCTATTCTAAGCCATTCTTGTTTTACCAAGAATTTTGGTTGTTAGTTATTATATCGTTGTGTCGTTATTATTGATTACATGATCTTGGAACATCACGCAACTGTTGATTAATCGATATAAAGCTCAAAATGTGCGTGGTGCTCAACAAGTTGTTCACGTGTTAACATAAACACACCATCACCGCCGTATTCGAAGTCCAGCCAAATAAATGGAATTTCAGGGTATTGTTCAATTAAATGAACCATACTGTTACCCACTTCGCACACTAACACCCCTTCTTCCGTCAGAAAACGCGGGGCATTCGCTAAAATACGGCGTACCAGTTTCAAACCATCACTTCCAGCAGCCAGTGCTAATTCAGGCTCGACACGAAACTCTTCTGGTAAATCGTCCATATCTTCCGCATCAACATACGGTGGGTTCGTCACGATCAGGTCATATTTAACCTCTGGCATATCACGGAATAAGTCAGAACGAATCGGTATCACACGGTGTTCTAAACCATGATTGGCAATATTTTGTTCAGCCACCGCCAGCACATCACTTGAAATATCAACCGCATCAACTTCTGCATCAGGGAACTCATAAGCACAAGCAATCGCAATACAACCACTTCCGGTACATAAATCAAGAATGGTTTGCGGTTCATCAGCCACTAAGCCAACAAAGTGGTTATTGATTAACTCACCAATTGGCGAGCGAGGGATAAGCACACGTTCATCAACATAAAATTCATGACCACAGAACCATGAACGATTTGTCAGGTATGCAACTGGAATACGCTCATTGATGCGGCGTAAAACACGCTCAATAATACGGTGACGCTCTGTTGGCGTTAAACGGGATGTTAACAGCTCATCGGGCAGGTCTAGAGGCAAGTAAAGTGTTGGTAACACCAGTTGTAGCGCCTCATCCCATGGGTTATCTGTACCGTGGCCATAGTACACATTAGCCGCATTAAAGCGGCTCATCGTCCAACGCAAAATATCTTGAATGGTATGAAGTTCTGCAACGGCTTCATCAACGAAAATCTTTTCCAAGAAGGGGTTCTCCAGCCTGTATTTTGAAAGGGAATATATGAATAGTTAAAGTTTGCCACGAAGTGAAAGACAAATCAGCAGATTAATATAATAAAATTTGCCCAAAAAGTCTGGTTATCGCGCTTATTAATGAATGCGGTGATGTAAAAACGCCCTTTATTTTAGCTAAAGGGCGTGAGAAAAATAACAAGCTCAGTAAGAAAGTAACAATATTAGCTTTCGTTTTGCAGCACGACTTCCGCCTCTTTCGTAGGTTTTTTGACCCAAAGTGCATAGGCGATAGCCAGTAATACTAACCAAACAATTCCGACATAGAGTGCAATTCGTGTTGATTCAAAATACCCCAGTACACCAAAAACAAATACCATAAATGCGATGGCTAGAATAGGTGCGACAGGCCACATAGGCACAGGGAATTTTAATTGGCTAATTTCTTCTGGTGACATTTTTTTACGCATTGCAAACTGTGACAGTAAAATCATCAACCATACCCAAATGGTGGCAAATGTTGCAATTGACGCAATCACTACAAACACATCATCAGGAATGACATAATTCAATACCACTCCGACTAACAGCACCGCAACCATGACTAATACCGTCATCCAAGGTACACCATTTTTTGTCAGCTTGGTAAAGGCTTTTGGCGCTTGTCCTTCATGTGCCATGCCATACATCATACGCCCAGCACCAAATATATCACTGTTAATCGCCGAAATTGCCGCCGTGATCACCACAATATTTAAGATATTCGCTGCAGATTGAATACCTAAGCTGTCGAAAATTTGCACAAATGGGCTACCTTGCTGCCCAATTTGGTTCCACGGGTAAATGCACATTAAGACAAATAAGGTCAGGACATAAAACAGTAAGATGCGAATTGGCACGGCATTAATCGCTCTTGGGATAGTGGTTTCCGGGTTTTTCGCTTCACTCGCGGTAATACCAATAACTTCAATTCCCCCAAACGCAAACATCACCACGGCAAAGGAAGCAATCACCCCACCAATACCATTTGGCATAAACCCATCGTGAATAAATAAGTTTGATACCCCAACCGCATGGTCTGCCGCTTGGCCAAAGCCAAACATCATAATGGCTGCACCACCAACAATCATTGCAATAATCGCAATAACTTTAATGATTGAAAGCCAAAACTCCATTTCGCCGAAAGTTTTCACGTGGCATAGGTTTATTGCACCAATAAAGAAAATAATGCTCAACACCCAGATCCACTGCGCAACCTCCGGAAACCACAGTTTCATATAAACACCAAATGCTGTCACGTCCGCCAAGCAAACAATAAGCATTTCAAAAACATAGGTCCAACCCGCAAAAAAACCGGCTCTCGGCCCTAAATAATGACTAGCATACTGTGAGAACGACCCAGCAAGTGGCCGATGGACCGCCATTTCACCCAACGCTCTCATAACCATAAACACTGCGGCACCGCCGATAATATAGGCGAGTAATACCGCGGGACCAGCGGTTTCTATTGCTTTCGCTGAACCATAAAACAAACCTGTACCAATCGCAGAACCTAAAGCCATAAATCGAATGTGGCACGCAGAAAGCCCTCGCGCAAGTTGTGATGTGCTTTGCATGATTTATCCTTCGTATTATTTTATTGTCGTGCAGATAAATACTTCAGGCGGCCAGTACATTGCCGGCCACCTTTTATTTGCTTGATAGACTAGTTAGGGAAAACAGTGCCGTCCTTAAAAAGCGCGGACAGTTTATATTGGTTAATTAAATTAATTGCCGCTTCAATATCAGGGGCAAAATAACGGTCTTTATCATAGTAAGCCACTTGGTCACGTAATGTTTTACGTGCTTTCTCCAAGGTTTCACTCGATTTCAAACCTTCGCGGAAATCCATTCCCTGACACGCTGAAAGCCATTCAATGGCTAAAATACCCGTGACATTCTTTGCCATTTCCCATAAACGACGACCCGCGGCAGGCGCCATCGAGACATGGTCTTCTTGGTTGGCTGATGTCGGCAGGCTATCAACACTCGAAGGATGGGCTAATGCTTTGTTTTCACTGGCTAATGCAGCCGCGGTGACTTGAGCTATCATAAAACCTGAGTTAACCCCCCCATTATTCACTAAGAAAGGAGGCAACTGTGACATGTGGGTATCCATCAATAATGCAATACGGCGTTCAGATAACGCACCGATTTCCGCTAACGCAAGCGCAATATTATCGGCTGCCATAGCAACAGGCTCTGCATGGAAGTTACCACCTGAAATAATATCGCCATTATCGGTAAAGACTAGCGGGTTATCCGACACGGCATTTGATTCAATTAAAATCACTTCAGCGGCTTGGCGAATTTGGGTTAAACAAGCCCCCATCACTTGTGGCTGACAACGTAGTGAATAAGGGTCTTGCACTTTCACGCAGTTCTCATGGGACTTCGCCAACTCACTAGTCGGTGATAAAACATCACGGAACATCGCCGCAACATCAATTTGCCCTTTTTGCCCTCGAACCTCTTGCACGCGAGCATCGAACGGTTTACGAGAGCCCAGTGTGGCTTCAACACTAAGCGCACCACAAACAATGCCAGATAACAGCAATTTTTCTGCTTCAAATAACCCTTTCAACGCGAAAGCCGTGGAGGTTTGCGTACCGTTTAATAGGGCTAAGCCTTCTTTAGCTTCCAATTTTAGCGGGGTCAACCCTGCTTTTTCTAACGCTTTCTTCGCTGAAATCCATTTGCCTTCATAGCGGGCTTTCCCTTCTCCTAACAAAATTAGGCTCATATGTGCTAATGGCGCTAAGTCGCCAGAAGCTCCCACAGAACCCTTCGCAGGAATAAATGGATAAACTTGCGCATTCACTAATGCAATCAAGGCATTAATGACTTCAAGACGAATACCCGAGAAACCACGAGCTAAACTATTAATTTTGAGCACCATGATTAAACGTACGAGGTCGTCATCTAACGGCTCGCCAACACCCGCAGCGTGAGACATCACAATAGAGCGTTGTAATGATTGCAAATCTTTAGTCGCAATGCGGGTATTGGCAAGCAAACCAAAACCTGTATTGATACCGTAAGCGGTTCTATCTTCTTCAATAATTTTATTGACCGTTGCAACGCTTTTTTCAATAGCCGCGTGAGCGCGTTTATCCAGTACCACTGTTACTGCCTGTTGGAAAACAATGCGGAGGTCTTCGAGTGTCATTTTTCCTGGGTGAATGGTTAACTTAGTCATCATGGCACTCCTTAACGTGTTTTAATCATTGGTAAATTAAGATTTTTTTCCTGCGCACATGCGATAGCGATGTCATAGCCCGCATCGGCATGGCGCATGACACCGGTTGCCGGGTCATTGTGCAACACTCGGGCAATACGCTCTGCTGCTTCATCCGTTCCATCACACACAATCACTACCCCAGAGTGCTGAGAGAAGCCCATACCTACGCCACCACCGTGATGTAAAGATACCCACGTCGCACCACTGGCTGTATTTAATAACGCATTGAGTAACGGCCAGTCTGAAACGGCATCAGAGCCATCTTTCATGGATTCTGTTTCACGGTTTGGGCTGGCCACTGAACCTGAATCCAGATGGTCACGACCAATAACAATCGGGGCCAAAACCTCACCGCTTCTTACCATCTCATTGAATGCTAAACCTAATTTAGCGCGGTCCCCAAGCCCTACCCAACAAATACGTGCTGGCAAGCCTTGGAAGCTAATACGTTCACGAGCCATATCCAACCAGCGATGTAAATGCTTATCATCCGGTAGCAGCTCTTTCACTTTCGCATCGGTTTTATAGATATCTTCAGGATCCCCTGATAACGCGACCCAGCGGAATGGGCCAACACCGCGGCAAAATAGTGGGCGAATATAAGCAGGCACAAAACCAGGGAAATCAAACGCATTCTCTACGCCCATTTCCAACGCCATTTGGCGAATATTGTTCCCATAATCAAACGTAGGAATGCCTTGTTGTTTGAACGCTAACATGGCTTTAACATGCTCAGCCATAGATTTTTTCGCTGCCAACGCGGTGGCTTGGGGCTCTTGAACACTGCGTTCACGGTACTCTTCCCAGCTCATCCCAATTGGCAAATAACCATTTAGCGGGTCATGAGCACTTGTCTGATCGGTCACCATATCCGGTTTTACACCACGTTTGACAAGCTCAGGAAGAATTTCAGCGGCATTGGCACACAGTGCAATAGAAATGGCTTTTCCTTCCGATGTATATTTTTTAAGACGCGCTAATGCATCATCAAGGTCGGCCGCTTGTTCATCCACATAGTGAGTTCTTAAACGGAAATCAATACGGCTTTGCTGGCACTCAATATTCAATGAGCATGCACCAGCCAATGTTGCAGCAAGAGGTTGCGCTCCCCCCATTCCACCCAAACCTGCAGTCAATACCCAACGCCCGGTTAAATCACCATTAAAGTGCTGACGAGCGGCTTCCACAAAGGTTTCATACGTTCCTTGAACAATGCCTTGGCTACCGATATAAATCCAGCTACCTGCCGTCATTTGCCCATACATGGCGAGGCCTTTCGCATCCAACTCATTGAAATGCTCCCAGTTTGCCCAATGTGGCACTATATTTGAGTTAGCAATTAAAACACGTGGAGCATTTGCATGGGTTTTGAAAACACCGACGGGCTTACCTGACTGAACCAGCAGTGTTTCATCACTCTCGAGTTGTTTTAAGGACTCAACAATTTGGTCATAGCATTGCCAATTACGTGCTGCACGCCCGATACCGCCATAAACCACTAATTCATGAGGATTTTCTGCAACATCAGGATCAAGGTTATTCATTAACATGCGTAATGGGGCTTCTGTCAGCCAACTTTTGGCATTTAATGTGTTTCCCCGCGGCGCCCTAATTTCGATATTTCGATATTTATTATTCAGTGCTGTCACTTGTATACCCTCTTTTATCTGTCCATTAGCTACCTTTTATTGTTCTTATAGATATAGTTGTATATACATGTACGATCAATCAATCTTTTAACATAAAGATTAAAAAAATATGATATAAAAATATTTTTATTCAAATAAAACAATTGGATATAAAATGAACCTGATATTTTTGTGTGTGTTTTTTATTCTAAATATGCTTGTTGGATCACATTTAATTCACAATAAATTCACACGAAATGGGTATGAAAGGAAATCACTCGATACGATAAGCGGAAAATATGTTGTATATCATTCCGCCCATACTTTTACGTGGAGAAATAACTTATGACGTGAAACTACCTTTAAGCTTATAGCGGTGACCAGGAAACAATAGTTTGGTACTTGTCACCGTGAAAGACTGGGACCAAGTACGCCTTGTAATTAACAAACAAGATGCGCCTGTGGTAATTTGCAATAACCTCGCTGAGCGCTCATCTGCCTCTACGGCCTCAACAATATGCTCCCCTTGTGTTAAAGGAGCGACTTGAGACAAATAATCATGCGGTGTAATCGATAAAAAATTTTGCTTTAAATAGTCAGGTGCTGCTAAGGCATTGACATATCTGTCTTCAATTTGTACAGGGACATCATTTTCTAAATGAACAATAATAGAATGAAACACGGCGCTATCTGGGCTGATATTTAATTCATTTGCGAGCGCTGGAGACGCTTGTATTTCTTCGAGTTTAATGATCCTGCAACTGTATTTGTGGTTTCTTGCCAGTATTTCGGCTTCAATACTGTGTATTTCAAATAGTGCGGATTGCCCCTTTGGCTCAGCCACAAATGTTCCCACACCTTGCAAGCGAACCAATAATCCTTCAGCAGTTAATTCGCGTAGTGCTCGGTTAGCGGTCATCCGGCTACATTGAAATTGTGTCACGAGCTCAGACTCAGATGGAATACGGTCATTTGCCTTCCACTCTGCCGTATGGATCTTTTCAATTATCGATTGTTTTACTTGCAAATAGAGTGGGAGCGGTGCCCCCTGTTTATCCTTTTTATCGGCTGTCACAGTCATTTCCAATTTAATGATTAAAATCTTAAGTATTAATATGCTATTCATTGGATAGCATACAACACGACCTTAGTGCTATCGGACATTTTTTATCCTGACAGTCGCGAATAAAAACATCATGCTTAATTATTAAGCATTCACATAATTAAACGATGTAATTTTAATAAAAACAAACAAAAAACAGAAAATATTTAGGGTAAATTGCGGCAAACAACATCATTTACCACTATTAATTATTGTTATTTTCGTAGCTAGAACTGCGGGTCACATATATCACCCGTTTCGATGGGTAATTTTGCCTTCATGCACTCTGATGAACAATGGGTTACTCCCTTGTTCATAAATCATTTCGACAGGCTCTTGCGCATTCCACACAACAAAATCAGCAACAAAGCCCGTTTTCAATTGCCCATGGCTATTTTTACGGCCTAACGCCTTTGCAGCGTTACGTGTCACGCCTGCCCATATCTCCTCCGGTGTCAGCTTAAATAGGACGGCCGCCATATTCATAATAATACGTAATGAGGCAAAAGGACTGGTGCCCGGGTTAAAATCCGTTGAAACTGCCATAGGAACATTGTGTTCCCGCAACAGCTCAATTGGCGGTAACTTGGTTTCCCGTAAAAAATAAAATGCCCCCGGTAATAAAACTGCAACCGTTCCACTCGCTTTAAGTGCTTTAATCCCTTCTAGGTCTAGATATTCAATATGGTCAACTGACAAACCTTTGTAACGAGCAACCAACTCGCTCCCACCTAAGTTTGATAACTGCTCCACATGCCCTTTCACTGGGATCCCTAATTTCTGAGCCGCTGAAAATAATTTTTCACTTTGATAAAGGGAAAACCCCACACTTTCACAGAAAACATCTACCGCCTCAAACAGGCCTTTTTCCCATAATTCAGGCATGATTTTTTGGCAAATCAAATCAATGTATTCATCAGGTCTATCTTTATATTCAACGGGGACAGTGTGAGCGGAAAGCAGGGTTGAACTGCCTGAAATAGGATATTGTGCAGATAACTGTTTCGCGACTTGTAATTGTTTTTCTTCATTTTCATAGTCAAGCCCATAACCTGATTTCATTTCAATACTTGTCACGCCTTCTCGAATTAATGCTTCGAGCCTTGGTTTAGCTCGTTCAAACAATTCGTTCTCGCTCATCTTGCGAGTTTCACGCACAGTAGAATTAATTCCACCACCTTGAGAACTAATGGTTTCATAAGAAACCCCATTCATTCTCTGTTCCCATTCAGACGCTCGGTCACCGCCAAAAACTAAATGAGTATGGCAATCGATTAATCCGGGCGTTATTAATTTACCTTTGACATCAATAACCTGGCAGTCATTTAATTCAACTTCCCGAGAAGGAACAATTGCAACTATTTTATTATCACGGACAACTAAATCATGGTGTTCAACAAGTCCATAAGGGACCGATAGTTCTGGGTCCATAGTGGCAATACGCCCATTACGCCAAACGATATCTTGTGAGTGTGTTTTGAATACCATCGTTTTTCCTATTGTTATTGAATTCAGTTTTAATCATTGTATTAATAAATAGTATAGATATGTATATACAATTAGACTAGCAAGTCCCCTTTTGTCAATGCTTACCTGCAAAAAGGTTATAAATATGTTACTTCACGCGAACAATCTACGATTATCACCATTCATTAAAAATGAGTTACACTAGCAGCAACCAGAAAAATTAATCACAAAAATACATTACTAAAATTATGAAGAAAAAATTTGGTCTAGAAGATGAAGATATTCGTCTTTTCAAAGAAGCCATTAATGGAGCAAAAAAAATCCGTCAGGACCAAGTCCTGCACGCACCTGTACGTGCCAAAGTGACACAAGCATCAAATAAAAAAGTCATGCAAGAACAGGTTGACGCCTCTTTTTATTTTTCAGATGAATTCCAGCCTCAACTTGAAAATGAAGGGCCTACACGTTATTTAAGGCCAGAAGCCAATCCTTATGAATTAAAGAAACTTCGTCGGGGTGACTACGTTCCCGAGTTATTTTTAGATTTGCATGGCTTAACACAAATGGAAGCAAAACAAGAAATTGGCGCGCTTATTGCCGCCTGCAAGCGTGAAAATGTCTATTGTGCCTGCATTATGCACGGCCATGGCAAGCATGTTTTAAAGCAGCAAACACCACTATGGCTTGCCCAACATCCTGATATTATTGCTTTTCACCAAGCACCTAAAGAATGGGGTGGTAATGCTGCCTTATTACTACTTATTGAAACTGCGGAGAGCGCTCGCCGTTAAGCGCTCATACTGTTCTGTATTATTTAGCAAACAGCAATTGTGATGGGCTCAACATCCATTCGAAATGACTTTTCTGATGAGCCACATCAATATCTACGCATGCAATTGTTGATGTGGTGAACATAGGTGGTTCTTTATGTGGACACAGCTCCGATACTAAATAACCAACCAGCGGTAAATGAGATACAACTAATATCGCATTTGCACCTAGCACAGCAAGGTCTCGAATATGATCAGCCACAAATTCAGCATTCCCTCCAGGTGTTAATTGCCCTAAAATTTCCGACTTTGCTGGCAAATCAAGGTATTGACTCACAACCTGCCTAGTTTGTTCGGCTCTTAAATAAGGGCTTACTAACACCGAATCAATCTTAATACCTTGGTTCTGTAACCATTGAGCCATTAATACTGAGTCGTCTTTTCCCTTTTGAGTCAATGGGCGCTCAGCATCGCTAGGCGCTTGTATCGCTGCATCACCGTGACGCATAATGTAAACTTGCATAATCCACCATCTGAGTAACCTACCTTATTAAGGTGGTTATTCTTTTGTTGTTAAGATAATTGTTGTAAAAGTAACCATCAGTTGGGGTGAAATGTGATTCTGCATGAAATGACCAACAAAGAAAATGATTTGGGTAGATTTTTATGTATGTTTCTTTAGCTGGCTATGTTGTGGGCTAAAGTTTGCTATTTATTATCAATCAGTTAAAGATAATATAATTATTTATTCTAATCATGCGAACTTTACTTAAAAAAGCCTGATAACCAAGAATATATTTGGCATCAGGCCTTGACTGGTTTTATTGAATCAAACAACCATCGGCTAATAGTCTCCCCTGCTATGCCATTATTGTTCGTTACTTAGTTTTGTTGCGTTAACCTCATCTTCTGCATTTGCAGAAAAAAAGGTTTGATTATTTTTTGCCATGTTACATAGCAATTCACAAGGCTGGAATTTATCACCATATTTCACAGCGAGGTTATTCAGGGTTTCCACGGTTTTTGCAATCCCCAAGCTATCCATATACCTGAATGGGCCACCAAAGAAAGGAGGGAAACCGATACCAAATACCGCCCCCACATCCCCATCACGCGCACTTTTAATGATATTTTCATCAAGACAACGGGCAGCTTCGTTAAGCATCATCATAACGCACCGCTGCGCAATATCCGCTTTAGTCAGTGTATTGTTGGGAACTACGCCAATCAGTGAATAAATGGTTTTATCAACTTGACGTTTATTGGCTTTTTTCCAAAACCACAACTTATTTGTGTGATGACCATATTCATAAAAACCTTTGCCGTTTTTCTTCCCTTTTCTGTCATCTTTAACGACTTTATCGAGTAAATCAGGGGCTTTAAAACGCTCACCAAAACGCTCAACTAAAATCGGTAAAATTTTAGTCCCTACATCAATACCGACTTCGTCTAATAGATTAAAAGGCCCGACAGGGAAGCCAAATTCAACTAAAGCACGGTCAATATGCTCTATTGATTCACCTTCAACAAGGCATTGGGCGGCTTCACATAAGAATGGCGCTAAAATACGATTTACATAGAAACCTGCATCATCCCCTACAACAATCGCTGTTTTGCCTTGACGTTTTGCCAAAGCAACAACAGTTGCAATCGTTGTTTCATCGGTGTGTTGATGAGGGATGACTTCAACCAACGGCATTTTATCCACTGGACTAAAATAGTGTAAGCCAATAACTTTTTCAGGATGGGTCGCATTCTGTGCAATTTGGTGAATAGGTAAAGATGATGTATTAGAGGCAAAAATGGCTTGTTGTTTCGACATCTTTTCAACTTCAGCAACCATTTTTTGTTTTAGTGCTAAATCTTCAAATACCGCCTCAATAATAACATTAGCATTTTCAAGACCTTGATAACTTAATGTGCCTGATACTCTAGCCATAACGGCTGCACGCTCTTGAGCTAATAACCGCCGCTTGATAACTCGCTGAGTCAGCAGATCCCAGCTATAGCGCAAGGCTTGGGTAACACCTTTGTCTGAAATATCTTTAATACGAACGGGTAATTTACCTTGAAAAGCCGTGACATAAGCAATTCCGCCCCCCATCAACCCGCCACCAAGCACACCAACTTGATTAATCTTCAAGGGTGTTGCTTGTGCACCCGTTTCATTTTTTAACGCAGTAACCGCAAAAAATAAATTACGTAATGCAGCAGACTCTGGTGTCATCACAAGCTCACCAAAGGCTTTCGCTTCTTCTGCATAACCGGCTTGCAACCCTTTATTCATTCCTGTTTTCACAACATGAATAATTTTTTCAGGGGCGGGGTAATGGCCTTTGGTTTTGCTGAGTGCTTTTTGTTTGGCACTATCGAACACTTTATTGCGAAGTAATTTGCTACTTAATAGGCGCTGTTGCCAATGAATAGCAGGACGCTGAACGCCCCCTTTTTTCACCATTTTAACTGCAACGTCGAGTAAAATAGACTCAGGAACCACATCATCAACCAACCCTAATTTCAGCGCCTGTTTGGCTTTTAACTGACGACCTGTCAGCATTAAATCCAATGCATGTGGAATGCCGATCAACCTAGGTAAACGCTGCGTTCCTCCGGAACCGGGTAACAACCCCAATTGTACTTCGGGTAAGCCTAATTTCGTTTTATTATCATTTGAACAAACTCGTGCATGACATGCTAAAGCAAGCTCTAGCCCACCCCCTAAACACGCACCATGTATCGCAGCAATAATAGGCAAGGGGTAATTATCGATTTTATCAAATAATACATGGCCTGCTTTTGACAACTCACTGGCTTGGGCTTTATTTTCACAGCCAGCGATCATGCTAATGTCCGCACCTGCAATAAAATTATCTTTTTTCCCTGAGGTAATAACTAACCCTTTCAGGCCAGAGGTAGACTGCGCTTGCTGTAAAATCGCAAGGAATTGCTCCGCAAACTCAGCTTTTAATGTATTGACTTTTTCATTGGGAACATCAATGAAAATCACCCCCACGTTTTCGCCATAAATTTCTAAGCTAAAAGCCTGTTGTGTTGTTTCTCTTGCAACTTCTGTAGCAGAATTTTGAGCCATTATTCCACCTCTAAGATCATAGCTGCACCTAAACCACCCGCAGCACAAGCTGTTGTTAAACCAAAACCACCACCCCGTCTGCGCAATTCATTTAGGGTTTGAGTCACCATTCGTGCGCCTGTAGCCGCAAATGGGTGCCCATAAGCGATAGAACCGCCTAAGACGTTAAATTTAGCCATATCCACTTCGCCAATTGCGTTATCCATTCCCAGTTTCTCCTGAGCGAATTTACGGCTACCAAACATGTGTAAATTAGCGAGCGTTTGCGCAGCAAAGGCCTCATGCATATCAATCAGGGATAAGTCTTGCAACGATAGCCCTGCACGTTTTAATGCAAGTGGTGTGGCATAAGAAGGCCCTAATAGCATATCTTCCCATACGTCTATCGCTGAAAACGCATAACTTCGAATATAGCCTAGCGGCGTATAACCCAGCGATTTTGCTCGGGACTCGGTCATCATCAATACTGCAGCAGCACCATCGGTCAACGGTGTGCTGTTCGCAGCGGTAACACTACCGTGCTTACGGTCAAAGGCGGGTTTTAATTTCGCATAGGATGATAATACTGAGTTTGTACGCACATTGTTATCTTGGGAAAAGGCTTGCTTAAAAGGAGGCATATAGGCAGTCATAACTTCATCATTTAAAGCGCCATTTTCCCACGCTTTTGTCGCTAACATATGCGAGCGATGAGCAAGCTCATCTTGCTGGGCTCGGCTAATTTGATAACTTTTCGCCATTTGCTCCGCGGTATCTCCCATACGCAGCCCTGTAGAATATTCCGCAACACCGGGTGCAACTGGCGCTAAATCCTTCAAACGTAATTTCGCTAACAATGATAATTTTTGCCCAACAGACTTTGCTTTGCTTAATGCTAATAACGTCTCGGCCAATTTTTTTGATACGCCAATAGGAAGCACAGAAGATGAATCGGCCCCGCCAGCAATACCGATAGAAATATCACCTACCATCATACTTTGAGCAACGTTAACAATTGCTTGAAAACTTGTCGCACAGGCTCTTGATACACTATAGGCATCTGTTGAGACACTCATACCTGTTCCAAGAACAATTTCCCGCGCAATATTCGGCGCTTCAGGCATTTGTACTACTTGCCCAAATACCAGTTGCTCAATAAGGTTTTTGTCTAAATCACTGCGGGCTAATAATTCAGCAACGACTGCTTTACCTAAATCGACGGCTGGAATTCCTGCATATGCCGTAGATTGCTTTGCAAAAGGCAAGCGTAGACCACTGACAATGGCGATCCTTTCTTTTGTTTTATCTGTATTTTCACCATGGTGGAGATATTGATTCATGGTCGCTCCTGCTAAAAGCAAAAATGAAAATTATAGTTAACTAACTCACTAAGCGGACAAAGAGGTCTGACCTGTAATGATTGTTAACATAAAATTCACAATTATCAATGGGTATTAATAAAAAATGCGAGCAGGTACGCAACTTAGAGTAAAAACACAGCGATTTGCAATAGAAGAAAGTGAAAAGATAAAGGAAGCCTTTTACCACTGAACGTTAATCACACCATCGTTTTAGTGATAAAAGGCAAATTAGAGTAAATTCAATCGTTTGATTAACGAAGGCCTAATTGAAAAATCAGGCTTTCAGCTTCACAGCTAAAACTAAACTCAGCCGTCAGCTCAACTCCACCCTCTACAGACTTGATAGAATGGGTTATTACACAAGGGTCTGACTCAACAGATTTTGCTTTCTCTGTGAGTGTTTTCAACATGGTTTCTGCTTCACCTTGTGTAGCAAAAACATGCTGATACGAAGCAGTACAGTCTTTATTATCCAATACTGTTCCCACATCTACACAGCAGCAGGCTGCGGTTTCATCCGCGCTACAACGGTTAATCGCATCAGTCATCTTACTCTCCAAATAAACAAACTGTTAAGCTGCTATCATAACGCTGAAAAAGTGCTAAAAACTAGTGTGTATCAAAATATATCGCTAATAATTAAACATAAGTTTGATCTTACCCCGTATTCGTATACTTATTGCTCCCAATTCGTCAGTTTATGTTGCCATTTTGTTAAATATGTCGCATTTTTGAAAACAAAGTCACAATAACTGCAAAACAAGCTTGCAACATATCAGGTGGTCAGACCTATACTCTAGTAACTGGTCTGATTTGTCATAGCGGCAAGGGACCCTACAATTCTGCGCTTCTTGCGATAGAAGTCGCTTTATTCAAAATAAAACATAAGAGGGTTTTGGTCATGAACCAGAAAAACCTGTTCTCTAGATCAGCTTTAGCAATAGCAGTGGCAATTGTATCATCCAACGCAGGCGCGGCTGGTTTTTTGCTTAATGAATATTCTACATCCGCACTGGGACGCGCGTTTTCGGGGGCTGGTGCGATGGGCGACAACGCAAGTGAGGGAAGCCGAAACCCTGCTGCCATGATGTTGTTTGATCGCCCTTCTCTTTCTATTGGTGCCGTTTATATTGACCCAAGTGTTGATATTAAAGGCAAGGGTGGCTCTTTACTCGGCAGTAACACAACCGCAAACGATATTGCGCCAAGCGCTGTAGTACCCAATGCTCACTTTATCTTCCCAGTTAATGATAAGTGGGCAGTCGGTACCTCAATGACCACCAACTTTGGTTTAGCCACTGATTTTAATAAAAATTATGCAGCAGGCCCTATTGGCGGTAAGACAGACCTAAAAACTGTTAACCTGAACCTAAGTGGTGCATACCGCGTAAATAATAATTTCAGTTTTGGCTTGGGTTTGAATGCCGTGTATGCCGATGCTGAAATTACTCGCCACGCAGGTGACCTTGGCGCTCTAGCACCTAAATTAGGCTTACCTTCGTTCCCTGCCAGTACTACTATGGCCAAATTAACAGGGGATGATTGGGGCTATGGTTGGAACGCGGGTATTTTGTATGAAATCAATGATGATAACCGTTTAAGTTTAAGCTATCGTTCAAAAGTTAAAGTTAAGTTTGAAGATGGCAAATATTCCAATGACATACCTAAATCAATAAGTCAGTTACATGGTACTGGGGGTGAAAAAGTCAAAGGTAAGTTAGATCTTAATTTACCAGATATTTGGGAATTCTCTGGGTACCATAAAGTTGCGCCTAAGTGGGCTTTACACTACAGCGTTGCCTATACTGGCTGGAGTGAATTTAAAGAATTAACCGCTTACAGAAAAAGTGATGGTGAACAGTTATTCCATAAACCTGAGCACTTTAAAGATGCATGGCGTTTAGCACTGGGTACAACTTATTTCTATGATGACAACTGGACATTCCGTACAGGTATTGCCTACGACCAAACACCTGTACGTTCAGATTACCGTTCAATTTCTATACCTGACCAAGATCGCTACTGGTTAAGTGCCGGTACCACTTATGCATTTAATGAAAATGCCTCTGTTGATGTGGGTATTTCTTATATGCACGGTAAAAAAGTGGATATTAAAGAAAGATTAAGTGAAGATGTTCCTGAAAGCATCCTTCCAGCATATCATTTCAAATCTGAAGGTTCTGCTTGGTTATACGGCGTAAACTTCAACTATACATTCTAATTAATTGAATTTTTAAATATCAGGGAGCTCCCTCCCTGATATTATTTTCAACTTCAACTATCTCATCCCACTAATTTTCAAAACTTAACATAAATTTTCTTGACCCTAACCCACATCATATGTAAATTAAATGTTAAGCACATGAGTTCACCTCATCATTTCTTTATAAAATACACACTATCGCATTTTTAAGATAAATCGTTTTATATTTCATTAGATTACCATTCATTCTCTGAATGTTCTTATTTGCAAGTACAACCTAATAGCATATTTTATACTGATGATATCCACTAATATGTATGGCTTTTTCATCAAACTGTATTAATCACGCTATATTCTATTATTGGCTAAAGCCGAAAGGCATGTAAAAGAGGCAACAATGACTAAAACTTAGGAGGCTTTATGGGAACACTGTTTACTGTCGGTTTTATTGGTGTATTAGGGGTAATAGCCTTAATTGACACCATCTCTCAACGAGGAAAGCGAGACAATGATTAGCTTTTTATTTATCACTCTCTAGTATCATTCGTATACAAGAGAGTGATAAACCTTCCAAAACAATTCAATATACTAATCTATCGAATCAAGTTGGTCTTCAATCGCTGCTGCATTTGGGTTTTCTGTTGCTTTTAACGCACCACCACTTGATAAAAAGTCATTACGTTGGAAATAGGCTTCTCGCATCATTAAGTACGGGTCTGAAGAGTTTTTCAGTAATCCATCTGAATCTAATAACCTTGCTCGAGTTTCAATTCCTTCCAGTGCCCATTTACCCGCTGACATCCAGAATGTGAGATAGCTTAGCATTGGATATAAATCATCAACTAAGTCCCCCCCTTGTTCCCTCGGTGTTGCGCTACCATATCCTGGCAGTACCACATAGGGGCCATAGCCCACATCATAATAACCCAATGTATTACCAAAGCGTTTGGGTTCTTCTTTAACTAGCTGAGGATTGGCCATTGATGCAACATCAATGAGTCCCCCCATGCCAAAGACGGTATTAAGGAAAAAGCGGTTAAAATGTTTGAAACCTTGAGTAACTTCACCCCGCAAAAAGCTATTCAACATACTTGCAGGTTCTTCAAGGTTAACAAAAAAATTGGTTAATCCATTACGGGCAGGCATCGGGACATAATCATTCCAAGCAACAGCGACTGGTCTTAACACATAAGGGTCGAGGACGTTATAGTTGAAATTAAACATTGCTCGGTTGAACCCTTCTAAGGGGTCTGAACGCTCATGTGTTTCTGGGTCAATGCTACTTGCACAACCTGCAATTAGCACCCCTGCCAGAAAAACACCCGTCATGCGAAACTTCATAACATTTCTCCATTCCCTGCACCGTTCCACTACGGTACTTTCCACTGTAATAACTGTTTTGCTTATAGTAAGGCTAAAAAAAGAATTATGTTAATCCTTTTGAGTTATTTAATTCCCTTAAGGACTAATTATACGCCATTTAATCATATTCTTATTATAAGAAAATTGAACAATTAGTACAAAGCAGAAATGCTCACTTCCCTTAATTATAGAAATGATAATCACCCTATTTTCGAGTGAAAAATAGTCAAAAAAATATTTATAGAAGATAAATTGGATTATTTGCCCGTAACAACTTGATTCAATTAGACCTGAACAGTAAAATGCCTTCGCTGTCGTAATTACGACTCCAAAAGTCCCCTTAGTTAAATGGATATAACGAGCCCCTCCTAAGGGCTAGTTGCAGGTTCGATTCCTGCAGGGGGCACCATCCTTTATTCAACAGAAGTCCACATAACTCTCCTAACCTCTTAAATAACCTATTATACTAGTCCAATTCTTCATTTTTAACTCAACCGAATTCAACTTAACTCTCCCTACATCAAGCCTCTTGTGAGGGTACAATTATGGGTATAAAATAGTTCGATATATATTATACCCTCAATTTTTATTTTGGAATCTAGTTATGCCGCTAACTGATGCAAAAATTCGGGCAGCGAAACCCGATACTAAGCCATATAAACTTACAGATGGATTAGGTCTACACCTACTTGTCCATCCTAATGGTTCACGATATTGGAGAATGCGTTACCGCCATCAAGGCAAAGAGAATACCCTTGCATTGGGCTTATATCCCACAATTTCATTATCTGAAGCCCGAACCAAACGGGATGATGCTAGAAAACTAATTGCAAATGGTATAGACCCCTGTGAACAAAAAAGAGTAAACAAGATTATCTCAAATACAAACTTGTCATTTGAATCTATAGCTAGGCAATGGCACTCTTCAAATAAGAAATGGTCAGAGTCCCACAGCTTGAGAGTTATTAGAAGCTTAGAAACTTATATATTCCCTTTTATTGGTTCACGAGATATTTCATCTTTAAATACTCCTGATCTTTTACTCCCCATTAGAGCAGTTGAAAGTAAAGAAGCATTTGAAACCGCTGTTAGGCTACAGCAGCGTATAGGCGCTATTATGCGTTACGCTATCCAATCCGGGATAATTAACTATAATCCAGCTATTGATACAGCTGGTGCAATTACTACTGCGAAATCTCAACATCGCCCTGCACTTGAACTGGAACAATTATCTGAACTACTCACTCGAATTGATAACTACAAGGGACATCCTATGACTAAAATAGCTGTCAATCTTAGTCTTCTTGTTTTCACTCGCTCAAGTGAACTACGCTATGCTAGATGGTCAGAGATTGATCTAGAAAAGGCTCTTTGGACTATTCCTCCAAAAAGAGAACCAATTCCCGGGGTAAAATACTCTCATCGTGGAGCTAAAATGCGTACAACTCATTTAGTTCCCCTTAGCAAACAATCAATAGAATTATTTAAAATATTACACGCTTGGACTGGTCAACATGAACTTATTTTAACAGGCGCTCATAACCCCTTTAAACCAATGAGTGAAAATACCGTCAATAAAGCCTTACGAGTCATGGGCTATGACACCAAAACAGAAGTGTGCGGACACGGCTTCAGAACAATGGCATGTAGCTCTTTGATTGAATCAGGGTTATGGTCGAAGGATGCAGTAGAAAGGCAAATGAGCCACCAAGAACGTAATTCAGTGAGGGCAGCTTACATTCATAAAGCTGAGCATATTGAGGAACGGAGGCTTATGGTGCAGTGGTGGGCTGATTATTTGGATGCTAATCGGGAGAAAACAATATCACCTTTCGATTTTGCTAAATTGAATAATCCAATGAATCACTAAGACTTTAACCATGTCATATAGAAGATCCATTTGCAATACGAGAAGTGAAATAATGTGGTAGTATGCCGACTATATCGATTCATTGAGAAATGGTGGAAATATTCTTCATGGGAATTTTAATCGTCAAAACGCATGATAACTAACCACGATTTATCGTAATACATCTCATTCAATAAAGAAGCTTTATCACTGAAAGCCTCTGTCCTCACGGACAGGGGCTTTTTTGCTTTTAAATCAACCTAAAAGGAAATTATCATGGAAAATTACATTCGTTGCCCGGCCTGCGATTCAACTCGCATTCGTGAACGTCATATAGGGAAAAAGACAGGAGCTGTTGCTGGTGGCGTGTCAGGCGCACTAGCTGGAGCGTCTATCGGCTCTGCTGTTCCTGTTGTAGGGACGATTGCTGGTGCTGCGGTAGGCGCTTTATTTGGACGTTTAGTAGCTGGAGCTACTGCTGGGGCTGTGAGTGGTTCAGCTTTAGATGGCGTGGTATTTGCTCGTTATGAATGTATCGAGTGTGAATACACGTTTGATTGATAGCCATAAGTTAACGGAAACCCCTGATGGGGTTTCATCTCTTAGGAGTCTGTGAGTCTGAACTGACCCTAGTTTATTGGACAGGGGCTTTTTTCGTTTTAACCCGCGCAAAATGAAATCATGATAGAAAGCATAACATGTTATCGGGACTGTAAGGCAACTCATTATCCTGCTCTAAAACGTCATTAATCATTTTTAAAGCAGATTGTCTGTTTTCATCTAATGGGGATTTTATATCAATATCATCTTCTAAAGGGAAATAGATCCCTTTATCAAAATATCGCCATTAATTAAATCACAATACATCAATAATAGGACATGAATATGCGTATAACAGCGACGGTTTCCCCATGCCTAAAATCGGGAATGATTTCTGTTTTTATTACAAACTTAGGAAAATATAACGAAGGTGAACTGGTTGGTGAGTGGCTTGAGCTTCCAGCAACCTCAAAAGAGATCGAACACTGTTTAATGCGGATTGGCATTGATGGTATTCAGTATGAAGAGTATTTCTTGACGGACTATGAATCCTCAATTGATGGCCTTTCGTCGTACATTTCAGAATACAGCCTTTTAGATGAGTTGAACGAATTAGCCACACAATTAGCCATGTTATCGCCTGATGAAATTGACCTTTATCAGGCGGCAATTGAAATCGGTTCTTCAGCGAGTTCAATCCATGATTTAATTCATTTAGCGGATAATTTAGATTCTTTCCAGCAATTAGCTGGAGTCAATAATGAATATGATTTAGGTTATTACTGGATACAAGAAAGTGGTTGTTATGATTTAGCACAACTGGGTCATTTATCCCATTACTTTGACTATGAACGCTATGGACGTGATGTTTGTCTTGAACAAGGAGGAATTTTTCACAGTGGAGGATATGTTTATCATACGAGTGGGTAGATAGGACAACAAAATGAGAGTCAAACCGCTTTCATCCCTTAAGGCGGGAAATAAAGAATGCTGTGGTCCCCCAATGACATCCATAAGCTAGAACCTTAATCAAACTAAACCCTAAGCCATCTTTACGGATATCCGTAAAGATGGCTGTTGTGGTATTATTTTTTTATTTAATGCAAGCTATTAAATTGATACTTATCTTCCTATGGTGAAAAGCGCAAACTAAGATGAACTTAAGCGCTTAATGATGCACAGGCTATCGCAACTGCTCTGATGCAACCAACAATGCAATTCGTACTACCCAAAAGTCCGGAACCGCAGGATATTCAGACCCTGCATCGGGCAAGACAGCGTATTGTTAATCACTGCACTGCGACAATCTGTCAAATCAGAGGACTGCTGCTTGACCGAGGAATAACAATCGGTGCGACTGTCTCCTGAATCCATCACGCTGTTCCGCTGACACAGGGAGACGCAGAAAATGGTCTTAGTGCCAGAATGCGTAGAACGATCGCAGAACTCTATGCTCTTTTCAACGACCTTGGTCGTCGTATCAACTTTTTTGATAAAGAAATTGATGCTGTTTTTCGACAATCCTAAGCCTGTCAGCAGATTGTCTAAGTTAAAGGTATTGGCTCTAAAACAGCTACTACGGTTGTTGCTGCGATTAGCAAAGGAACTGAATTCAAAAATGACCACCATTTCTCAGCCTGATTGGGTCTTGTACTAAGGCTGCACTCCAGTGGTAACTGACAGGTGCTAATGAACATGACCAAAAAAGCGATAAGCATCTGCAAACCTTATTAATTCACAGAGCCTGGGCTGTCGTCAGGGTGGCTGCAACTAATAATGAGGGTTACTTAAATCAATGGGTTAATCAGCTAAAAAAGCGACGAGGATTTAACAAAACGACCGTTGCAGTCGCCAATAAAATACCAGAGTTATTTGGTCAATTCTTCACAAAGAAACAGAGTACGGACCGGCAGTGTAATAGCATACCTTTAAAAGTTGTAAAGTATTGAAAAATGGCCACAGGTTAAACCTGCACGATCGGAACCTGATTATTATATTGGCCTTCGTAGCCGTTCAGTTGTTGAGGCGATTGTGTGCGGATTACCCATTTGGGCACAGATATTTCTGATGCCAGATAGATGTAAGCAACAACCTAAAACCTCATTCAGTACTTACAAAACGGAGGTAGTCCATAGATATAGTAAGTGGCGTTGCTAATGCCATTTTGGCGGCAGATATCTTCCACTTTGATACCAGAATCAGCGAGCTTTAAAATATTGACGATTTGAGTTTCAGTAAAACGCGCTTTTTTCATCTAGCCTCTGCAATTGTTAGGACAAAAAATCTAATTATAGCTGTCTTATTTTAGGGGGAGTGGACAATTTAAGGTAAATATGTAAAAGTGATTCAATTTACATAATGAAAGATTACATTTTTTTGCATGATTTTATATTTTTCCCCTATATTGTCTTTTGGTGATACATTAAAATTAAGCTCTATCAATTAATATATTATATAGTGAATAATCTTGTAAAAAATGGAGTCTATTTTGTAACTTTTAACAGTAATCTAAATGAATACGGTGAAGCAACAATAGTTGTAAGAGACGGTCGTGTATTCAATATAGAGATCATCACAATAGGTAATGCTCCCGCTCGATGAATGTGCCGATGATTTTGTCATGCATTTCAGGCGACTTAGAGTAACCTAACGTCTTACGGTTAAGACGCTTTAAGCGATTTCTTAAGTTCAGATTCTCTCTTTCTATTCGTTGGGTATAAAACTTACTTGCTACGTGTTTTTGTTTAGGCAATATCTCATAAGTACTGAACTTATCCGTGCACCAAAAAGCCACATTAAACCGAGACAGTAAAGCCAGTAACTGGCGAAGAGTCCTTTTGTTTCGACGACCAAACGTATGAGCAATAATCCGTTTTAGGCGGGGCTCCCACGCATACCAAAGCCAGCGTTGTTGCTTCTTATTAGCTACAAAAGACCACTGTTCATCGACTTCGCAAAGGAGTTCAATGTGCAGATTATCAAGAGGTAAAGAGGTTACCTGCCTCGGTGAGAGTTTTTTAAAGTGCGAACAACCGCATTAATGCTGATATGAAGGGCTCTAGCGGTATCACGAATACCGGCATTATTCATCGTGAGGTCGATAATTTTATCTTTGGTACCGGGCTGGCAGGCTCGATACTCATAGTCGAGTTGGAAGCTTCGGCGGCAGTCTTGGCAGCGATAACGTTGATGACCAGTGCTCCCTAAGCCATGTTTTTTCACTGAGGGAGTTTGTTGACAAAATGGGCACCTTACATCAACTTTAGCCATGAATATTCCCCGGTAAATTACCCTATATTACAGGTTAATCACCGGATTGAATACACGCCCCTATAAACTCACAAGTTATAAACATCAAAATCATGAACCACTTACGGCACTATAATGAATAACAACTGTAATTCATTTAAAATTTTTAACATATAATTACAGCAACAGCTCATTCTAATCAAAACCATATTGAATTAATACCATTATTTAACATTGCATATAACACTTTGTGTTTTTCATCCCCCCAACAAATAATCCCATACAAGAATTATTTGCATGAATATATTCAATAACTAAAACTGCTTAACTAGGAAATTCATATAATGAATCCCTGGAAAACAGTCTTATTTACCGAGTTAAATTTCACCTAACTATTATTTAGTAATATATAATATCTTTAATATTAATTAAACGATATGATAACTATCGAATTCCCAGTATAATAACCGGGTGTTATCGCACTAGTAGTTGTATGCAATTCAGACGTAAACGTAAATGGATTATTTACATTACTGCCTGAAACAGAGATATTGACCCCATACCATCCGTCTTGATTATTAATTAACGGACGAGAATAAAAGGCGCTATTCGAATTCATATAAATATAGCGCTCCCCCGTTGTTGAACGCGCATAAACCTTTAAACTCGCTGGTCGTGTACAACTGATAGTACCACTAACACTTTTTATTTGCCCGTTTAAATTCGAGTTACTTATTGAGCCATGATCGACATAAGATGGTAAACTGATGCTGCAAAATTGATTTGCAGGGGGTAGCTGACCACAAGTACTTCCTGGCCATAATTGGGAATCAAACACGTTATTTTTCGGTCTATGGGGAACATAAAATAGCCCCACACAAGTCGCATCAGATGAGCTTATATCAAATATTGCCCTATATGGGATCCCTTTTGATGCTTTAAATGCATTCATGACTTGATAGGCGTATCTATACCCACTAATTTCAATACAGTTATTATAAAATTCACAAGTACCTCTTAAACTAGGATAATTACTGGAGTATAAAACATCCGGCCCAATCCAACATTCTGTTACGCCATAGCAAGGGTTTAAGGTTGAATTATCTTCATCCCAATAGATAATTTCTTGTGTTACCTTAGGTAACCCTTGACCTCCAGCGCCAGGAATAACACTTATAGGCATTACATAAGCCCCAGCCTGGGCACTACGAACAGGCAATAACGTCGCACAAATTGCAACAAAAAAAAGCAAAAGCCAAAGAGATTGAGGCTTCAAGCGATGTGTTTCTTTTAATAAGTCAATGCGCATAATAAGTTACTCGTAATCTAATTTAAACGTTGCTGTCGCTGACCATGGACCTAAAACTAATGACTTATTTTGTAAGGCCATAGGCTCACCTTGAACGTAAGCTTGTAAATTTAAGACATTGTTATTGCTGGCATATAAAGCTTGTGTGTAGACACCATGATTAATGGCAAGTGCGATCCCGGAGGATGTCTCTAACCCTACAGCAACCCCTTTCGCTTGACTCCCCCCATCCAGTGCTAATCGCCCAGGTAAAACCGCACTCTCCATTCCCAAAAAAGTAACTTTCACCTCGTGCCCAAGGGATAAATCACAATTAATGAGTCGAATAGCAAAAGGCTGACTGTGTGTTCGAGTATTAAGATATAAATATTTATTAATAATCGTACCAAAATCTAATTCAATCGCTTCATCCCCCGGGTAAACATCACACGCATCTTCAATGAGTGTGCCATCAAAATCGACTTTGGCAGCGAAACTGGTTGTTATCCCAAAGAGTAAAAGTCCACAGGCGATATAACCGCGGTATTGGTTAGACATAATATGCTCCTCGCCGTTATTCAAAGATGACCGTTAATGTGCCAGAGGCGGTAAAATTATCACCAACCAGCTCAGAGCCTGCTCGCATAACCGGCACCGCCGACAAGATGGGCAATGCGGTTCGATCAACTAAAAAGGCATTATTTAATGGTTGCGGCTGACCATTTTTTTGAATTTGGATCCCCAATTTTCCATTGTTTAACGGTGAGATGGCTTGCAATGTCGCATTGTCAAATCCATTCCCCGCAGGCGTACCACTAAAGGTTAAACTGATGTCCCACGGTTGGCTCATATCACCAACACAATTTAATTGATAGGGGATCGTTTGTTTAAACGCAACACCATCCACTTTTCTCACCCCCACTTTACCAAATGAGACTTTAATCGGGTCGTCTTGGCTTAATTGACACACCGGTGGAATAATCAGCGTGCCATCAAATAACCAATTTGCATTCGCTGATGATATCCCGAGACACCACAACAGGAGCATATTCATCCACGGTCTTTTTTTATTGTTATTCCACATAATCCATCTCACTGATAATCAATTTTCAGTGTTGCCTGTGCGGTAAAAAAGCCACCATCCGTATCGCTGAAATTGGCACCACTGTTTTTAATGGGAGCAACCTCCAATGATGGCAGTGTCGTATAGACCACATTGAATGGCTGATTTATCGCTTGCCTGACATTATTGACATAAAAGGCTAAGCCTAATTTCGAATTACTCGTCGCTAATGCGCCATTACTGGTAAATGATGTCCCAGCCCCAACAAATGTCATTTTTAGGGTATTTTTAACGAGTCCTGTACAGCTTAATGTCATCGGAACGCGATGCTTGTATTCCACACCATCAATTCGAGGCAATAATATATCCCCAAAGTGAACGACTTCCTGCTGGTTATTATTAAGAATGCATTCGGGGGGCGTAACCAATAAACGCCCCTTTAAGCCAATATTCAGGGTTAATGCATCACATTGGCTAAATATCCCAAATAACATGCATACCGAAAAGAGAACATTGCGTTGCTTCATTGAGATAGTCCTATTGGTAATCCAGTGTCATCGTGATATTGCCCGTAAAATTGCCCCCATCCGTCAAATTGCTCCCCGTTGGCTTAACAGGAACCGCATATAAAGCTGGTGAGCTTCCGTAATTAAAATTTAACGTTGCCCCACTACTTAACCGGGTATTACCTTGATAAATTGCAATCCCTAAATCCGTTAAATTCGTAGTGACCGATGACAACCCGTTGATTTGTCGATTTGTCCAATTCAGTCGCATCTTTAACCCATTTTTATAAAGGCCATTGCAGACCAAATTGTAATTAATGGGTAACCGCTTATATACGCCATCAATTAGAGCCTGATGTACATCGCCAAAATCTACGGATGTCGATGTCGCCCCACCAAGGGTACAATCGGGCTCGCCATAGACCGTAACGCGAATTTGAATATTGGTTGCTAAATCTGCAGCGTTAGCCGACGAGTAAAAAAAACTCATTGACGCAATAGCACTAAATAAAACGAGCGCCGAAAATACAATAGCTTTAAAACACGGTGTGATGAAACTGATTATTCGCATCATCATGCCCTCTAGTCATAACTCACTTGAAACTGAATGAGAGCCTGATATGCACCCGCATTTAACCCCGCTGAAGTGCGAACTGGGGTCACATAATACGTCAGTTGATTTTGTCCCGGCGACACTAACTGAGGCGCACTATACTGTCCCAGTGTTATCGGACGCCGAGACGCATCACTCAATTGCAACCCAATCCCTTTTGCCCCCGTCACCGCGGCGAGTCGTGGCTCTTGACTATCGGCCGGCGCCAAGAAACGAATTTTCATCGCAGGCATATCAGGACTCCACAATAAATTGCCGAGTTTATTACGCTGACGACTTTCACCACTTAAACAATCTTCTAAACGCAGTTGTACCGCGACAGGGGTACCTGTCTGACCTTCATGCTGTAATTGTCCCGTTCCCGTTGTCCCGAGATTGACCGTTTGGTAGGCGGATGACATCGCTAAGCGGCAAGCACTCTCCGTTAACGCCCCGGTGACATATAATGTGCCATGCGCGCCATCCACATCCCAGTTATCCACTTTATCCAGCGCTGTTCCCATTGCGGAAGCACTGAGTAGACTGAAGATCATCCCAGCGCCAATTACACTTTGGTTTAATGACCGATGCTGTTCGCTCATGCTTACTCCTTTTCCGATATGCTCGGGGGATTATTTCTTTTCCGGTACCACATGACACTGGTTACCTTGACAACTAAATGTCAGGGTAGGGCGACCACCGTAATCATTGATGTAAGTCAGTACCGGGCTATTGCCCAATGCCGTTGCACTGACCGGCATGACTTGACTTCCTTTTGGCGCAACCATTACAGGCTCAAATCCCGTCACCGTTTTGCCGTCTTTACGTGGTACCGCATCCACAATCGTCACGTAGTAGGGCGTCGGGTTGACCAACGTGTATTGGTCACCTTGACGTGTCAACGTCACTTTTTCTTGCCACGGATTATCCATTTGCTCACGCGTTGGAATAATGGCTTTCGGGCGATAGAACAACTTAATCCGGGTTTGCAACGCTAATTGCAGCGTATTGGGTTTATCACTTTTCGGCGGAATTTCCCGCAAGTTAAAGTAATACACCGACTCTCGGTCTTGCGGAAGCGCGGCAACACTGGGGAGTGCCTGAATTTTCACTTGGCTTTTAGCGCCGGGTTCAACACGTTGCACGGGCGGTAATACCGTAAACGGGTCTGTGATTTTTTCTCCTTGCGCATTCTCAATCCAACCTTGCGCCAAATACGGCAGTTGCTTATTTTCATTGCTGATATTTAAGCTAATGGATTTATCATCCCCTGTGATGATGGCGCGAGTACGGTCTAAAGCCACCGCCGCCTGAGCCGATGACATTATTAATGTACTCAGTATTGTGCCCCCCAATACCATCACCATCGCACGAGAGGATTGAGTGATGAGGGGATGTGTCACTGCATTGTTCATGTTTATTGCCTTCTTGATGTCATTCTTTGACGTTCAGGTGACCCGCTGCGTTCGACGTAGCGGAATAACATCACCCAATCGATATCGTTAGTTTATTTGAGTAACCACCGCGTCGCCTGTGAGTTTGCAGGCTCAATCACGGGTTTCATCTCTGCCTGACACGACGTTGTACAGGTCAGGTCATCTCGCATCACCGGTTTTCCCGACGGCAAGGGGGTACTTACCGCTGCCGACTTCACCACTGGAGAGGACTGACGCCCCGGTGAATGGCACGGCAATAACCAATTCGACAGTAACGTGTCATTATCCGGTAAGACACTCGGTAACGTGATTTCACACTGCACGCTATCATCCCAACGGAGCTGTAAAATATCGTTCGCATTCAGTCCCGTTAAATACGTACTGCCATCGTCACCAACCATACCCACTTGCTGACCCCGAGCATTAAATACCTGAGCCCCAAACGGCGGTGTACTGTTATCTGCCAAACGCAGAAGCGCCATGGCACTGTGACCCGACACGACCTCAAATTGGCGGTAGCCAATCGCCCCTTCGGTTAACGTGCCTTGCTTAACGGATTGAGCAACCTGCGCTTCCTCCGGTAACGTGTTCAAATCGACACTGACTTGGTTGCGGTAATAACTGTTCACATCCGTCAGAACGGCCTGCCCAAATCGATTCGTTCGAACCGTCGAGCCATACCCGCGCAGCGGAATATCCGCTACCCCATCGGTCTCCACAAAAATTCGCGTCCCACCAAGTTGGTTATTACGGTGCATAACCGCCCCTTTCTCTGTGGCTGTGAAGCCGCCTTGGAATGACAACCCGGCCGAGCGATATCGGTCTTGTTGATAGGTGGCATTGGCATTAATTTGCGCCAAATTTCCATCATGGGTGTAATAGCCACTTACTAAGGCGCCGGAACGTGACCATCCCGTACTCAATTGATAATTACTTCGCTCGTCGATTCGGTCGTAATAACTGGCGCGCTGGGTATTATCGTTTTTATCCCAACTGCTGTTTAAGCTCAGCGTCCCTTTTTCCCCCCACGGCACCGACAGTGACGCATACACGCCATCATCCTTCGTCTCGCGATACTGATTTCGATATGCCGTTAAATTCAGACTGATGTTTTTCCATTTGCCAATATCAAAATAACGGGCTAACGACACGCTATAACGGTCGTTATCCGGCTGGTCCCAATAGGTCTGGTGGTAGTAGTTGATGTACGCACTTAAACCGATTTCAGGGAACTGTTGGTTATAGGAGATGGTGTACATCTCTTTACTGTTGTATTGCCTCACGCCCGTCGATTGTGCATCCAGATACTCTGACATACTCATAAAGCCTTGCTCAGAGAAACGGTACCCGGCAAAAGTCACTTGACTGTTATAGGCATCAAAACGTTTGGAATAACTGAGTCGGTATGAACTGCCCCGATAGGTTTTATCCCCTATCTCCGTTAACCCTTTCAAACGCGAACGCGCATGGGTAATATCAAACGACAACGCCCCAAACATCAGCAAGTCTCGCCCAATCCCCACCGCCGCAGAGGCGTAATTTTCAGCCGCAATGCCTCCACCATACAGCGACCATCCGTTATTTACCCCCCACGAAAATTCGCCACTCGCAAAGGTTTCACCACTCACATGATGGCGCCAGTCTGTCGGACGCCCTGCCGCAAGCTTATAGCGTAGCTGCCCGGGACGCGTCAGATACGGCACGCTCGCCGTACTCACGGTGAACGTTTGACTTGAACCGTCTTGCTCTTTCACTTCGACATTGAGCTCACCCGCTAACGCATCATTCAAATCTTGAATGCGGAATGGTCCTGCCGCAACTTGCGTTTGATAAATAATGCGCCCTTGTTGACTCACAATCACCGTCGCATTACTTTTAGCCACGCCCGTAATTTCAGGCGCATAACCGCGTAAATTCGGCGGCAACATATTGGTGTCGGTGATGAGGCTCAGCCCCGTAAACCGAAAGCTGTCAAAAATATCAGAGACTAAATAATCTTCCCCGAGGGTGAGTTTGGCCCCTAAGGCTTTAATTGCGCGATACACGTAATAACGGGTCCAATCAAGCGAACTTGTCGTACCTTGTCCTTGTTGTTTATCCAAGCGCAATTGCCAATCGGCACGCGCTCGCCAAACCCCTAAGTTTACCCCGGCAACACCGTTACCACTGGTGCTCATATTGGTTCGCTGCCCGCCACGGGTTTGCTGCCCCACCAGCGCATTGACGTTATAATCAAATAACGCGCCAGACAACCCCTCTTCCCATCGAGCCGGAGGGTCCCAATTCTCTGCGGTATATTCTAAATAGGCTTGCGGTAAACTGATGTACAACGCCGAAGCAGCCAAATCCGCTTTCACTTCCGTTCCTGGCAAACTTGCCAGCGACAAACACTGCCCTTGATGCCACCACTGCAACGTGGGTAATAACTCGGGTTTAAGTCCTAGCAACTCCACTAACGTCGGACTCAAACAAGCTAAACTCTCATCCGGCTGGTCATCGGGGGCATAATAAAACACCGTTTGCTCAGGCAAGCTGTGCTTGTTCAAAAACACAGTAAAACGGTATTCGCCGGGCATTAAATACCCCGGACGTGAAAACTGACTCAAATCAATATTGGCTCGGTCATTGACATCTAAAATATCGGTATTGAATTCAATGTCAGCCGCATAACTTTGACTACAGAGTACGATGGACACAAACAACCCCAACCAACGAGGTCGGCTAATCCCTAACAATGGCGCAGAAATACAATTTAGGGTCATCATCTCGACCTTCTTATTTGTTCTATATTCATTACGTCATGACACCCATCATGTTGACAGTGTGACAACCAAAAAACGGTTATTCGTAATCCAATTTAAACCGTAATAAGCTGGTATATTGCCCCGAAGCCAGTGGGTCCTGATTGGCCACCAAGCGCAACTGAAAGGCTAAATCCCGTGTCCCTAGCGTCAACAACTGAGCCGACAAGGATTTTCCAGGCACCGCAATTTCACCGTCATCATCACGCTGAATTTGTAACCCTACCCCTTTCGCTTGCCCCTGGATCCCAAACAGTCCGCGAGATTGTGGGCCATCAAATGTCACACGAAAATACTGCCAGTTCGGCTTATTCGGGTTGGGTCGTTCAAGAACACAATTGACTAATCGAATAACAAAAGGGCGTGCAGGCCCTTGCCCATCACGACGAATTTGTGTTAAAGGTAAACTGCCCATCTCAACGGTTTGGTCACGACTGCCGACGTCAATGGCGCAGGCGGTTTCGATAATACTGCCCCGCATCTTCACCGAACTTTGCGCATTCGCGGGGAGCGTGAACGCCCACAGATTCAGCGTTAATGAAAATAATCCATAAGTCGCTAACCACTTCATGGTTTTCTTCTCCTGTGTGCTATACCGCTTAAAATAACCCCGCAAAACGTCCTTGTAGCGCGAGGTTTTTTATGAATTACTCGTAAGACAAAGTAAAGTCAGCGACAGAGCTAAAATCACCCGGAGTGATAGTTGAAATATCACCACCATTACCCATTAAGTACGCAGAGAAACGCAGTGTATTATTACCATCTTGGATGTTTTGGAACGGGGTTGCTGTGCCTAATGTAATAACATTACCACTCCCATTGGTGATTTGAACGCCCGCACCCGCACCGGTTCCCACAATCCCCAATGTTTTATTGGTTGTGTCAAAGGATGCTGCTGCCCCCGTAAAAGTTAATTGCACGCCTTTCGTTAAGTTAGTCACATCACAGTTTTCTAAGGCGATATCAAATATACGTGGGCTAGACTTACCGCCATCCACAAGAGCCATGTTGGAGATTTGACCCAGTTCAACAGTTTGGTCAATTGAATCCGGTGAAATTGAGCACGGTGCATCAATAATTGAACCTTTAAATGTCACTTTACCGTGGCCTTGGTCTGCTGCATTTGCTGCAGAGGCTAAACCCAGCGCCATAAACGTTGCCATTGCAATGGTTTTCATTTTCATGAAGATTATTTCCTATGTTTGTTGTTCAATAAATATTGAGTGTTAGACTACATTGCTCATTACAAACACTCTCTTGCAATGAGAAAATAAAATAGAATTTAAATATATTTAATTTTTCAAATTAAATATATTTAAGATAAATAATAAAAATAAGGATATTAAATATCATTACTGGGTAGAAATGTTTGAATAGGAACTTTAAACATCTCTGATAATTTAGCGAGCAAATCAATATGCACACAATTAATGCCTTGTTCATAGCGCGAAACCTGCTGCTGGCTAACACCAAGACATCGAGCTAACTCCTTTCCCGTTAATCCTTTTTCTTTTCGTAACTGTTTTATTTTAATTCCAATAAATAAATCTATTTCCGATGGAGGAGTATTCATTAACATAATCATTAACTCTATTTATTTTAATAATGAGCAAGAACTCTAAAATAAACCTTCTGCTTGGAAGTAATACATTTGGTCATATATTCGGTCTAAAGGATTAACCAGAAAACCTACCCCTTCTAATAACCATTGAATATTGACGTCAAGACAATCCGCAATACAATAGATTTGCGCCATATTCAGTCGAGTAAGCCCTCGTTCAATACGAGAAATATGTTGTTGCGAACATAACAGCCGATCAGCCAACTCAGCTCCACTCAACCCTTTTTTTAAACGGATCCTTTTTATGTTACTCCCGACAATTTCCTTCGGAGATATCATAGACGTTCCTCCATAAGAAATAGATACTTAGCCTTATTCAACTA
>NZ_JAMPPE010000021.1:0-85928 GCF_028480905.1 Providencia sp. PROV156 | reverse complement strand
AGATGAAATGAATAAAAAAATGCCGACACAGGAAGCATCGGCGAGGACTACAAAAATAATTAGAAAGTTCAAATTAACTATAGGTTATAAATTAAAAACAATGATGAATTATTTTAATCATATCGATTAAATAGATGCAATAAGAGGAATGAATATGAGTAAGCAAATGGTTTTAGTTGCAAGGACAAATAAGATTGGCTCTGACTCTGAATGTGGGCTGGGTATTACTGAGGACGAATGGGATAAATTAACCGAAGAAGAGCAATCAGGATATATCAATACTGCAATTGATAATCTTGTTGATTGGTATGTGAAGACAGAAGATTAAGGTGGAGTGATGAAATTAACAGAATTTCAAGAAGGGATTATTTATGCAGTGGTTTTACTACAAAAATTACATGATCAACCGACAGCAGGAGCAGATATTTTAAAAGAGTCAGGTTTAGATAATATCGACTGTTCTAATTTTGACGACTATGACAAAGAAGCATTGAGAGTTATTAATGATAACTACGGCATGAGCCTAAAGGGGTTGTGATGGATAAATCAAGACAGCAATTTGAAGCGGAAATAAAGTCACTTAGCGACCCGTCAGAATTTGAATTAAAACTTAAACGTGCAAATAACGGATCAAATTACGCTGACCAATATGTAGATTTAATGTGGATTAGTTGGCAAGCATCACGAGAGAGTTTAATTAATAGCTTACCAGAAAGCATTAATTGCCCTACCGCACCAGAATTAATATGGCTACAGGTTGACCCTGAACCAGAGGAGATAAATAAACCTGTATATCCAGTTAATTTATATAGCGGCGATGTAACTTGGAGTTCGAGCAGGGAGTTCCCAACTGACACCTTATATGTTCGGGCTGATTTTTTACTTCAATCCGTAAAACAGTGCTAAGAGCACCAAAACAGAAAGCATGATTATAGCCAAAGCGCCAATGAGACAGCTAATACCCCTAAATAGACAAGATGCCACATCAATCCAGGTTGTATTTTCTTTATTGCGTCTCATTTTAGCCTCCTTGGCACAAGTTACTAAATTAAATAACTGAAATTTAATATACACCCCATAGATAAGGACTAGCAATGAAATATAAACACTTAATGGTAGATCTAGAAACTATGAGCAATAAAGGCAATGCCGCTATTGTGTCCATTGGTGCTGTGACTTTTGAACCAACAACGGGTGAGATTGGCCCTACATTTTATAGTGTGGTTGATTTAAGAAGTTGCGAACGTGCGGGTCTTCATATCGATGCTGATACCGTCCTTTGGTGGATAAAGCAAAGCGCTGAAGCTAGATCGGAAATTGTTGGTGTTAGTTATGAGTTAGAAGAATCACTAGCCGACCTAAATCTTTTTGCCGAGAGAGTTCTAACTGATGATGTTCAGGTGTGGGGTAATGGCGTTGATTTTGACAATGTTATTTTGCGTAACGCATATGATGCTGTCGGTTTAGATCCGTTCTGGAAACATTGGAACAATCGCTGTGTTAGAACAATTGTAGAGCTAGGCCGCAATGCTGGTATTGATCCTAAGCGTACACTCGAATTTGAAGGAGAACAACACAATGCATTAGCTGATGCAATTCATCAAGCTAAGTATGTGTCTATTATCCACCAGCATTTAATTAAACCAGTTAACGACGATATTTAATTTTTAAGTCTGTATGCGGCAGGCGTGGAGGTGATTATGTCTATTAATAGCATGGGTAAATTGATGAAGGCCAGTAAATGGGCTCAGCGCGAGTTTGAAAAAGACTCTATACCCACCCCAAAAACACTTAAAAGATGGGTTTCTAATGGGGTTATTAATGGAAAAATTATAGATCAGTCAGTCTGGATTTTTTCTAGTGAAAAAATGGGTGTCGCGTCTTCAATCTCAAGCCATGTAAATGCTTTGATAGAGGAACAGTAAATGGCAGCAAGGCCAAGAAATAGGCAATACAGACACTTGCCAGACTTTCTCAACTTTGACAAAACCCGCCAGCGTTACGTGTTAACACTGATAACAGGCAAACGAAAAACCATAGGCACCGACCGTGCCTATTCAATCGCTGTCGCGCGTGAGTATAACCTAAGAATGCGCCCAGAAACCGCTGTCAGCTTAAATGGGCTAATTAATGAGTCTGGCGGACTCAAGGGTGAAGGTGAAGCTTTATCTATTCATATGGATAGATTAATGGAGCGCATTGTTAAAGATGAGCAGCCAGCAAAAAGCACCCTATCCGATTGGAAAAAAGACATTGAGCGCATAAAAGAGTTTTTTAGTGATATTGCTTGTTGTGATATTACTCTAGAGCATGTTAACGATTATATAAACCATTACCACGCTGATGGATCTGCTAACGTCCAAAATCGGAAAGTATTATTTTTGAAGAAAATATTTAGCTACGCAATGGATGAATCATTAATGCTAGATAATCCTGCCGCACGTAAGAAAATGCGAAGATTGGAAGGAAAACAAAGAAAGCGTCTATCATTTGAAAACTTTATTAAAATACGCAATTTTGCGGAGCCTTGGCTACGTACAGCTATGGATCTAGCTTTACAGACAACACAAGCAAGGCTTGAAGTTTCAAGAATAAAATACAACATTAAAAAACCCAAAGAAGGCGTTTGCGGTTGTGTATGGCTTGATGTGCCAGTAAATGGTATCTATGGAACGTTATATATCCATAGGCAAAAGGTTAAAGATAAAGAAGCGGCCCATGTTGCAATTCCAATCGGTGGCGAATTAAAGCGGATCATCGAGGAAAGCAGAGATAACATTGCAAGCCCCTATGTTGTTCATCGGCTACCAATAAAAAACAGCAACCCGATTAGCTCAGAGGTTCAGCACCCTACACAAGTAGTACCTAGTTATCTAAGTCGAGCATTTTCAAAGGCAAGGGATAAAGCAGGAGCATATGCAGACTTACCACAAGAACAACGGCCAACATTTCATGAAATAAGGGCTTTAGCTGCTCATTTATTTGAGAAGTCAGGCGTAGATCCTCAAGCAAGGATGGCGCATAGTGATGCGAAATCCACTAAAATTTATACGCAAGATCATGTTGAGTGGGTCAGCGTACCGCATGCTGAAATTAAGGTGGGATAATGGTGTAAAACAGCTTGTAACTCCTTGATTCATATAATACCAAAATGACCAATAATCCACTGTTTCCCTATACAGTCGAATCAATCACAATAACATTAAAATCAATAGGTTATGTTTTAATTGTATATAGTCATGGGGTGTCGGGGGTCGTAGGTTCAAATCCTATCATGCCGACCAATCTATTATAGAGAAACCAACCTGTTACGGTTGGTTTTTTTATGCATGAAATTTTAGGTGGGCAAAAGTCGGGTAAAAATCCAACTTATTTTCTAACTTTAACCACTGCTAATTCATCAAAATTTGTCGTGTAGGCAGGTGACAACATTTCTCTTTTCATTTTATATCCGCTATTACTACTCTTACTAACAAACAATCATTACACATACCTGTCAATTACTACCCATGACTATATTTCTCATAGTAACTAGTCATAAGCCGTTGCGTGCATTATACCAACAACAGTCTTTAACGATTCATTGAACCATAATAAATCGCCTTGTGATGTGTATTAAACTTTACCAAAACATAAGGTTTTAATTATGGCTTTTGAGCACTAATAATAAATATCATTGGTCTCTCTTTTTCCTCATCTAATGTTGGATTTTCTATAATTTGCTCGCACGATGGCCCCCACTCGTCCAGTTCAATTATTTCAAACCCAGCAGAAATTAATAAGTTAATCCAAGTGGATAATTTTCTGTGTTGCTTTACGACACCATCAGCAAACCAATGGCTAATTCTATTGCCTTCTTGCTGGTACTGATTAACCGGCCAGGCTTTATTACCATACTTATCTATACACCATTCTTGAATAAGTGGTGCGGTGTATATTGGATGTTCTGCAGAAAAAATCACCCTCCCACCTTGATTTAGAGCTTGATATAACTTAGTTAATAGAGAATAAATATCGACCACATAATGTAGAGCCAGCGAGCTATAGATCAAATCATACTGTTCAGTAGGTAAGCTCAACTTTTCCAAATCAGCACGTAAGTATGTTATAGCGGAATCATCTGTCATTGAAATCGCCTTTGTTAACATTTTTTCTGAGAGGTCAACGCCTGTTACTTGTGTTGCCCCTTGAGCACTTGCCCACCGACAAAACCAGCCATAACCACAACCTAAATCTATAATAGATTTCCCATTTAAATCTGGTAATAACCGTTGTATTGCATCCCACTCTGGTGCACCACTTAGCCCTTCGACTGAGCGAGGCAATGTTGCATAGCCTGCAAAAAAATCAGGGTCATCATAAATATTTTGAGACATGGTTTATTCCCCAATAATAAGAAAATTAGGCTAATCATATTCTATATTTCTTAAATTTGATAAGAATTACCACTGTATAGATTAACAACGACTCAATGATAGCAAAGAGCGAGCTTTATGGTAGATTTTTAGTTAACTGCCCATAAGATTAAAATTGTTTTAATTCAATAGGTTAAAAACCAATAATTGTAATGAGCTTACTTTAAGTTTTCATATTAACCTTTTATTTAAACCATCCTATACTATAATATTTTTGAATTAATACATTTAGCATTGACAAATAACTGATTAATAATGAAAACTAACTTTAGAGTAGCAACACCAATTGATATAAATGCTATATTTTCCATAGATACCATTGCGACCGCAGAACGCTATAAAGACATTACCCAATGGAGCGAGCAAGGAATATGTTATGTACTGGAATCCAACAACGAAATATTGGCTTATGGCGTTCTACATTATCATTTCTATTCCCATGCCTTTATAGAGCTATTAATGGTAAATAAAAACCATCGTCGACAAGGCCTTGGCCTCATTTTAATTAATAAACTAAAAATGCAGAGTAAACCCCAAAAGATTTTTACTTCTACAAATCAATCAAATACAGCCACTCAACAGCTTTTAATAAAAGCTGGCTTTGTTCCTAGTGGCTACATTGAAAATTTAGATGATAATGATCCCGAACTTATCTATTGCTATATACCTGATTAACACCATCGATATGAAGAACTATAATAGCGTTTTATCCATCACAACCGTTTGTAAGATGTGATTAAATTGCTGATACGTTTCTTGAGCAATCTCTTCTGGATAACTTAGCACCCTAAGCTCATGCGGCTTATTTTCTGGGTAATAACTTGGATGAGCATGGGCGTATTCATTTTGTTGAAAACCACAATACTGATAAAAAGACCAACGTTTTTGGCTGATTTCATCAATAATAGGGTCTATTTCTAGAATCACTTTGCCTACATCATGACAAAACTGTTTTAGTACCTTTTGCCCATAACCTTGCCCTCTTAATGCAGGGGAAATGGCAAAATGTTCAATATAATAATAACCTTCGATTTTCCAACAACCAATAAAACCAATGAAAATGTCATTTTCTTTGAAATTGAGCAAATAATAATCGCTATGATTCAATATTGCCTTTCTTCCCTGATAGCTTCTTTGTTCATATAACGGAAAAGCGGTGTCATATAACTGGTTAATCATTGCTATCGCTTGGCTATCTTCACTTTTAATTCTTAAAGCATGTAACATTTAATCGAAACTCACCTTCATCAAATATATTTTATAGAATACCTATTTTTAATTTTCTGACAATTATTTTATCAAGCGCTCATAAGATTAACTTTTTGTTTTATATTGATATTATTTTTTCACTCAATTTACTGATAAAAATATTTGCAGCTCTATATTGACTTTTTTGCCTAATAGTTCTAAAAATACTGTATATTAATACAGTCTTTACTAGAGGCTATCATGTTACGTATCGAAGTATTATTTGATAAAAACGCTCCGCAAAAACCCAGTTCAGTGGTTTTACAAGCTCTTGAAACTGAGATTTTACGCAAACTTCAGAACCAATATCCTGATATGGTAACTCGGGTTGGGTTTAGCTCACAACAACGCGTTAATATTTCAGGAACAAAAATAGCGGAGGATAAAACTCGTATTGAAGAAATACTGGAAGAAATATGGATGGATGATGGTTGGGTCCCAGAAGAAACAACAGAGGATTAACCAAATACTTAAAAGGAATGTTTTACCCTATGACATTCCTTTTTTACTAATACGTGAGGCTTTTTACACCTTCATAAACTGGCGCAATATTGACTCCTCCCCTCCAACAACAAAAGTACTTTCATCAGCCAGAGAACAACTGCAAGGTAACACACTGATTATTAAAGCAGCTAGTTGTTTTAAATTTCTTATATCTAAATTTTACTCATTTTTAATTAATAGATTTTATGCCTAAGAAAGGTTTTAATTTGTTTCACTGGATTCAACTTTTCATTCTCTTCATTAGTTGTTCTAACCTGCGAAATACAGTTAGTAATATTTGCACAAGTAGAAATTTCATTTAGTTTTAGGGGTGATAAACTAACTGTAGACGTATTATTAAAATCTTTTCCAATAAAGATTAAAGCAAGCGCGATTGCGACTATAAACAATGGCACCTCATAAAATGCGTGTTTCATTATCAATGCTCTTATTGCTTGAATGATAAAACGATAATAAACAGTCTATTTTTTTGTACCTTAAAGATGGGTTAAACCAACCTTAAGATATGCTTAAATACGCTTCAAACTTGAACTGTTCATATTGTCTGACGCTCACTGCCTGCTTATACTGGCTAGTAGAGGTGATAATATGAATATCCTATTAGTCGAAGATGATCTTCAATTGGGAAAAGCACTATGTCGTGGGCTGGAGCTTGCAGGTTTTAATCCTTGTTGGGTAAGGCTACTTGCTGATGCAAAGTTACAACTCGCATCTCGCAATTTTGACCTAATGCTCTTAGATTTGGGCTTACCTGATGGCGATGGTCATGACGAGCTCATAGCTTGGCGTAATATGGGCGAAACTATTCCAATAATCATTCTCACGGCAAGAAACCAAATGGATAACTTAGTTTCTAGTTTAGATTCAGGTGCTGATGACTTTTTAACAAAACCATTTGCTATGCCTGAACTTATTTCCCGAGTGAAAGCCGTTAGTCGCCGTATGGCTGGGTTTTCATCTGAAATATGGCAATTGGGTAACCTGCAATTAAATCCACTTAATCATCAAGTAACCCTTAATGAGCAATTGCTACTGCTATCCGGGAAAGAATACCTATTACTCTATGAATTAATAAAAAATGCAGATAATGTTGTCAGAAAAACGGATTTAGAGCAGCGTCTATTTGGATTGGATGATGTAGAAAGTAACTCTTTAGAGGTTCATATTCATAATTTACGCCGAAAGATAGGTAAAGACCGTATAATTACTATCCGTGGCATTGGTTATTTATTAAAAAAAGAAGTGCCACTAAGTGAAAGTTAAATCATTTTTTATTTATACATTCGGGCTACAAATCAGTTCCGTTATTTTTCTTTGGTTATTATTAGTTGGCTGGCTCCAGTTTTTTTATTGGCCATCAATTCATGATGAGTTAAATGCACAACAGAATATCGTCACTCAAGGGTTTGCTAAAACACTTGATGTGGTTGCTGATAAACCTGAATATTTCAATAAAATAGCCGACAACCTACAAGAACTTTATTCTAGCGCAATGGAAAGTGGCGATAATATTAGTTATCGGCCTTTTATGGTTGTCAGAGATAAACAAGGGAATGTCTATTACCGGAACAGCGACAAATTACATGTTCCCTCCCTTAAATCCGTTTCTGAGCTCGCTGCATTACATAAAGACTGGCACTTTACTTCTGCATGGAATGATCAAAAAACCTTTGAGGTTGTCATTGCTGAATCTTATAGTGATCGTAAATCCTTATTAGGTAATCCAGCCGAAGGAACAGCCATTCCCCTCGCTTTCATTTTAGGTATTATGTTGCTAGCAATTTTAATTACCGCTTATTTTAGTTTGCGGCCTTTAAGACAATCAGCAAAACTCATTTCCAGCCGTCAGCCGGGTAATTTAACTCCTATAGAAACAAAAGAGCAATATAAAGAAATTCGGCCTATTATTGCTGCAATAAATAACCTTATGTCTCGTGTTGATGCTGCGAATCAACGTGAAAAGCGCTTCATGGCAGACGCCGCACATGAATTACGGACGCCGATTGCGGCTGTTATTGCTCAATTGCATTTGTTAATGCAAATTGATAATCCAAAAGAAAAAGGCGAAATTATTAATGATATGCAAGAAACTTTAAATCGTGCGGCCTCTCTATCACATCAATTAATTGACTTAGCTCGTTTAGAAACTGAAAATTTCTTGCTAAATAAAGAACAAGTTGACCTGCCTGCATTAATCAGCCATTTAATATCTTCACACATACCTTACGCCATTAACAAAGATATTGATGTCGAACTCCAAAGCCCAAAATCTTTTTATATCCTCACAGATAAACTCGCATTAAGTAATATTTTTACTAATCTGCTTGAAAATGCGATTAAATATTGCCCTGAAAAAGGGAAAATCAAGGTCATTTTAAAAGACCTTACCCCATTTGGTGGGACTATTTCTGTTCAAGATAACGGCCGTGGAATTCCAGAAGACAGTCGCCAGCTTATATTTTCTCGCTTTTATCGAGTACCTGGAACAATGGAAACCGGAAGCGGTTTAGGTTTATCAATCGCCCAGAATTTAGCCCATAAAATCGGTGCTGTAATTAGAGTTACTGATGGATTAGACAATCAAGGTATTGGTTTTATTATTGACTTACCCTAAATCGAATAATGTTATTGAGTTAACAGCATTCACGCTTTTTTCCAGATAATATACGCCGTTATACGTTAATATACTTACACCTAAAAGAGGCAATAATGTCCAAGGCATTAGTAATTATTGATCTCATTGAAGAGATAATTGGTAAAAATGGCTTATCTAATTCGAGTTACCAGCAAACTTGCTCGCGAAAAATCGTTGAAAAAGCTAATCAAGCGGCACAATATGCAAGAAACCATCATATTCCCGTGATTTGGGTTAAGGTTGGGTTTTCAGACAATTATCACGATGTTCCTGCTGGCTCCCCTATGTTTCAGCAAGCTAAAAAACTTGGAGCCTTAAAATTAAGTGGCACTGGGTGTCATTGGGCTCATGACCTTGAAGTGGCATTTCGTGACCCAGTAATGATTAAAAAAGGGGTTTCTGCATTTGCAGGAAATCATTTCCATAAATGGCTTACCGATAATGATATTACCGAGTTGTTTATTGGCGGAGTTAGTACCGTAAAGGCCATTCAAAGCACTGCTCGACAGGCTCATGATTTAGGGTATTTTGTTACAGTACTTGAGGATTTATGTGCCGCTCCAACGCCAGAACTCCACCAGCAAAGTATTCAGGCATTGGATGGCATGGTAACCATTTCTTCAGTTAAAGAATTTATGCAATTAAAATAACATTTAGATATCTCATGTGATTATTTTAATTTTTGCAAGTATATCTCTCGTAGCCGGATAGCTAGTTTCCCCGGCTTACCTTCCCCAATGAATTGGTTATTCGCCATAATAACTGGCCAAACTAATGTTGTCGCCGAGGTAATAAAGACTTCCTTGGCTTCTAACATTTCATCAATACTAAATGGCTTTTCAACAATGTCTATTTGTTGTTCTCTAGCAAGTTGTAATATCGCTTGGCGAGTAATACCTGACAATATTTCATTATTTAACCCCCGTGTTTGTATTTGGTTTTGTTGATTAATAATAAAACAATTACTGGAACTTCCTTCAGTAATATAGCCGTTTTTAACAAATATAGCGTCGTCTGCACCTTGCTGTTTAGCGTATTCTTTTGCCATCGAAGCTGCTAATAAAGCAACTGTTTTAATATCACAACGCTGCCAACGAATATCATCTACAGTGACAACTTTTATTCCATATTTTGATTTTTCATTTTCAACAATCTGTGTCTTTTGTGCAAATAAGACTAATGTTGGCTTCGTCTGTTTATCCGGATATAAAAAACTACGTTGGTGTGCATTACCACGGGTCAACTGAAGATATACAAGCCCTTCTTCGATATTATTTTTCTGAACTAATTGAAGATGAATTTGTTTTAATTCTGCTAAATCATAAGGTAGTGATAGCTGTAATTCAGCACAAGAACGCTGTAAACGAGCCATATGACGATCAAAGTCAACGAGCTTACCGTTAATTATTGCTGTCACTTCATATACTGCATCCGCAAATAGAAACCCACGGTCAAAAACAGATACTGATGCGTCTTCTTCAGGTAAAAACTGGCCGTTCACATAAGCAATCATGAGTTATATTCCTTTATCAATCAAATCATTACCTAACCTCTGATTAACCATACACCATATTATAAAAATTACCTTTCAATTCTTCACACTTTTTGTGCCCATTTATGGATTTTTGCATGTCTTGTGGTAAAAACTTGCAGTCAAAAACAAGTGCCAGACATTCATTTAAAAAATAATTTAATATTTAAAATTATTTTTAATATTAACTTGACATTAACATGTTAATGGCTAAAATGCTCTCACGTGATCTGGATCACATTTTAACTTGGAGTTATCGATGAACAGCATCAAAGAATTTATCAGCAGTGTGCAAGAAGTTGTTGAATTACTGTCTAAACGTTTTATGTAAGCGAGTTAATCATTTTTTAGTCAATCAGACCTTTTAGTTACCTAATCATTAGCGTTAATTGCATTTATTTTGCACAACGACCTTGAAATCAAGGTCGTTTTTTTTATTTTATTCGAAAACATTTTCAATAATTTCTGCGACTATCGCTGTTCCTATCGCAACCAAGACAAGATCTTGGCCACTGATTTTCCATTCATACCCAACATAAACGGGTAATTGAGCTAAAAAAGCTGAAGGTAACGCTTTTTTGGCAATACCTGGAGGAAGCGGTTTACCCCGACCAACTTGCTTTGCAATGCCTGGCGGCAACCCTTGATAACCCGTCAAACCATATTCAATGGCCAAAGGCCTTACATTACCAAAACTCACATTAAAACTAATATTAGAACCTCGTTTCTTATCGTAAGATTCGCTTGCTTTGGCATACTTTAGCTGTTGATTACCATCCCCTTTATTCGATTTATCTTTATTCTGATTTCCTTTGTTTCCATGAATTTGTTGATTTCCTTTACCATTCCCTTGGCCTTGATTGCCATTAGGGGATGAATTAGCGAGAAATGGAGCGCAGGCAATAACGGGTAATAAGATATACTGCAAAAGAACAGAACGATTCGGCTTTTTAAGTATGCTCATAATAAATTCCTGCAAAGTTAATATAACATTAGGAAGTTTGTAGAACATTATGCTTAGTTATGAAGACTCGCAATCAGAAAATCCTTATCACATGTAATGTTATGTAAATGTTACATAACTAATCAAATTAACGAACCCGCTCCTTTATAATGACTTTATTGTCATTAATATTGCATTCATATACTGCACAATACTTAGAACTAACAATAAGAATTAAGACGGAGTTTAATATTGTTCGCCATGAATTTTCATTGTGAATATGATAAGGTCTTTAAACTATCGAATATTTTTATAAACCATTGTTCCTAACACCCTCAAGAAGGAGAAACCATGCAGCAGCAACTGCTAGACTGGGTACGTCAGTTCAACCAAGATTACGCTAACCTCGCCTCTTTACTTATGGTGCTCGGTTTAATTCTAATCGTCGCCTGCGTATTACACTTAATTCTGCATAAAATATTACTTCCTCAACTCGAAAAGCGCGGGCAAAAAAGTGCAGGAACTTGGATTCATTTAATAACTCAACATAATCTTTTTAATCGCTTTGCATTTGTTATACAAGGTGTTGTTGTCAATATCCAAGCTACGCTATGGTTACATTCAGGCTCGACTGCACAAGCCGTTCTAAAGGTCGGCTCACAGGCTTGGTGCCTATTATTTGGCTTACTAACCCTTTACTCCGTTCTTGATATTATACTTGGTGTACTCCAACGTGCTGCCAAAACCGCGCATTTACCTCTTAGAGGAATATTTCAAAGTCTTAAACTGATTGCCACAATTCTAATTGGCATCATGATTATTGCGCTATTAATAGGCAAATCGCCTCTGATTATTCTCAGCGGTCTTGGTGCAATGACCGCTGTTATGATGCTAGTGTTCAAAGACCCTATTATGGGGTTAGTTGCTGGGATACAACTTTCAGCCAACAACATGGTTAACATTGGCGATTGGTTAGAAATGCCTAAATACGGTGCTGATGGCGCTGTGGTTGATATTGGTTTAACTACGGTAAAAGTCCGTAATTGGGACAACACAGTAACCACTATTCCTACCTATGCACTTATTTCTGATTCATTCAAAAACTGGAAAGGAATGACAGAGTCTGGTGGGCGCCGAATTAAGCGTAGTGTCCGCTTAGATGCTAGCAGTGTGCATTTTTTAACATCTGAAGAAATAGCGTACTGTATTAAAGCAAATTTACTTGAGCCCTATATCGAGCAAAAAATATCTGAGATTCAAGTCTTTAATTCTAGCCTACCTGATGATAAAGCAATCCCTTTAAATCAACGTCGTCTGACAAATATAGGGACTTTCCGGGCTTACATTGAAGCTTATTTAAAATCACACCCTAATATTCACAAAAATATGACGATTATGGTCAGACAGCTAGAATCTGACTCAAATGGTATCCCAATCGAAATATATGCGTTTACGAATACAACCGTATGGGTGGAGTATGAAAGAATACAGTCAGACATTTTTGACCATATCTTTTCCATCCTTCCGCAATTTAATCTGATGGTACATCAATCACCTACCGGAAATGATGTTAGGATGATAGGCTATTCCCCAGAAAAATAATTAATACTAAGTGATTAGTTAAATTTTCTTATCCATCTACACCTAAAGTAGTATTTCAAAGAGGGAGATATCCCTCTTTTTCCTTACTTTGACTCAATCGTTATATAATAATTAATACTTCGATAGTTAATAGAAATAGAACTAATCTATGTTATAGCAAACAAAAAATCCTTATAAATTAAATAAATACATTTATCTTATCAGGGATAACATTGATGTAAATCATGTAACTCAACAGAAACTTTTTTTAACATATAAAACAAGAAAGTAATGTTGTTATTTACATATAGGCAATGTCAATGCATAAAAATAAAATAAATACTCAATTTGGAGAACTGAGCAGGAGGGAGTTTATACAAACCTCTGCAACCGTTGCGGGTGTCGCTGCTGTTGCTGGCTCAATCACTCTTCCTTTTGCTGCTCAAGCAAAAACACCAGCGATCATGCCTGACGAAGTCAGCGAAAAAATCAGCTATAGCGCATGCTTAGTAAACTGTGGTAGCCGCTGTCCATTAAAAGTTCATGTGAAAGACGGTGTTATCAGCCGCATTTCCAATGAAACAATGTATGACGACTCAACGTTAGGTGAACACCAAATCCGCCCATGTTTGCGTGGCCGTTCAGTGCGCTGGAAAACCTATAACCCAGACCGTTTAAAATACCCAATGGTACGAGTTGGTAAACGCGGTGAAGGTAAATTTAAAAAGATCTCATGGGATGAGGCAACAACCATTATCGCCGAAAAACTGCAGTATACTATTGATAAATATGGAAGTGATGCCATTTACTATCAATATGGCTCGGGCTCAACAGGCGCAAACTTACACGGCCGTGCTGCTTGTAAACGTTTATTAAGCTTAACCGGTGGTTTCTTGGGTGATTATGGCACATATTCATATGCGCAATTAATGGAAATCACGCCTTACGTATATGGCAGTATTGAAGAATCCTATTTATCTGAAATCCAAAATTCAGATTTAGTCGTCATGTTTGGTCACAACCTTGCTGAAACGCGTATGTCTGGGGGCGGTCAATTTTACGAAACCCTCAATGCGTTAGATAAAAGCAAAGCAAAAGTTATTATTATTGACCCGCGTCGCACTGATAGCGTAACAACGCTTGGCGCAGAATGGATACCTATTTACCCAGGTACTGACGCCGCATTAGTTGCTGCTCTCGGTTATGTCATGATCGAAGAAGGCCTGACTGACGAAGAATTCCTAAACAACTATTGTGTTGGTTGGGATGAGTCTACATTACCTGCTTCTGCACCGCGCAATGCATCATATAAAGATTATATTTTAGGTAATGGCCCCGATGGCATCGCAAAAACCCCTGAGTGGGCGAGCAAATTAACGGGTATCTCAGTCGCACGTATTAAACAACTTGCACGTGAAATCGGTAATGCAAATAGAGCATGGATCTCACAAGGCTGGGGCTTACAGCGCACAGAAAATGGCGAGCAAGCTTGTCGTTCTATTATGATGTTACCGTTGATGTCTGGGAACATTGGTCGTGCAGGAACTAACACTGGGCTGTGGGGTAACAGCTATGCTTATCCTGTTGCAGGTTTTGCTTTACCTAACCCAGTAAAAGCCTTGATTCCGACTTATATGTGGTCAGAAGCAATTGTTCGCGGGAAAGAATTGACCGCAGAGAATGGTGGCATTAAAGGTGTCGATAAACTAAACAACGACATCAAGTTTATGTGGTGCTACTCCAGTAATGTCATTGGTAACCAACATGGCGATTTAAATAAAACCCATGAAATACTTGCAGATGAATCCAAATGTGAATTCATTCTAGTATGGGATAACCATGATACCCCATCCGCAAAATATGCAGACTTATTGTTACCGGATGTCACAACTGTAGAAACCAACGATTTAATCAATAACTCCTATGCAAGTGGTGCGTATCATTATTTAGTTCGCCTACAAAATGCCATTGAGCCACTGTGGGAAAACCGCCCTAATTACGATGTGTTAGCAGAAATTGCTGAAAAAATGGGTGTAAAAGAACAATTCACCGAAGGCCGTACCTACGCTGAATGGATTGAGTTCTGTTATAACAAAACACGTGAAAAAATGCCTCATTTACCTGAATTCAGCGAAACCGACGGTGCGGGTATTATCGACCGTAAGTTCCTGAACAGTTCAGAAAATATTGCATTGAAGAAATTCCGTGATGACCCAATCAATAACCCATTGAAAACGCCGTCAGGTAAAGTGGAAATCTATTCAGAACAACTCGCTGAACGTGTTAAAAATTGGGAATTACCAGAAGGCCAACGTATTCCTGCCATTCCTGAGTATTGCGTCAATAAAGAAGGTGTTGAAGCCCAAGCAAGCCAACAAAAGCATCCGCTATTAATGACGGGCTTTCATGATAAAGGCCATGTGCATTCATCATATTACAATGTTGCTATGCTACGTGAAGCCATTCCACATCAGTTTTGGCTCAACCCAGTCGATGCCCAGCAACGCGGCTTGAATAATGGTGATATGGCTGAAATATTTAATGACCGTGGTCGTATTCAAATTAAAGTGAAAGTGACAGAGCGTGTATTACCCGGTGTTATCGCCGTTCCACAAGGTGCATGGCGTACTCTTAATAATGATGGGCTAGATGTCGGTGGTTGTATCAATACACTGACTTCGCATGTTCCTTCGCCATTGGCTAAAGGCACCCCACAACATACTAACCTTGTTGAAGTTAAACGCGCTTAAGGAGTTGAATGATGAAACAATATGGCTTTTACTTTGACTCCACAAAATGCACTGGCTGTAAAACGTGTCAAGTCAGTTGTAAGGATGAAAAAGATTTAGATTTAGGCCCAAAATTCCGTCGTGTCTACGAGTTCGGTGGCGGTAGTTGGCAAAAACAAGATGGTATTTGGCAGCAAAATGTCTTTAGTTACTATCTTTCTATTTCATGTAACCATTGTTCAAACCCGACATGTGTCGCGGGTTGCCCAACCGGTGCAATGCATAAACGAGAAGAAGATGGTTTAGTCGTGGTTGACCAATCTATTTGTGTTGGTTGCCGTTATTGTGAGTTGCGCTGCCCGTATGGAGCCCCACAATTTGATGAGAAGAAGAAACTAATGAGTAAATGCGACGGCTGCTATGAGCGCGTCGCAAAAGGGATGAAACCTGTTTGTGTTGAATCTTGCCCGCAGCGTGCTTTAGATTTTGATGACATTAATGTTCTTCGTGAGTTACACGGCACAGAGTGTGGCATTGCTCCAATGCCAGACCCAAGCCTGACGAACCCGAATATTGTCATCAAACCACATAAAGATGCGAAGCCATTTGGCGATAAAAGTGGTGAATTAAAAAACCCTGCGGAGGTGTAAGATGCATGAATTACCACTCGTTTTTTTCACCGTCTTAGGACAGTCAGCCGCTGGGCTTTTCTTACTCGCTTATATTAGCCGTAGAATGGGTTCTATTGACGATAATCAGCTAAAAACTGCCAATATCGTTGCCTTTATCATTATGATAATTGGTTTAGGTATCGGTGGGTTACACGTTGGCCAGCCACTACGCTTCTTTAATATGTTACTGGGGGTAGGCCGTTCACCAATGAGTAATGAAGCGTTCTTAAGTGGCGTATTTGTTGGATGCGCTGCTGCAACGTTATTTTTTACTTTGTTTTTCAAACATACGTTATTACGTGAGCTGGCTAATATTGCCGCGGTAGTTTCTGGACTTGCATTTGTTTGGTCAATACCTCAAGTGTACAACATCGCCACTATTGCTAACTGGGACACCGGTTATACCACACTGCAAATGTGGATGACGATGTTAGTCGGTGGCGGTGCGCTCGCCATTGCAATCGGTGCTCGTGGCTTAGGTATTGCTTCGTTCTTAATTGGTACTTTTGCTATTTTTGCAAGCCGTGCGGGTTATCAAGCCTTTTTAGCAGAAACAGGTCCCGCTCTTAGCGGTGAACAAACAGGCTTCTGGGGCTTCCAAGTTGTTGTTTTAGCTATTGCTTTAGCTGCTTTCGTTGGTATGGCGTTAAAGCACCGCGCACCAAAAGCGACATTAGCAACTTGTGCCGCCGCAGTATTATTAGCTGAACTGGCTGGCCGCATTGCATTCTATAATTTGTGGCAAATAACCATGTAAGGCATTGTTATTACTATGTTATAGTGTTTCATAAAAGAACCCCATTTGGGGTTCTTTGTTTAGATATCTTCAACACCACCTGCATTGATACAGTAGCAGGAAATTAAATAATGATGTCATGCTTTAGCGCGAAATAAGACGGATAAAATAATATGATTGACACGACAATGATCCGCATCCTTGGTGCGTTTTTCTACTACCCTCCGCAATCGGACACTTTACGTAACGTTTACTCTGTCTTGGGTGAACTACCACAGTTATGTACATGGGATAACCCAGAGAAAATTCAGGCTATTTGTACTTCGTTGTCACAAACACAACCTGATGATATCTCTTATGATTATTCCATCTTATTCGAAGGACAAGGCAGTATGCCTGCTCCGCCTTGGGGTTCTGTGTACTTAGAGCATGATAATACTGTTATGGGTGAGTCAACTGCGGCTTATCGCGACTTTTTGCAAGCGAAAGGTTTAGTCACTGATACTGGAATCCGTGAACCTGAAGACCAATTTGGCTTAATGATGATGGCAGTTTCTGCGTTAGCAGAGCAAGAGGACGACAGCGCTGTTATTGCTCTATTTGAGCAACATTTGTTACCTTGGGCGTATCGCTATTTAGAGCTAGTGCAGCAAAGCAAAACAGAGTCCACTTTTTACCCTAGCCTTGCACAGATCACTGAAATTTACCTCAAATCACTACAATTGAAATTAGAATTATCGCCAGTCAGGGCTGAATTATTTCGCTAAATAAAAACTAAACCAAATGAGCTAGTTAAACAAAATATGGGCTCATTTGGTTTTAGTCTAAAAAGAAGAGTTTGGCTCTTGTAAAAATGCAATTTCTTCTTGTGTTGATGGCCGACCTAAAATTTCATTACGGTGAGGATAACGGCCAAATTTATCAATAATCGCTTTATGTCTCATTTCAAAATCTAATGTACCGTCATCACCCAGCATGCGAAATAGCTCAACCGCCTGTAAATGTATAAAACTGGATTCAGAGTGCATAAATGGCATTAAAACAAACTTGCGCTGTGACAGCGTCAGAAGGTTATAATCATGTTGCTTAATCGCCTCTTGCGCTAATGCTAAAGCCATCCCATCTTGAGCAAAAGACCGTGGTGTATCACGCCATAAGTTACGTGAAAACTGGTCTAGAACAATAATTTCCGCTAAACGTCCACGAATAGATGCCCGCCAATAAGCTAATTCTCCCTTAGCTGCGCGTTCACAGATATGAGCAAACCGTTGTGCTATCGTCAAATCAAACTTAGCGCTTTTTTCAAACCATTGTTTTGGTGTCGATTCCTCAAACCAAAATGAAAGCACTTCTTCCATGGCATTCATGATTTATTCCTATCTATTTTCTTATTAGAGGTTGTCATAATCCTAGTTAAAAATAGCCTTAATTGACAGGCTTGAGCTCTAATATCGGCTGTTTGTAGATAATTATTTTGTTTTTTTGCGATCTGACACCAAAAAAACATGCAATATTGATAGTGTAATTTTAACAATATACTACTTTATTTATTATCAAATCATTTATTTTCTACTTATGATAATTCCCAACTTTTTAATTTATAACGATTTGCTTTTTAGTGTGAATGAAACAATTCATCATGCCTAAATACATACATTTGGTTAACTCAATGTTAGAATTTAACCTATAATGCGTATGTGAATTAGATAGTTACTTGCAGTCATCACTTTCAGCGGTTCATATTGGTTCTTATTAAGGAAGGCAATGTAAATGGCAGGACATATGGTACTCATTGGTTGGGCGTTATGGGTTAGCCCTTGTGGTACGGATTCATGCGATGCATTACCGGTGACTGAAACTATTTTTACACAAGAACAATGCATGAGCCGAAAAAAATACCTAGAATCAAAACGACCGAATCTCTACTTTCTCTGTGGTGAGGTTTACCGCGATAGCAATGAAATGAGCGCTGAAGAAAAACATGCTATTCCTGCGCCTCATCTTCCTCTAAGAACGCTGCCAGAGCGAATTTCCCGTTAGTTTGAGCTAACTCCTTTAGCTCAAACTTAATTGGCATCAAACTAAATAATTTCAGCTATTGGGCTTTCTGCTTCAACAAAATCCCCTTTAGTAGCGCAATACTTCAACGTTCCTGTTCGGTGTGCAACAATTTGCACTTCCATTTTCATGGCTTCCATTACACCAATGACATCCCCTTCAGAAACATTATTTCCTTGAGGGATCAGCCAGTTAAATAATATCCCGGAAATAGGTGCGTTAACCGCATCAGGATTATCAACTAATTGAGGGGCTGAATGGGATGGCGCTGAATTATTGACTGAGAAACCAGAAAAAAGTTGAGTGGGCAAACCTAACTCACAACGCTTCCCATCAATTTCAATAAAAGTACGAGTCATCGCAGGATCCGATAATGGAATTTGCCGTTTTGCTGGTGGAATTTCCACATTGAATTCAGTTTCTATCCAACGCGTATGTACGCTAAAATTATCACAAAAATCAGCTTGTTCTATTACTGCACGATGGAATGGTAATACGGATGCAACGCCTTCAATATTAAATTCTGCCAGTGCTCGACGTGCACGCGAAATGGCTTGGTCACGAGTACTCCCCACGACAATTAATTTGGCCATTAATGAATCAAAGGTACCCGGTATTGTTGTCCCTGCCGTTACGCCACTATCAACACGGACGCCCGGCCCCGTTGGTGCATCAAAAACAGTAATAGTGCCGGGGGTCGGTAAAAAACCATTCCCAGCATCTTCGGCATTAATACGAAATTCAAACGCATGCCCTCGAGGAGTCGGCATCTCATTAATACTTAAAGGTAAACCTTCCGCAATACGTAGCTGCTCAATCACTAAGTCAATCCCTGCGGTTTCCTCTGTGACTGGGTGCTCAACCTGTAAGCGCGTATTCACTTCTAAAAATGACAGCGTTCCATCTTGGCTTAGCAAAAATTCAACGGTTCCTGCTCCCACATAGCCCGCTTTGCGGCAAATATCCGTTGAGGCTTGGACAATTTGCTGTTGTTGGTTCTCCGATAAAAAAGGGGCTGGTGACTCTTCAACCAGTTTTTGATTACGCCGTTGTAGTGAACAATCACGTGTTCCCACCACCAGCACGTTGCCATGCGTATCTGCAATAACTTGGGCTTCAATGTGCCGAGGGTTATGCAAAAATTGTTCAATAAAACATTCACCTCGGCCAAATGCCGCGGTCGCTTCACGCACTGCTGAGTGATAAAGTTCTTCAACTTCATGGAGTTGCCAAGCTACTTTTAGCCCTCGGCCACCGCCACCAAATGCTGCTTTAATGGCAATAGGTAAACCGTGTTGATGAGCAAATTCTAGTACTTCTTGTGCACTATTCACAGGGTCTTTTGTACCAACCACTAGCGGTGCACCGACTTGCATTGCAATATGGCGAGCTTGAACCTTATCCCCTAGTATATCAATGCTGTTTGCGCTAGGCCCAATCCAGATTAACCCTGCGGCTTCAACTGCACGCGCAAATTCAGCGCGTTCAGATAAAAAACCATACCCCGGATGCACCATAGTTGAACCAGACTGCTGAGCGATACTAATCAACTTTTCAATATTTAAATAACTTTCTGCTGGCGAGTTTCCCCCAAGCCCGTAGGCTTCATCAGCCATTTTGACGTGGAGAGCTTCAATGTCACTATCCGCATAAACCGCAACAGACTGGAAACCATAATCACGACATGCACGGATAATACGAACTGCAATTTCGCCTCGATTAGCAATCAATACTTTATGTTTTTTGTTGTTATTCATTTTCATAAGCACAATGGCTCCCTTATAATACTTTAAATTCACCAAGTGGATTAAAACGTATTTTGGCATTCACAGGGATTTGCCCTGCTAAATCCAAATGGTATTCACATACCGCGCCAATGACGGGATAACCGCCAGTTAAAGGGTGGTCATTGAGAAACAAAACGGGCTGGCCATTTGCTGGCACTTGAATAGCCCCAATGCAAGTCCCTTCACTCGGTAGCTCCTGTAGTTGTTCGCGCTCTAACGGTTTTTCACTAGATAAGCGCAGGCCTATTCGGTTTGATGACGCAGTGACTTGCCATAATTGCCTTGTTAGTTGGCCAACGGCTTGTTTTGTAAACCAATCCGTTCGAGGTCCCAATATCACATCCAAAACCACAACATCATTTTCTGCTGGGTAATCAAAAGCAGGTGTCTCATTTAATGAAACGGCTAATGGAGACGAATTAGTACTAACCGTTAATGTTTGACCTACCTTGATTGGGGCTGGGCCAACTTGCGCCAGCGTATCAAACGAGCAACTCGATAAAATAGGTTCAATATTAAAACCACCCCGCACAGCGAAATAACTACGTACACCTTTGTTCGGACGGCTTAATTTAATGGTGTCGCCTTTTGCTAAATGAATCGGTTGATAAGTATTAACTTGATATTGTTGGTGTTCTTTCGTAATAACCTCAATAGAACAAGGCGCACCAGTCACTGCAATAATAAGGTCTTTGTGCACTTGTGCCTTAAACCCACCTTGCGTTATCTCTAAAACGGCCGAGTCTGATTTATTCCCCACAATACGGTTTGCACTACGCAATGCCGATTTATCCATACTGCCAGATTCTGAAATACCTAATGCTGATTGGCCAATACGCCCTAAATCTTGAAATAAAACCTGTAATCCTGTCGCTAAAACGGTTAAATCAGCACTGACATTCTCAGCATTTTTTTCAATACTTACTTTAGTTGGCAAGCTATAGCTAATCTGGCTTTTTGTTGCATCAACAAAGTTTACCCGCATGCCTGCCTGAACGAGTGCGGGTTCTGGTCGATTGATATCCCACATTAATAGCTCAGTCACACCGATTAACTGCCATCCCCCTGGGCTAGCTTGTGGATAAACACTGCTAAACTCCCCGGCTAAGGCAACAGATCCCGCAGGGATACGCACTCTTGGTGATTGACGCCTTGGAACATTCAGATTAGCGCCTTTCGACACCATGTAACCAAACCCCGGAGCAAAACCGCTAAATGCAACCTGAAATTCATTTTCTGTGTGACGACGTATCACTTCTGCAGTGGATATCCCTAAATGCGCTGCAACATCCGAAAGATCCTCTCCATTGTAATGAACAGGTATAGTGACCAATTTACTGGCCTTACCAACTTTTCTCGACACATCCCTAACCGATATCTTTTCAACCAACTCATTTACATCAATCCTGAACGGGTTGTAACGAATTAAAATCGTCCTTGCTGCTGGTGTTATTTCATCAATCCCATAAATGGGCATTTCTGTTAAAGAATCAGTCAATGCCATTGTTTGTTCAAGACTTTCCAACTCCACCATAAAAGCACTTAAATTGACGGGTAAAAATCTCAATTGGCACCTCTATATGTGATATGCGGCATCAGGTACATCCGTAATAAACATGTAACCGGGTGCATGGCTTAATGCGAATGGAACCCCAGATTTCATTACTGCCGCTTGAGGCGTTACACCGCAAGCCCAAAAAACGGGAATTTCGCCCTCTTCAATGCGAACCGCATCACCGAAGTCAGGCTGCATAATGTCATCAATACCTAATTGTTCTGGCGCACCAATATGAACAGGAGTGCCATGTACTGCGGGAAACCGACCAGTGATACTTACTGCATCAGCAACTCGGTGTGCGGGTATTGGTCGCATTGAAACCACTAATTCACCTTGTAAACGCCCTGCTGGACGACATAAGCGATTAGTTTTATACATAGGAACATTGGATTTATCCGTGATATGCCGTACATCAATACCCGCTTCAATCATTGGCGTTTCGAATGTAAAGCTACAACCAATTAAAAAAGTGACTAAATCAGGATGTTGCTGATAAATTTCTGTCGCATCCGTAATTTCATCTACTAGCTGTCCTTTTTCCCACACACGGTAACGTGGAATATCAGTGCGTAAATCGGCGCCTTCAGCTAAAACCGTTTGCCAGCTCCCTGCCTCACATACATCAAGAACAGGGCAGCTCTTTGGGTTACGCTGAGCGTATAATAAGAAGTCAAATGCCCAGTCACGTGGCAATGCAATCATATTGGCTTGGGTCATGCCCGGGGCAAGGCCTGCTGTTGGTTTGTCATATCCCTCACGGATAGCTTGGCGTGCACGGCGAGCGGCTTCAATGGCCTGCAGTGATGCCTTCATTAGCTGTGTCATTCGTGGTCTCCTTTGTGAGCAAAACCATAAATTTCAATACCTTGTTTTTCTAGTACGGCACGCACCTGTTTTGCCATTTCAAGAGCACCAGGGCTATCGCCATGAACACAAATTGACCCCGCATCAACAGGTGTAAATTTTCCATCAATTGACATCACACCGCCTTCCATGACCAGCTGCAACATGCGGTCTGCAACTATCTGTGGGTCATGTAATACTGAACCCGCTAATTTTCGAGATACTAATGTGCCATCACTGTTATAAGCTCTATCAGCAAAAGCTTCTGCGACCACATTTAAGCCACATTCTCTTGCCCACTCAATTAATGGTGACCCTGCTAATGCCACTAATATCAATTGCTTATCAATGGCTAATATCGCATCAATAACGGCCATTGCTTGGCGTTTATCATGAGCAATCGTGTTATACAGTGCACCATGAGGCTTAACATATAAAACTTGTGTCCCTGCTGCGGTTGCTAACCCTTGTAATGCACCAATTTGATAAATCACGTCTGCGGTTAATTCACTCGATGCAATATCCATATTACGTCGACCAAATCCTACTAAGTCGGGATAACCAACATGAGCACCAACAGCAACACCATTTTCCTTCGCCGCGTTAAGGGTTCTTAATATCCCTTCAGGTGAGCCTGCATGAAAACCGCAGGCAATGTTCGCACTACTAACAACGGGAAGAATGGCGGTATCATTGCCCATTTCCCATTGTCCAAAACTCTCCCCAAGGTCGCTATTTAAATCAATTTGCTTTTTCATGGCTACTCCTTGAGTTATTTCAGATAATTAAAGATTGCACCGACAGACATCGCGCCCATATACCAAGTTAGTGCACACGTCACGACACCTGACCATAATAACCAACGTGGATAATGGTAACCCGACATTAAATCTGAGCGCTTCCAGCCGATATAAACAAATAAAGTTAAACCAATAGGTAAAATTAACCCATTGAAACCACCAGCAAAAACTAATAATGCAGCGGGGGCTGTTCCCATGGATAAATAAACAATCAGAGAAACTGCGATGAATATAATAGTTGCAACATTACGCTGCCTTTCTGTAATAGAGGACTTAAATGCCGTTAGGAAGCTCATTGAAGTATACGCCGCACCAATCACACTGGTGAGAGCAGCAGCCCATAGAATTAAACCAAAAATACGTAAACCAAAATTACCAGCGGCAGCCTGAAATGCTTGAGATGCAGGGTTAGCTGCATGCCCAGAAATATCAATAGTCACACCACTGGCTACCACACCTAAGATAGCCAAGAACAAAATGTAACGCATCAACCCGACAACTAAGATACCTTTTGTGGCTGCGCTAGAAACAACTTTAATGTTTTCAATACCTACAGCGCCTTTATCCAATAAGCGATGAGCGCCTGCATAGCAGATATATCCCCCAACAGTGCCCCCAACAATAGTGGTTATCATGGCAAAATCAACTGTGTCAGGTAATACGCTTTGACGCAATGCTTCCCCAACAGGTGGGTTTGATGCGATAGCGACAAATAAAGTTAAGCCAATCATCACTACACCTAATCCAATGATTAACCTATCGATAAAGGTGCTGGCCTTACGAGAGGAAAAAATATAAATTGCCAATAATGCACTAATCAAACCGCCCCATTTCGGGTCTAATCCGACTAACGCATTAAGCCCTAAACCTGCACCAGCTATATTGCCAACATTAAATATTAGCCCGCCAAAAATAACTAATATCGCTAATAAATAGCCACTCCCAGGAATTGTGGCATTCGCAATTTCGGATGAGTGCATTTTAGTCAGGGTAACAACCCGCCATATGTTTTGCTGCACAATGAAGTCAATCACAATAGACGCTAATATCCCGAAGGCAAAAGCGGCTCCTAATGTCACGGTAAAAGTCGCAGTTTGTGTGATAAACCCAGGCCCAATGGCTGAGGTTGCCATTAAAAAAATTGCGCTTATCAGTGATGAACGGCGGCTTTTCACATATTCAGCAGTACTTGGTGCACTTTCTTGAGCTGCCATATGAATACTCCTCTAATAGTTATTGTTTTAATTATTGATGTAGTTGTTGATGTCACAATCACTAAGGCAATTATCGTGCCATTGTTCTACTTGTTAGCCGTATTGTTAATTCATTTTTAATGGATTGTTGAACAATTAGTATTAAATGATGAATAAACAATCAATAAAAATCGTAATTGCTGGTTTAAAAATCAAGACGAGATCACTTTTTTAACAATTTTGGCTGACAAACCATATTGTTTATCGAGCAATTTGCACCAAATTGATGCAATAAATTTAAATTTCACTATTCTTGTGCAATATGGAATGGAATAAGTAAAAGAGAAAGGAAACTTGCTGCTATAACTTGAATATGTGAATATAACGCCTTATCACCCCTGAGACTAAAATTAGCCTTTATTATGAAAAAACAACCTGTTGCACAAACTTTATCTGTCACAATTGCAGAAGTTATACGTCATAAGATAACAGTTGGGGAGATCACACCAGGTCAACGCTTATCTGAAGCAGCATTAAGTGAGGAACTCGATATTTCTCGAAATACATTGCGAGAAGTTTTTCGCGTACTCACACAGGAAGGTTTATTAACTTATGCCCCAAATAAGGGCGTATTTGTCTCAGTGCCTGATATGGCTGCCATTATCGATATTTATCAAGTTCGCCGACTCATTGAATGTGATGCACTAACTCATGCATATGCCTTGCATCCATCAGTTCAAAAAATGAAAGATGCTGTTCAAGAAGCTCGTGAACATGAAAAGACAGAAAATTGGGTGGGTGTAGGAACTGCAAATATGAAATTTCATACTGCCATTGTTGAGCTATCTGACAGCGAACGCTTAATTAAATTATACCGTAATGTATCCGCTGAATTACGGCTGGCCTTTGGTCATCTTAATGACCCTAAAATTTTATATGCTCCCTATATTGATAAAAACCATTCTATTCTTAGATTATTAGACTCTGGCCAAAATTTAGATGCCTCTAATATGTTACGTGATTACTTAGACCTTTCTGAACGCACATTACTCGCTGCATTTAAACGGAAACAATCTGCACTTTGAGTTGCTTTAATATTAATAGTTTTCTTATTTAACTCGCTCATCCCTTACTAATTTCATTACATAAACTTTAGTAGGTGGTCATTTATAGTCATACCTTGATATTTTAATAATTCCTATTCTTCTAATCATGATTAACTCAAATTAAATTTTTTTTTATTAACTTATTAAATTGAATGAGTTATACAGAAAATTATATTCTGCTGACTTTTCAATAAAAAGATTATTTTTAGAGGTTGTTTTTCACTCTATCTAGTTTTATTCGCGAAAAAACAAGTAACAAAAAAGCAATATCATTAACAATTTAAAACAATTGCTTACATTTAACTAAAATGACAACTTCATCTTAAAACCCACTAATGATTAACGAAAATCTATAATATTTAACATATATCGCCATTTTACTATCTAAATTTAACATAATAAACATATTGATATAAATTACATATTGAAATTACTCAAATTTATCGAGTTAATAGTTGTAGTTTTCTCGAATATTCGATATAAAATTTATGATAATAACAACGCATACATAAAAATTATTAATATAAAATGAGATTTCATTATGACATTAAACCAAGTGACTAAAAAGAAACTGTTTAAATTTGGCCTAGGATGGCAAATACTGGTTGCTCTTATTTTAGGTGTTATTGCTGGTGCACTTTTACATGATAATACAGAGTACAAAGATTGGTTGATTCTAAATATTCTTTCCCCGGCAGGTAAAATATTTATTCAGTTAATCAAAATGATTGTTGTTCCTATTGTTATATCGACTCTAATTGTTGGAATAGCCGGGGTTGGTAATACTAAGCAATTAGGTTCTCTCGGCTTTAAAACTATCCTTTATTTCGAAATTATCACTACAATTGCCATTATCGTCGGTATCTCTTTTGCCAATATATTCCAGCCTGGTGTTGGTATCGATATGTCGCAATTAACGCAAGTCGATATTTCTCAATATGAAAAAACCACTCAAGAAGTCGAAAGCCACCCTTCGGGGATCATTAATACGATCTTAACTTTAGTTCCGAGTAATATTTTTGCAGCGATGGCAAGTGGTGATATGCTACCAGTCATCTTTTTTGCTGTATTATTTGGCTTGGGACTCTCTTCTTTACCATCAGAGAAGAAACAACCGTTACTCAATGTATTACAGACTTTCTCTGAAACAATGTTCCGTGTAACAAATATGATTATGATGTATGCCCCAATCGGGGTTTTCGCATTAATATCCGTTACCGTCGCTAACTTCGGCTTTTCATCATTAGTTCCTTTATTAAAACTTGTTATCCTCGTCCATTGTGCAATTATATTTTTTGCTGTAGTTGTACTAGGATTAGTCGCTCGTTATTGTCGAATAAATATTTTCACTTTAATGAAAATATTAAAAGATGAGTTATTGCTCGCTTACTCAACAGCCAGTTCTGAAACCGTACTTCCTCGTATTATGGATAAAATGGAAAAATATGGCGCTCCTAAATCCGTAACAAGCTTTGTTATTCCAATTGGCTATTCATTTAACTTAGATGGCTCTACATTATACCAAAGTATTGCTGCTATTTTTATTGCCCAACTCTATGGTATTGAACTCTCCATTGGGCAAGAACTAATCTTAGTATTTACCCTTATGATCACATCTAAAGGCATTGCGGGTGTCCCTGGAGTTTCATTTGTTGTTCTGCTTGCCACATTAGGAAGTGTCGGTATCCCACTAGAAGGATTGGCATTCATTGCGGGTGTTGACAGAATTCTTGATATGGCACGTACTGCACTTAACGTTGTAGGCAACGCCCTAGCCGCACTTGTTATTGCCAAATGGGAACATAACTATGACGATAAAAAAGCTCGTGAATATGAAGAAAGTTTTTAGTTTATTCTAAAGTAACTCTATATTAGAATAGCCTTCGATTAACATCGTTATTGAAGGCTATTCGATTTTTACATATTTTACGTGATAAATGACCAGCTATTTTATTATTTATTAATTACTCATTAACTTAGTTATTTTTACTTATTAAGTGTAATTTATTTCACATTTTTTTAATTTTTTAAATGGAAATTGGTATTTTATTATTAGTGGAACTACACTAAAAAAGAGTTTTAATTAGCCGTTTATTATATTCGCCAAAGCAGGAAACAATGAATCAAGTAAGAAGATTTCTTTTGTTTTTAAAGGTGCTCCAACACCTAATGGTAATTTTTATATTTTCATTATCATACTTTATGCTACACAGCTGGTTATAACGATAACCTTGTGCTAAACAAGGCTATAAATTATTAATAGACGAGATAAAACATGTGTTTATCTCGTTTTTTATTATGAACTTTAAAGTGCCATAAGATAAATATAAAACTAGCTATAAAGCGACACTTCCCCTTCAGGCCGGGTTTTAAACCGTCGATGAGCCCAAAGGTACTGCTCGGGCGCTTTCATTATTTCAACCTCTAAGATAGAGTTAATTATTGTTGCATCCTGTAATGCATCAGAGCTTGGGTATCCTAGTATTTCTTTTCCCAGTACCAAATCATAATTAGCACCGCTCTTATTTCTCAATAATGTTACCGTGAGTGTTGGAGATTTAGATAATTGAGCAAGTATTGAGGTTCCTTTTGACGTGGAACTATTTTTGACAGAAAAAAACGGCGCAAATATCGTGCCTTTTCTTCCAAAATCTTGGTCCGGTGCAAACCATATGGATTTACCACTTTTTAACTCTTGAACCATAAATTTTAAATTTTTACGATCAATCATTCCTTTACCTGAACGACACCGCCCTTTTGTCTGAATATATTCCATCGCTTTATTGTTATGAGGACGATACATTGCATTAACAGGAAAACAAAGCCCCATAATCCGTCCACCGAGTTCTAGTGACATAAAATGGACTCCAACAATAATCACACCTTTATTTTTAGCAATAGCATCTAAGTAATTGGACATTCCTTTTACTTGAAATAATTTTTTAACTTTTTTATCACTCCAAAACCAGGCTATCCCAGTTTCAAATAATGCGATACCTAAAGATTTTAAGTTATCATTCACCAAAGTATCTATTTCATTTTTGTTTTTATTTGGGAAACACAATTCTAAATTTCGCTTAATGATTGATACTCTTCTTTTAATAAAATACCGTGAATTACTGCCTAAAAAAGCACCAAGCCACATTTGCCATTTATACGGCAATTGAACTAATAAAAATAAGATAAAAACTCCCACCCAAGTTACTACATACTTCGGGTGGACCAATTTCAGTGAAAATGGGTTTTTGGCGTACATTATATCTCCCAATACTTCGCCTTTGCAGAATGCACGCTATTTTAGACAATATTTAGTCTTTTAAATTCAACATGATTACTACAACAAGATGGGTTTTCACCCATAACTATCTGAATACCTTGCAGTTCATCTCCCTTTCGAGTAGATAACAACCGAATAATCTTTCCAAGCCATTAAGCAATATTTGATTTTTAATATGGCTAATTAATAAATAGCTCTGTGAAGTTCGTTTTCTATTCATCAAAACTATGCATCGGTTAGGCCAACAACATAATCACTTAAACTGCAAGGAACAGATAAAATTATCACATATATGGCTTAATTAATCTCACTATTAATATGCACTTTTGTCATTTTGCGAATTTTTTTGCTGATTTTTGTCAATTTAATCGTTACTTTTTATTGGTGCTTTCAAGAAGCCACCACAATCAGCGATGGAAAGAAAAATTGATGTTCTTTTGGTGATGGAGCCAGAAGTTTGTCACATCAGCGACTTAAGGTAGTTAAATAATATGGATTACAAGCAAGAAAAAACCCGTTACATCTATTAAATGTAACGGGTTCTTATTTGGTGCCGGCTACCGGAGTCGAACTGGTGACCTACTGATTACAAGTCAGTTGCTCTACCAACTGAGCTAAGCCGGCGAATATGGCGGAGAGATAGAGATTCGAACTCTAGGATGGTTTCCCATCGGCGGTTTTCAAGACCGCTGCCTTCGACCGCTCGGCCATCTCTCCATGGGGCGCGATTATGGAGGAATCCCAGCAACTTGTCTACCCCTGAAAGTAAAAAAATTGATTTTTTTACTTCGTTTGGCTAATCTTCACTCAATTGCTCTCTCTTTTCCAAGAAAAATGGTAATATCTGTGCAAAATCGGTGTCTATCCTTTCTCTAGGCGTATGATTTTTAACCTAATAATACTTTTGCCGATGGGACGACTTGCTACAGTATGTACAAACAATCATTATTAAAGCCAAACACTCTTTTTCGTATTTTCGCAGCATTTATTTTACTGCTGATAGTGATGCTTTGTTTATCACTATTTAACTACTATCAAGCATTGGTTCAAAGCCGTCAGGCTAGTTTGAACAGTATGGCTAGTCGGTTAGCGTATCAAATCGAAGATTATCGTTATCAAGCAAGCCATATCTACAAAATTGCCAATAATAAATCCTCTACCCCATCCGCTGATCAGCTTGCCGTGACAGGAATACGCCATGATATTTTTTGGCTAAGTAGTGCCAACCAATCCATCGATGCTATTGTATTTGGCAATAATAAGCAAAGTAGTCATGTTTTAGCATCTAAACTTGCAAATTATATGGAGATTGTCTGGGGAGCCCGTAATGAATATAACTCAATGTATTATCTCAATGGCTTAGACAATACCCTAGTCTTAGTGACCACTCATTCAATTCTTAAACCTGAGCTACGTTTTAAAGAAAGTTATCTCACATTAACTGCTGAAGAAAAACGTGCTGATATGTTGACTCAATCAACATTATTAGACCGACGGGAAATAATTTCAAATATTCAAAAGTACTCTCCCGATAACCTTTTTTACTATACATATCGGCTAATGTTTAATTCTCCAGGGCAGCTAACGAGTGTTATATCCTTTGATATTTCTATCAATTCACTGATCCCTCCAAATTTAAATGGGGATTTTTTTACGATTAATACACGCCCTGCAAGCACAGGTAGCAATGAACCTCATACAACTTGGGTCGGAACTAACCTCATTTTCTCCCACCCTATTGATGGCACCAGCTATCAACTTTATTACCATGTCTCATTAAAAAGCATTATCTTTAATGTTATTGGCTATAACTTATGGCTAATGACTGGCATGCTTATTATGATCTTCTTCGCTTTACTGATCATGCTATTCATTCGTAAGCGCCTTATTTCGCCCAATACAAATATGTTGCAAGAGCTGAGTTTTAATGAATCATTGACAAGCGATATTATCAGCCATATTTCATACGGTATTTTGGTTTATGATTTTAATACTAACAAAAAGATTCTGAGCAATGATATTGCTAACCAGTTATTACCTTCTATGGATCTTATTCACATTAAAGAAATGGCGATAGAAAACCATGATGTTATCCAAGTTTCTATCGAGAATATTATCTATGAAGTTATTCTTGTCAATAGCATGACAAAACCCAATACCGTTCTCTTTATTATTATCGACAAAGACAAAGAAGCATTGACCCAAAAACGTCAAGAATTAGCAAATCGTGAGTACAAAAAAAATATTCACATGCGTAAGATAGTATTTGAGAATATGTGTACTGAGATATTACCCTCACTAATTAAGGTGGATGAACAATTAACTAAATTATCCGAAATAGTCAGCGCAAATAACCGTGCATTTATTTTAGAAATTGAAAGTCAGCTTTTTTATATCAATCGCTGGTTTAAAAACATTAACTTATTAAATCAGCTTGAGTCTCAAGCTAGCTCAGTAAAAACTGAAAACGTTTCTATCAGTAATCTTGTTAGCGAGTTTTTGAAACAAAATTTATCCCAATGCAATAACAAGGGGTTAGCACTTTATTTTCATAATAATCTCAATCCAGATTCACTGATCATGGCAAACCCTGATTATTTAAAACAGTTAATACAACTAATTTGGGATTATTCTATTGCAACAACCTCTTTTGGAAAAATTTCATTCGCGTTATCTTATGATGCCAATAAAAATGTAATTTTATTGAGTATTAAAGACAGTGGAACTGGGGTCAGTAATCTTGAGCTTAGTAATTTACACAGTCCTTTTACTGGGCAAATTTTGAATGCTTCTAACTTTACGCGTTCAGGCATAACATTTTATTTATGTAAGTTACTGGTTAAAAAAATGAATGGTACTTTTTCTATTCGTTCTAGTGATGCAATAGGCACTCATTATGAAATTACGCTTCCTGCAGCTAAAGAAATGCTCGTCAAAGACTTCCCAGCTTTATTGGAAGATGTTTGTATACGTTTAAATATACATAATGCAGATATCTCACGGATTGTTAGGAACATATTAACAAATTATGGAGCAGAATATTTGGACTTAAGTGAAAGTTCCCCTCACACCGACTGGGATCTTTTGATAACTGATAATAATGAGGAATGTTTTGAAAATATTGTTAAAGTAAATGGTACTCTTTTAGGGATTAATCAATTACAACCTCACTACATCGAAACTAACTACAATTTTGCTGATGAATTAATTGATGCTATCTCATTATTGATCGAAAACGCAGGGCATGAGCATGCTGATATTTTGTCTCCAGACCATATTAGTACTCAAGCGCTTTCACAGGACTCGAATGAATCAATTGAAAATGCAATTACAAGTTATCAATTAGCACTGGCAAATAGCGGATATCGAGATTTGTTTATCACAACAGTACCGATAGATATTAATAAACTGTATAATAGTGAAAGTGTTGAGGATTTGACCGAATTGAAAAACACTGCACATCGTTTAAAAGGAGTTTTTGCTATGCTCGAATTTACTTATCTTCATGAACTTTGTGAAGATTTGGAGCGTTACATAGCAGATGAAAACGGATTGGAAATAAAAAATTGCATTAGCATGCTGGATAATTCAGTCAAAAAACTAATGCCAGAAGGTAACCAATAATATGAATAACCTAAATGTCATTGTTGCCGATGATCACCCTATCGTTCTTTTCGGCATCAGAAAATCACTTGAACAAATTGAATGGGTGAATATCGTAGGGGAATTTGAGGACTCAACCTCTTTAATTAATAACTTAGCGCGCTTAAATGCAGACGTGCTAGTTACTGATTTATCTATGCCAGGTGACAAATATGGCGATGGTATTACTTTAATCAAATACATCAAGCGGCATTATCCTGACCTGTCAATTATTGTTCTCACTATGAACAATAACCCTGCCATTCTTAGCGCTATTTTAGAGCTGGATATTGAAGGAATTGTGTTAAAACAAGGTGCGCCAGCTGATTTACCTAAAGCTTTAGCGGCTTTACAGAAAGGCAAAAAATTCACACCAGAAAGCGTGAGCAAACTGTTAGAAAAAGTCAATGCAAGCGGCTATGGCGATAAACGTTTATCACCAAAAGAAAGTGAAGTGCTACGTTTGTTTGCTGAAGGTTTTTTGGTCACTGAAATTGCAAAGAAACTTAACCGCAGTATAAAAACAATCAGTAGCCAGAAAAAATCAGCTATGCTGAAATTAGGTGTTGAAAATGATATAGCGCTACTGAATTACCTTTCTTCTGTCAGCATTGATAACTCGCCTTCAGAGTAAATTTCATTTTAACTATAAGACTACGCCAATAAAAACCCAATTATGGGTTTTTATTTTTGCGTCCTTTTTTAGTCACATTCAACAATAGCGCGTCAAAGTCTCACGTAAAATTGCAATTGTTGTCGGTTTTGATAAACAATCATTCATTCCTGCGTTAATACAGCGTTGCTTTTCTTCTGCCATTGCATTAGCAGTTAATGCAATAACGGGTAAATTGAACTCTAAACGGCGCAGTTCCTTTGCCAACTGGTAGCCATCCATATTTGGCATATTTACATCTGTTAAAACAATATCAACATGATGATTATCTAAATATTTTAATGCATCTAGCCCATCTATCGCTGTGCCTGTAGTAAAACCGATAGTCGCTAATTGTTCACTCAATAATGCTCTATTAATTGGATGGTCATCGACAATTAATACATGGTGTTCACTTAACGAATGGTCAGCAACCAATGATGGATTTACTGTACTATTTTTCAGCGATTGTTCGGCCGTTTTCATGATGGCTTTATCAATTAAGATAGGTAATTTATCTAATTGATATGTATTATAAATCCACTGGTTTTGTTTTATTTGGTGGAGTTCACCCGCATAAATACTTGATAATTGGATATGATGTTCACAAATGCCCCTTTCAGCCTGCTCATAATCAGTTATTAAGAGATCATAATGTTGTGTCTTATCCGTTGCATTATGGCGGACAACAGAAAATTGTTCTTGGCTTAATAAACGCAAAAGAAAGTTCATTAAAAATTCATTTCGACACGAAACTGCAATCCGATAATGAGCCCGGTATTCTGGAATATTTTTCTTAAGATATTCTTGACCATATAAAGGAATTCGAATAGTAAATGAACTACCAAGTCCAATTTGGGAACTGACCTCAATGTCACCATCCATGAGGTTAACCAGTTTTTCGCAAATAGCTAGACCTAAACCAGTTCCTTTATGGCCCATATTATTTTGGTCATAAACTTGAAAGAATGGATCAAACAACTTCATGACCACCGCATGTGTCATTCCAATCCCTGAATCACGTATTTCAATCTTTAAATAATTCTCATCTTTCCATACATAAAGCAATACAAAACCTGATTCTGTAAACTTAATACTATTATTAACAATGTTAGAAATCACTTGTTGTAAACGAACAGGGTCATTCAAAATGAGATCAGGTATATTAGGCTCAATAAAGGAATATAAAGATATTTTTTTCTTCGTGACTAATGGCAGGTAGTTTGCTAATACAAACGCAAAAACCTCTCGACAATTAAATAATTTGCTTTCTATTTTCAATTGCTTAGATTCAATTTTCGAAAAGTCTAAAATATCACTAATAATCTGCAATAAAAGTGAAGATGAATTATCCATAGTTGAGACTAAGCGTGTTGCTTTCTCAGGTAATTCATAACGTTGTAGTAATTCTATATTACCAATAATTCCATATAACGGCGTTCTTAATTCATGACTAACTGTCGCTAAAAACATTGACTTAGCATGGTTTGCTTGTTCCGCCGCATCGGCTACATCTTGTAGCGATTTTTCCATTTGAACACGAATGCTAATGTCGACTAATACACAAATAGCGACATCTTCATTTTGGTATCGAGAGTTTACAAAGCTAATTTGTAAGTGTGTGCCGTTGGTTGTCACCACATCTATATAATTGCTCGATTTTTGGCGAATAATTGTCAATATTCGCTGTTTATCATCATCATTTAACAGCCGAAAATAGTCATGGGCTAATTCATTACTGAGAATATTACCACCATCTGTTAATCTTAAAATGATGATACCGACCGGTGCTGATGCTACAATTTTGTGGTTGAATTGTTCATGTTCCTCAAGCCGTATCGCAGTGTTCTCTGCGGGTTCTAGCATTTTCCTTTCAAGTAACCAAATTAAAAAGAAAATCAGCCCACCCGTAAAAATATTTAGGAGGATACCGTAAAAAATGGTGTTTTCTAAACTCGCTAATATTTCCGACGTCGCAATTGAGAAAATGACCGTAATTTGAGAAGGTGCTAACCTTTTTTTGAAGATTAATTTTGAGTAATCTGAGTTAAAACCGAAAAATGAAGGCTCAGAAATATTGAGCAATGCAGAGCTCTTAGGATTGATATCTGTAGGTGAATATAAAACAGGCTGGTTATAGTCGTTAATTATCAATATTTCGATAGCCTTATTTCGCCGTATATTAAATTGATTTAAATTAATTGAACGTTCTAACCCAATAAATGCGGGGAGCAGATTATCGTGCTTGATTGCTTGAATTAAGTAAACCTGCCCATAATCCGGCTGAGCACCATGCGTAATGGTAAATAGCTTACGCTCTTTACCTTGTAGCCTTAAACCTTGATAAGTTCGCACACTTTCGTAGCTAACTTTTTTTAGTATTTCTATATCCGATATTGTAGAACGAATAGGATAATCCACCAGACAATAACTTTTCGAACCCACTAAAAAGACATGGTTTAAAGCTTGAGGCGCTGCAATACTCTCTTTCCAAAAATAATTCAGTTGTTCAAAAGCCTGCAAATAGTTTTCAGCTTTATCCCTAAAATGATCACAATCCGTATTCGGAGTTAATTTATAGAACGAGTAATTAGAGGCATTTGGCAATTCCATAAATTTACTCGTAAAAGTATTTTCCTCTGTCGATTCTTGCAGCTTTATTTGGTACAGATCAGTCATCGACTGAATAGAATTCAGTGTCGCCGCCGTTTGCTGTATATAGACTTGTAGGTTTTCATACCCAGAATAGAACTGCTGGCGAAGATCAGATTTGTATTCATTAAATTGCGAATAAAGGAAAAATAAAGTGATAAAAGCACCCATGCCCCACAACATCAAGCCGAGGATACGAAATAAATCCCGAGAAAGTCTAAGTGATGTTTTAAACGAGGGTAAGTATCTCAAGCGTTTTCCTGTATATTCGATACGATGATCGCTAATTATACTCGATTACATAATAAAAAAGCGACAGACATGAAAAGTAATAAAACTAAGAAATTTAGACTAGAAACTAAAACGGGCAGCTAATATGCTACCCGTTCATTAAATTAAACGCGATAATTACTCTTGATCGTCGATATTTGCATCATCAACACCGTTTTCTTCAGTGTTTTCAATCGCATTCTCATCATCATTATTTTCATCATCATCTGTTTCAGCAACGCGTTGTAAACCAACCACTTTTTCATCTTCAGCTGTTCTAATCAAGGTCACACCTTGCGTATTACGGCCAACGACGCTCACTTCAGATACACGGGTACGAACTAATGTGCCGGCATCCGTAATCATCATGATTTGGTCAGTTTCATCAACTTGAATAGCACCAACAACATTACCGTTTCGCTCACTCACTTTGATAGAGATAACCCCTTGAGTTGCACGCGATTTAGTTGGGTATTCTGCTTCTTCAGTACGTTTACCATAACCATTTTCTGTGACAGTTAAGATATGGCCTTCACCACGTGGAATGATCAAGGATACGACTTTATCGTTATCCATTAATTTAATTCCACGAACACCCGTTGCAGTACGTCCCATTGGGCGAACAGCATCTTCAGCGAAGCGCACAACTTTACCTTGTGCAGAGAACAGCATGACTTCATTTGAACCATCGGTTAAATCAACCCCAATCAGTTCATCACCTTCATTCAAGTTCACTGCAATAATACCGGCACTTCTTGGGCGGCTAAACTCTTGTAAAGGTGTTTTCTTCACTGTACCACTCGCCGTTGCCATGAAGACGTTATAGCCCTCTTCATATTCACGTACAGGTAAGATAGCAGTAATGCGTTCATCTTGCTCAAGTGGTAATAAGTTAACAATTGGACGACCACGAGCACCACGACTCGCTTCTGGCAACTGATAAACTTTCATCCAATACAAACGCCCACGACTTGAGAAACACAAGATGGTGTCGTGCGTATTGGCGACCAATAAGCGTTCAATGAAGTCTTCGTCTTTTGTTCGTGCAGCAGATTTACCTTTACCACCACGGCGCTGTGCTTCGTAATCAGACAGAGGCTGATATTTCACATAACCTTGGTGGGATAATGTCACTACCACATCTTCTTGATTGATCAAATCTTCAATATTGATGTCTGCGGTATTTTCTGTAATTTCTGTACGACGAGGGTCATTATAAGTATCACGAATAATTTCTAACTCTTCGCGAATCACTTCCATCAAACGTTCAGGACTACGTAAAATAAACAGTAAAGCTTCAATTTGTACTAGAAGATCACGGTACTCTTCCAGTAGTTTTTCGTGCTCAAGACCGGTTAATTTTTGGAGACGTAAATCCAAAATAGCTTGAGCTTGTTGCTCAGTCAGGAAATATTGCCCTTCATGAACACCGAACTGTGGTTCTAACCACTCAGGACGAGCTGCGTCATCACCTGCACGCTCTAGCATTGCCGCTACATTACCCAGATCCCAAGAACGTGCAATCAACCCTGCTTTAGCTTCAGCTGGCGTTGGTGCTTTACGGATCAATTCAATAATTGGGTCAATATTAGCAAGTGCGATTGCCAGTGCTTCAAGGATATGAGCACGGTCACGCGCTTTACGCAATTCGAAAATCGTACGACGAGTGACAACTTCACGACGGTGACGCACAAAAGCAGCAATGATATCTTTTAAATTCAGTATTTTCGGTTGCCCTTGATGTAGAGCCACCATATTGATACCAAAAGAAACTTGCAATTGAGTCAAGGAATATAAGTTGTTCAGGACAACTTCACCCACTGCATCGCGCTTAACTTCAATAACAATGCGCATACCGTCTTTATCCGACTCGTCACGCAGTGCACTGATTCCTTCAACACGTTTGTCTTTAACTAACTCAGCAATTTTTTCAATCAAGCGAGCTTTATTCACTTGATAAGGGATTTCGCTGACAATAATGGTTTCGCGACCATTTTTCTCATCGACTTCCACTTCAGCGCTTGCGCGGATATAGACCTTGCCACGCCCTGTACGATATGCATCAATAATCCCACGACGGCCGTTGATAATAGCCGCTGTTGGGAAATCAGGCCCTGGAATGTGTTCCATTAAACCTTCAATACTGATGTCTTCATCTTCTATATAAGCAAGACAACCATTAATCACTTCCCCTAAATTGTGAGGAGGAATATTGGTTGCCATCCCAACCGCAATACCAGACGACCCATTAACCAAAAGGTTTGGAATTTTCGTTGGCATGACTTCAGGAATTTGCTCTGTTCCGTCATAGTTTGGAACGAAATCAACGGTTTCTTTTTCAAGGTCAGCAAGTAGCTCATGGGCAATTTTCGCCATACGGATTTCCGTATAACGCATTGCCGCAGCGGAGTCTCCGTCAACTGAACCGAAGTTTCCCTGACCATCAACCAGCATGTAACGCATTGAGAAAGGCTGTGCAAGACGAACAATTGTCTCGTAAACAGCGATATCACCATGTGGATGGTATTTACCGATGACGTCCCCAACAATACGGGCAGATTTTTTATAGGGTTTATTCCAATCATTTCCCAATACATTCATCGCATACAGTACTCTGCGGTGTACTGGCTTCAGTCCATCTCGAACATCTGGAAGCGCACGGCCGACAATAACGGACATTGCATAATCCAAATACGAACTTTTAAGCTCTTCTTCGATATTAACTGGTGTGATTTCTCTGGCAATCTCGCTCATGGAACCACTGTCCCTCATAACTTCGGATTCAAAGAGTAGAACTATACCACAATTCGCCAATTTAATAAAAATAAGAGACGGGTATTTGTCTTCCAAGCTATGTATAATAGCGGAAAATTAAGTTTATGTGTCCGAAACTTGAAGGTTTATCAATTAATAACTGCAATAATTACATTGTTGTTTACATTTTAGCCATCAATGATTGTCGGGCTACTATTCCCACTATTAAACATAGTTTAAATACAGTTTAAATATAACTATCGTTAATAGGCTTTCGGGTAATAGGTTAAAAATAGGAGCTTCTTTGTATGAATGACACCCAAACCCCAACCTACCTTAACGTCGATAAGCAAGAAATCGAAAAATTCGAGTCCATTGCCTCACGTTGGTGGGACTTAGAAGGGGAATTCGCCCCACTACACCGCATCAATCCATTACGCTTAGGTTATATTATGCAGCGTGTAGACGGTATTTTCGGTAAAAAAATTCTTGATGTTGGCTGCGGCGGTGGCATTTTATCGGAAAGTATGGCGCGTGAAGGTGCAGAAGTCACCGGTCTTGATATGGGTGCCGAGCCTTTAATGGTTGCTCGCTTACATTCTCTTGAGTCCGGCATTCCAGTTGAATATGTACAAGAAACCGTTGAACAACATGCAGACAAGCACCCTCAAGCCTATGATGTTGTCACGTGTATGGAGATGCTTGAACATGTTCCGGACCCTCAGTCTGTCGTTAGGGCTTGCGCAAAATTAGTCAAACCGGGTGGACACGTAATTTTTTCAACCATCAACCGTAATAAAAAAGCATGGCTAATGGCTGTTGTTGCTGCTGAATATATAATGAAAATCGTCCCAAAAGGCACTCATGACGCAAACAAGTTTATTCGCCCTTCTGAGTTAATTAATTGGATTGACGGAACACAATTAAAAGACAAACATATCATAGGGTTGCATTATAACCCATTAACAGACAAGTTCTGGCTTGGGCCAAATGTTGATGTAAACTATATGCTGCATACGGTAAACGAATAGTCATTTAGTCGTGAAAAGAATAAATCACAAGCACTACGTTTAAGAAAGCAGCAAACGATCGCATTTTACAAAATTTATTTTAGTCCTCATGTCGGAAGCATTTTTTTTATTAATGCCTTTTACCATGCAGCTTACCGACATGATCACTTTTCTTATCCAACCAGTTATCCACAAGATCCCTCTAATTTGTTCACTTGATAAAATCACATATTAACATTATCTTGTTATGGTATTCTAAACAAACTACTACATATAGTGGTACAACAAAACATAATACAACTAGTCTCATGGCATTACACCATGAGCTTTTTTATGTTTATTTTAAACTATTTGTAGTTCAACCAAGGTGTACTTGCTCATGAACCAGAGTCTGTTAGTCACAAAGCGTGATGGACATAAAGAACGCATTGATCTTGATAAAATCCACAAGGTAATCACCTGGGCTGCTGAAGGCCTAAGTAACGTATCCGTTTCTCAAGTGGAGTTACGTTCACAGATTCAGTTTTATGATGGGATCAGAACTTCTGACATTCACGAAACGATGATCAAAGCAGCAGCAGATTTAATTACGGGTGATACACCTGATTACCAATACCTAGCTGCACGTCTTGCTATTTTTAACTTACGCAAGAAAGCCTATGGCCAGTTTGAACCGCCTGCACTATATAAGCATGTTAAACACCTCGTTGAAATGGGGAAATATGACAAGCATTTGCTGGAAGACTACTCTGAAGCAGAGTTCGAGCAAATGGATAGCTTTATTGATCATTGGCGTGATATGAATTTTTCCTATGCTGCGGTAAAACAGCTTGAAGGGAAATATTTAGTTCAAAACCGCGTTACTGGTGAAATCTATGAAAGCGCACAGTTTTTATATATTTTAGTTGCAGCTTGCCTATTTTCACATTATCCAAAAGAAACACGCCTTGATTATATCCGTCGTTTCTATGATGCCGTTTCAACATTCAAAATTTCATTACCTACGCCGATTATGGCGGGGGTACGTACGCCTACACGTCAATTCAGCTCTTGCGTACTGATTGAGTGTGGTGACAGCTTAGATTCTATCAATGCAACCTCAAGCGCAATTGTGAAATATGTCTCACAACGTGCAGGGATTGGGGTAAATGCAGGCCGTATCCGTGCATTAGGCAGCCCAATTCGTGGTGGAGAAGCTTTCCATACGGGTTGTATTCCATTCTATAAACACTTCCAAACTGCGGTTAAATCATGTTCGCAAGGTGGTGTTCGCGGTGGCGCTGCAACCTTGTTCTACCCTATTTGGCACCTTGAAGTAGAAAGCTTACTGGTTCTAAAGAATAACCGTGGGGTTGAAGGTAACCGTGTTCGCCATATGGATTACGGTGTGCAATTAAACAAGTTAATGTATGAGCGTCTGATTAAAAACCAAGACATTACATTATTCAGCCCATCGGACGTTCCGGGTCTTTATGACGCCTTTTTCGCAGATCAAGACGAATTTGAACGTCTATATGTGAAATATGAGCAAGATGAAAATATTCGTAAATCGAGCGTTAAAGCGGTTGAGCTATTTTCATTAATGATGCAAGAGCGTGCGTCTACTGGCCGTATTTATATTCAAAACGTTGACCACTGTAATACACATAGCCCATTTGACCCGCAGATTGCGCCTGTTCGTCAATCGAACTTATGTTTAGAAATTGCGCTGCCAACTAAGCCATTAAATAATATAAATGACGAAAATGGTGAAATTGCGCTGTGTACATTATCGGCATTTAACTTAGGGGATATTGATAGCCTAGATGAATTAGAAGAGCTAGCAATATTAGCTGTTCGTGCACTCGATGCGCTACTTGATTACCAAGATTACCCAATCATTGCGGCTAAACAAGGCTCAATGGGCCGTCGTACATTAGGTATTGGCGTGATTAACTACGCTTATTATCTCGCGAAGCACGGCGTTCGTTATTCTGATGGCAGTGCAAACAACTTAACGCATAAAACATTCGAAGCCATTCAGTATTATCTATTAAAAGCCTCGAATGAGTTAGCAAAAGAGCAAGGTGCTTGCCCATGGTTCAATGAAACAACTTATGCACAAGGCGTTTTACCTATCGATACCTATAAAAAAGAGCTCGATAAGTTAACTAATGAACCTTTGCATTACGATTGGGAAGCGTTACGCCAAGAAATTAAACAACATGGTCTGCGTAACTCGACACTGTCTGCATTGATGCCTTCAGAGACATCATCACAGATTTCTAACGCAACCAATGGTATTGAACCACCGCGTGGTTATATCAGTATTAAAGCCTCTAAAGATGGTATCTTGCGCCAAGTGGTGCCTGATTACGAAAATCTGAAAGGTGCTTATGAGCTACTGTGGCAAATGCCTTCAAATAGTGGCTACTTACAACTCGTTGGTATCATGCAGAAATTTATCGACCAGTCGATTTCTGCTAACACAAACTATGACCCAACTCGTTTTGAGAGCGGTAAAGTGCCAATGAACCAATTGCTAAAAGATTTATTGCTCGCCTATAAGTTTGGTGTGAAAACACTTTACTACCATAACACTCGCGATGGGGCGGAAGATGTTCAGGGCGATCTGGAAGAAGTTGTTGAGTCAGCGGATTCCGATTGCGAAGGCGGCGCGTGTAAAATTTAATAGGAATTGTTATGTCACACACATATACAACGTTTTCACAGAAAAAAAATGACCAAATGCTGGAGCCGATGTTTTTCGGCCAACCCGTTAACGTGGCGCGTTATGATCAGCAAAAGTACCCTATTTTTGAAAAGCTGATTGAAAAACAACTGTCGTTTTTCTGGCGCCCTGAAGAGGTTGATGTCTCTCGCGACCGTATTGACTATAATGCGCTGCCAGATCACGAAAAGCATATCTTTATCAGTAATCTGAAATACCAAACGCTGCTGGACTCTATTCAGGGCCGCAGCCCTAATGTGGCATTATTGCCACTGATTTCGATTCCTGAACTGGAAACTTGGGTTGAAACGTGGGCGTTTTCTGAAACTATCCACTCACGTTCGTATACACATATTATTCGTAATATTGTGAATGACCCTGCCATTATTTTTGACGATATCGTTGAAAATGAAGAAATTTTAAAACGTGCTAAAGATATTTCTGGTTTTTACGATGACCTGATCGAAATGACCAATTACTATCATATGTTTGGTGAAGGCACGCATACTTGCAACGGTAAGCAAGTTACTGTTTCTCTGCGTCAGTTGAAGAAGCAGCTGTACCTGTGCCTAATGAGCGTTAATGCGCTCGAAGCAATTCGTTTCTATGTTAGCTTCGCCTGTTCATTTGCGTTTGCTGAACGCGAGCTAATGGAAGGAAATGCTAAAATCATCAAACTGATCGCACGTGATGAAGCACTGCACTTAACTGGTACACAACACATGTTGAACCTGTTACGTTCGGGGCAAGATGACCCAGAAATGGCAGAAATCGCGGCAGAGTGCGAGCAAGAATGTTATGACTTATTCGTTCAAGCGGCAGAGCAAGAGAAAGAGTGGGCTGACTACCTATTCAGCGAAGGCTCTATGATTGGTTTAAATAAAGATATTTTATGCCAATATGTTGAATATATTACTAATATTCGCATGCAAGCTGTCGGTCTGAAATTGCCATTTGAAACGCGTTCAAACCCAATTCCATGGATCAACGCATGGTTGGTGTCTGACAACGTACAAGTTGCGCCTCAAGAGGTTGAAGTCAGTTCTTATTTAGTCGGCCAAATTGACTCTCAAGTCGATACCGACGATTTGAGCGACTTCGAACTATAAGCATGGCAAGCCATAAAATCACCCTGCGGTTAACGCAGGGTGTTCAAGTCCCCTTCCATACTGAAGTCCATTCGTGTTTGTTGGAAGCCTTAGAAGACAGCCGTATTCCTGTAGAATATCAATGTCGTGAAGGCTACTGCGGTTCATGCCGAGTGACGTTATTACATGGGAAAGTGGGCTATAAGCAAAAACCTATTGCATTTGTGCAAGATGGAGAAATTCTGCCTTGTTGCTGTCATCCACTTTCAGATATTGAAATTGGTTAATCTAAAATAGGTGATTGCACAGCTGTCTATCAGTTACCTGTGCAATCACTTTTTATTCACTTGCTTTATTGATTATAAATAACCATATAATCCCGCAAATATCCAACCAAATACACAAGAAACACCCACCCCAATTAACCCCGGTAGAATGAAGCTGTGGTTGATAACAAATTTACCAATACGCGTTGTTCCAGAACGGTCAAATTGAATTGCCGCAAGGTCACTAGGGTAAGTTGGTAAAATGTAATACCCATAACACGCAGGTGCAGAAGCGATAATATAAGCCGGGTCAACACCAATCCCTAGTGCAATTGGTACTACAGCGGCCAGAGCAGCTGCTTGTGAGTTAACAAACTTAGAGACTAATAATAAGATAACTGCATAAGCCCAAGGGAAATCTTTCACTAAAGAACCTAAAGTTCCTTTAATTTCATCCATATGAGCACCGAACATGGTTTCTGCCATCCATGCGATACCATATACTGCAACAATCGCAATCATCCCTGAACGGAATACTTCATTCTTTGAAATTTGTCCTGGATTAGTCTTACAAATAATGATAATTAGCGCACCTGCTAATAACATAAACATCTGGATGACTAAAACCATGGATAGTGGCTTACCGTTAACTAGCGGTCTAAGTTCAGAAAATGCGCCAAGTAATGCCACAACTGCGATGGAAGCTAAAAAAATCCACATCGCGACCCAATTAATTTTCGGTAATTTGGTATTTAGCAGTGTCACACTGTCACCATAGACATAATCATGGTTTTCAGGGACTGAGATAAACTCTTGGAATACAGGGTCTTTATCGAGATCTTTACCTCTAAACCAACTGAAAATACCAATAGCTAAAATACCAATTAATGTTGATGGAATAGTAATTGCTAATAAATCCAAAAATTCGAGTGACTTACCATTGATTGTCACACCATTTAGCATTGCGACTAATGAAACAACGGCAACTGAAACTGGGCTAGCGATAATCCCCATTTGCGCGCCAATACTACTCGCAGCCATTGGCCTTTCAGGGCGAATATTATTTTTAATCGCCGCATCGTAAATGATAGGTAAAATTGTATACACCACATGCCCTGTACCACACAAAATGGTTAAGATACATGTCACAAAAGGTGCCACAATAGAAATGTACTTAGGGTTTTTCCGCAGTAGTCGTTCTGCAATTTGCAGCATGACATCCAAACCGCCTGATGCTTGTAACGTTGCTGATGCGGCAACAACAGCAATGATAACAAGCATTACATCAACAGGCGGTTTTCCAGGCGGTAAACCAAAGCCAAAAACTAAGATAACTAGACCAACACCACCTAATAGCCCGAGTGCCATTCCCCCTTTTTTTGCTCCATAGAATAAGCAAACAAGGATAATGGCGAGTTGAATCATAAAGTCCATAGTTCCATCCTTTATATATATGTTTACATATATTATCGGGATGATTTTCAAGCATTAATTTGATTTATGATAACTTCAAAATCAATTTAGTTTTATTTTTTATGCTTTTATTTTGACCTCATCACATAATTTTAATTAAGTAACTGACATACTATTCCGTTACCTACCATTTTGATAAAAATCAATCAACTACTACACCAATTTTAACAACTCACTCCATTTAAATTTACCTTTAGTCACTTTAAATCATCATTTTTTCTTTACTTTATTAACTCTGCTCATTGTCTTGAGTCTCTCTATCTACTTGATTATTGTCGTAAACTTAACATTACACTAGCTGTAATTTACATTTGACAGCGAACTTGCAATCGCATAATCTGCATCACTTATTAATTATTCAAATTCAATTAGAGGAACTTGTGAAGAATCGTACGCTTGGCAGTGTGTTAATCGTTGCAGGGACAACAATAGGTGCAGGGATGTTGGCAATGCCACTTGCCGCTGCAGGAGTCGGTTTCACAGGCATCGTTTGTTTGCTTGTTGGATTATGGATGTTAATGAGTTATACCTCATTACTGTTAGTTGAAGTGTATCAGCATAACCCTGCAAATATGGGCTTAGGCTCCGTTGCTAAAAAATATCTTGGCCCAATTGGCCAGATAGTGACTGGGCTAAGTATGCTGCTATTAATGTACGCATTAACAACCGCTTATATCGGTGGAGCTGGCGTATTAATTTCAGATAGTCTGTCTTCATGGTGGGGCTTTAAAATTTCAACTGACACTGCCATTATTGCATTTACTATTATTGGTGGTGCAGTTGTCTGTATTGGTACGCATTCCGTCGATTTTATTAACCGAATTTTATTCACAGCAAAAACGATTTTTTTAGTCATCATGTTAGTTGTAATGATGCCACACGCGGAAGCCGTAAACTTAAGCACCATGCCAATTGAAAAAGGCCTTATCCTTGCCGCAGTACCCGTTATTTTTACCTCTTTTGGTTTCCATGGCAGCGTCCCAAGTTTAGTTAACTATATGAATGGGGATGTACGTAAATTACGTATGATTTTCATTACCGGAAGCGCAATTCCTTTAGTTGCTTATATTCTATGGCAGATTGCGACGTTAGGGTCTATTCCATCACATACTTTTCTCGGAATACTAGCGCAGGAATCAGGTCTAAATGGGTTACTCACCGCGATCCGCGATGTTGTCGCTACACCTCGCGTTAATATCGCCGTCAGCTTGTTTATGGATTTAGCGTTGGCCACATCTTTCTTAGGTGTCGCATTAGGCTTATTTGATTACCTCGCCGACTTATTCAAACGGAGTAATCATTTTATCGGTCGAGTACAAACAGGCTTACTCACCTTTGTTCCGCCATTATTGGCTGCTCTATTCTTTAGTAGTTTCGTACAAGCATTAACTTATGCAGCTGTTGCTCTCTCGGTCTTAGCGCTGATTATTCCTGCATTGCTAACATTACGTGTACGTAAATTAGAATCTCAAGGTGGGTATCAAGTTAAAGGTGGTACACCTATTTTAGCCTTAGTGTTGGCATGTGGTGTGGCAGTAATCGCTATCCAATTTTCGATTGTTGCCGGCTTCTTACCGAACGTCGGCTAACAAATTGATAAATTAAGCCGTAATTCGGATAACTTCAAATTACGGCTTTTGTTTATCTGAAATTAACTATCCTCACTCCCAATCAAGGTGGCCATCGTTTGATATCCGCAATCAATCAATAATCCCCTAGCATTCCTACTCTATCTCCACATATATATTATTTGCATATAATTTAATATATATTTCTTTAATTACGTCATTTGGCAGAAAATAATTCCGAAAAGACAACCCTACCCCTCTTGCTTTACAGTTATTGAGAGGTAAATAAGGAATTAGGTTGAATGAAAAGGAAAAATATTTCTGCTGTCCACGATGCAGCATTTAAGAGGTTTATGTCAAACATAGACAGCGCACGTGACTTTTTTGAAATTCACTTACCAAAACACATAAAATCATTATGTGATTTCACTACGCTAAAGCTGACTAACTCATCATTTATTGATAAACAGCTTCGCTCTCGGCTATCTGATGTTCTGTATTCAGTACAGACCTCACATGGAACAGGCTATATTTATTTATTAGTCGAGCACCAGTCAACCCCAGATAAACTGATGGCGTGGCGCTTAATGCATTATGCGTTTTTAGCAATGAATCAGCATATGCAGCAAGGAAGCACTGTATTACCTCTAGTTGTTCCTATTCTTTTCTACCACGGTACTCGTTCACCTTACCCTTACACTCAGTTATGGACAGATTGTTTTCCTCAGCCCAAGCTGGCAAATACGTTATATACACAATCATTCCCGTTGGTTGATATCACTGTAATAGACGATAATGAATTAGTAAATCATCGCAAAATTGCTGTTATGGAATTAGCGATGAAACATAAACGTTTGCGAGATGAGTTTCACCATGTGCTTCCTTTATTGGCGCAAGCACTCAATCAACACTATAATAGCGACAATGATGTGGTCACTATCATCAATTACCTATTTTCTGCTTTAGACTCAACTGATTTTGAAAAATTTATCTACACATTAGAAGCGCAAACAGAAAAGCACAAGAAGACGATTATGAATATCGCACAACGCTTACATAATAAGGGTCATCAAGAGGGCCTTCTCGAGGGGCTGCAAAAAGGCAAACAGGAAGGGCTTCAAAAAGGGCTTCAAGAAGGCGTTCAAAAAACTAAAACCACCTTAGCTCGCAACTTATTGATAAACGGTGTTAGCCCTGAAATTATTATGAAAAGCACCGGATTGAGCCGTGATGAGCTGACGTCATTAAAGTAATGCAATAAAAACTGAAGTAAATAGCTATGGATAAGCAGCTAAAAGTTTAACCAATTATTTTAAAAAATACTCAACTAAGTTTACATCATCAAATTCGCCCTAGGCGTACACATAATGTACGCCTAGGGGCATTATGAACAAGATAACCCTGTTAGAATGAAAGGCCAGCCCCTACATACCAGCCATCAGCAACTTTATCGCTACTATGACCATGTGTCCCTTTCATTTCAATTAAGCGATATCCCGCATCAATAGATAAAGGCTTAAATACCGTATAACGTGCACCGGCTTTAGCTTCGACGTACGATTTGCTGCCTGAAGTCAGTTGCTCTGGAGCACCATAAGCTTCACCGTAAATATTGAGTGAAGGCAAAGCCTGCCAATTTAACCCACCACCAACAGCTAATGCAGCACCATTACTATTGTGATCAGGTGATAGATATAGCCCTTTACCCCCTACAAATGCAGAAAAAGGCCCAATAGGTAAGCCAAATGTGGCACCAATACTACCCATTTGCCCATCATGGTCACTACGAGCCCAAGAGCCGTTAAATGCCAATCCTGCATTTTGGTTACCTAACCCTGCAGACAGCTCAGTAAAATGTTCACCTGCTTGTGCACTAACTGAAACTGCATGTGCAGTACCTACGAATAATGGTGACATCGCTGCTGCCAATAATAATAATTTGCGCATTATTTTATCCTCTTGATATTATTACCTATGGATATTACGCGAATCTCACCCTATTTTCAGCCATTCTTACCTAGATTTACGCTATAGCCTCGATAAAAGCCCTCGTTATTCATTACAAAATTTCACGCATCAAAAATTTTAGTGCAAAAAAGTGCGATAAATACGTATTTTTTACTTGTAATCACAGTAATTGGTTATATTAATTAGATAATCAATTCCATAATAACTATACTGAATTACAAGTTTATTGTAGTCGTGTTTTTTATTTTTTACAAAATATTAACTTATTAGTTAGGTTTGTGTAGTCATTTAATCCAAACAAAGGAGCATTGTGATGAAAAAGAAAGGCCTTACTACCGCCTCAGGCGCCCCAGTCGCCAATAATAATAATGTCATGACAGCGGGTAAACGTGGCCCAATGTTATTACAGGATGTTTGGTTTTTAGAAAAACTTGCCCATTTTGACCGTGAAGTAATCCCTGAAAGACGTATGCACGCAAAAGGTTCTGGTGCTTTCGGTACCTTTACCGTAACCCATGATATTAGCCGCTATACTCGTGCAAAAATTTTCTCTGAAGTAGGGAAAAAAACAGAAATGTTCGCTCGGTTCTCTACCGTTGCAGGCGAACGTGGAGCTGCCGACGCAGAACGTGATATTCGTGGCTTCGCATTAAAGTTTTATACTGAAGAAGGTAACTGGGATATGGTGGGTAACAACACCCCTGTATTCTATTTCCGTGACCCATTAAAATTCCCTGATTTAAACCACGTAGTTAAACGTGACCCTCGCTCTAATCTGCGTACAATGGAACATAAATGGGCCTTTTTCTCCCAATTACCTGAATCTTTACACCAGTTAACCATTGATGCTAGTGACCGTGGTATCCCACAAAGTTACCGTCATATGCATGGTTTTGGTAGCCATACATATAGTTTCATCAACAGTAACAATGAACGTTTCTGGGTCAAATTCCATTTCCGTTGCCAGCAAGGTATTCAAAATCTGTCTGATGAACAAGCTGAGCAGTTAGTGGGTAAAGATAGAGAAAGTTCACAGCGAGATCTGTTTGAATCCATCGAAAAAGGGGATTTCCCACGCTGGAATTTGCAAGTGCAAATTATGCCAGAAAAAGAAGCTTCTCAAGTTCCTTATAACCCATTTGACTTAACCAAAGTATGGCCACACAAAGATTATCCATTAATTGATGTCGGTTATTTTGAACTTAATCGTAATCCAGACAACTATTTTGCTGACGTAGAACAAGCGGCTTTTAGCCCTGCTAACGTGGTTCCGGGTATTGGTTTCTCGCCAGATAGAATGTTACAAGGCCGCCTGTTCTCTTATGGCGATGCTCATCGTTATCGTCTTGGTGTCAACCATCACCAAATCCCAGTAAACGCCCCACGTTGCCCATTCCATAATTACCACCGTGATGGGGCAATGCGCGTTGACGGTAATAGTGGCAACCATGTGACCTATGAGCCAAATGAAGCCGGATTATTCCAAGAACAACCGGACTTTAGCGAACCGCCATTATCTATTGAAGGTGCTGCTGACCATTGGGATCACCGCGAAGACCAAGATTATTTCAGCCAGCCACGTGCATTATATGAGTTGTTAGATGATGCCGAGCACCAACGTATGTTTAAACGTATTGCCGGTGAACTGATTGACGCGACTGAAGCCACACAAGTGCGCCAAATCGAGTTATTTAAACAAGTTCACCCTGAATACGGTGCGGGTGTCGAAAAAGCGTTAAAAGCACTAAAATAGTGTAAGTCATTAAGTGGTGGGGATAACCCCGCCACTATTTCGCCCTATTCTTTTATTCTCGCTAACAACCACTTCTTCACTTGTTGCCTAGACACTTTTATTCCCCCTGCTTTCAATTCAGGGTCTAAATAATAAAATGCCATAGGATATTGGTATGGAGCGAGTTTATCTTTTAACCAATCCGCCAGCTGATTTAAATCCACTGACTCATTTGCTTCAATAACCGCGACAGGACGTTGCCCAAATTGCACATCATCAATAGGTATAATAAAACTTTGGCTGACATCAGGATGTGAATTTATGACTGATTCGATATCTTCGGGTTGAACGCACTCCCCACCACTGATAAATAAGTTGTCTAGACGACCAATAATCTGATATTCCCCATCGATAAAAGTCCCTTTATCGTTAGTTTTAAACCAGTTATCTAGGCAATTTAATGGGTGAAGTTGCCCATCAAACCAATAACCCAGAGCCTGACTATCTGATTGAATTTGAATTTCATCATCCACAAGACGAACTTGCTTGCCTTTTAAGGGTAAACCGACACCTTTTTTACCGTCTGCCCGTTTCGCACAAACCGTAGATGCCATTTCTGTCATCCCATAGCCGCTCCAACAAGCAATACCATGCTGTTGAGCCAGATCCGTCAAGGTTGAAGGGATACTCGCTCCTCCCAATAAAACGGCTTTCAATGCGATATTAGTCACTGATTTATCATTTAATAAACGCCATAACTGGGTCGGAACTAAAGAGGCATGAGTGACCTCATGCAATGCTTGGGCCAAAGGAAGATTTTTGACCGCAAGTGAGCCACCTTTAAGAAGCCAGCGCCAAACAATCCCCTGACCAGATACATGGAATAACGGCAGCGATAGTAACCAACAATCTCCTTGCTGGTAATTCATCAGATTAACAACACCTGCTGCACTATTTAAGTGCGCAGCGACATTGTGAACAGCGGCTTTAGGTAGACCTGTCGATCCCGATGTTAAAATCAACGTAGCGGGCTGCTGAATAACCTCTTGAAAAATAACCGGAGCAACCTCTTCATCACTAATAAAATGGTAATAAAGTTGATAATCTAAATTACGATAATTTGCTAACAGATTTGATTCATCAGTAAAATCAATAACTGAGCTAACATTAAGATGAGGTAATAATTCTGCTAACAACCGTTCTGGGAGGCGGGGATTTAATGGTAAAACACGAGCCCCACAAGCAATAAGTGCCAGCTGACTCAGTAATAATTCAACTGAATTTTTCCCATGTAAAACAATACACTGCCCCTGCTCTACGCCTTGCATTAAAAAGTAAGTTCTAAGGTCAGTAATTTGTTGGCTTACACTTTCCCAAGTCATACTTTGGGACTCTGTGACTAGAGCGATTGAGTTCGGACGAAGATTGGCCCAGTGTTGCCAAGGCCAATCTTTAAATTGTGCTAACTCTGCCATACAAGCGTTAAATCATCTAACTGCTGAAGCGGAATATCACATTGTGGCCAAGGCCGTACCAATTGAGATTGAATAAGTGATACCGTGTCTAAGCCTGGAATGGTATTTGGCGTTAGCCAATGCGCTACACGAGCAAGTTGTGTTAAACCAAAACTACTTTCAATGGATGAGCTAATCACAGCTTGTAACCCTAAGCGATGTGATTCTTCCACTAAATAGCGGCAATATGACAAGCTGCCTGTCAGGGTCGGTTTAATGACTATCGCAGAAACCCCTTCCTGCGCTTCTACCATAAAGCCTTCTTCACGTACACTTTCATCCCAAGCAATACTAATGCCAGTATCTGCTGCAAATTGCAGTGACTCTTCACGGGTCTTACACGGCTCCTCTAAAAACGCAATACGACTACGGTAGTCTGGGTTAACATATTTAGCAAAACCGTCGGCTTTTGTTCGGGTCCAACTGCGATTCGCATCCAAACGCAGTTTCAGTTCTGGAACTGCCTCTAGTAACAGGTTAACCACCATACCATCACGTACCGCTTCATATAGACCGACTTTAACCTTAGCGACTTTCTCACCTTCCATTGCATCAAGGCTTAAGATTAAATCGTCAGGATCACCACTACATAAAGGTGCTTTGCGGTAGTCCGCTTGTTCAGGAAGTTCCCCTGCCAGCTCCGCTAGAGCGCAGCTGCACCCAAAAGCCACAGAGGGTAATAAACTATTAGAAATTTTGCCTTCTTTCACCCATTCATTCAGTCGCTTAATAGTTTCTGCGGTTGCTTCTTCTAATGTTTCACGACTGAATTCAGGTAGAGGCGAAATTTCTCCCCAACCTTCATTATCCCCATCTTGTAAACAGACTAAAAGCCCATCACGCGTTTTTAGTCGCTGATAACGAAGGATAACGCCTGCCTCCATCGGCAGGCTGAACGAATAAATCTTGGCTTTACGCATTATGGATTACGCTTATATTTAGAGAAGTCTGGAGCACGTTTTTCATTAAAGGCGTTACGGCCTTCTTGCCCTTCATCTGTCATATAGAACAACATAGTGGCATTACCTGCGAGCTCTTGCAGGCCAGCCTGACCATCACAATCTGCATTCAAAGCAGCTTTCAAACAACGTAATGCCATTGGGCTGTTTTCTAACATTTCACGGCACCAACGCACAGTCTCTTTTTCTAAGTCAGCATAAGGAACGACAGTATTAACCAGTCCCATTTCCAACGCTTCTTGTGCATTATACTGGCGGCACAGGAACCAAATTTCGCGTGCTTTCTTTTGCCCTACGATACGTGCCATATAAGACGCGCCCCATCCACCATCAAATGAGCCAACTTTTGGACCGGTTTGGCCGAAGATTGCGTTATCTGCAGCAATAGTCAGGTCACACATCATATGTAACACATGACCACCACCGATAGAGAAACCGGCGACCATTGCCACCACAGGTTTTGGACAAGTACGAATTTGACGTTGGAAATCTAATACATTTAAGTGATGAGTACCACTTTCGTCACGATACCCGCCGTAGTCGCCACGAATTTTTTGGTCACCACCGGCACAAAATGCTTTTTCACCTTCACCCGTTAAAATGATAGTTCCAACTTGGTCATCATAGCGTGCATCAGATAGAGCTTGGATCATTTCTTTCACGGTTTGTGGACGAAAAGCATTACGCACTTCTGGGCGATTAATCGTAATTTTTGCAATCCCTTCAGGAGATTTATGATAGCGAATATCTTCAAACCCTGTAGAGCAATCTTGCCATTCAATTGGTGCGTATAATTTTTCTTCGCTTGGATAAATCATTATCAGATTCCTTTAACCACAGTGTGATAAAAAATGGTGTAGTGCAGCTGCAAAGCCCATTGGGTTTTCCCGATGCGCATTATGCCCTGCATTTTCAATTAGCGTTAACGGCAATTCATATTGTTGCGAAACGCTTCGAAACTTTTTATCCTTTTCGCCACAAAAATAACGATAAGGACAGGTCAATTGATGCAATTTGTCCGCCAAGAAAGGTTGCTTTGCTAATGATGTATTTTCTAGCATAGCAGCAATACTGTGCGGGTTATTTTGCCGACGTAACTGAATTAAATGTTGGCGCTGAGTGGTCGACAAATCAGCAAATACAGCTTGTTGATACCAATCATCTAACACTTCTTCGATGGGTTCTGAACGAAAACGTTGTGCCCATGCCTTATCATTAGCCGCCCGAGCAACTCGTTCTTGTTCATTGACTAATCCCACATTGCCCCCCTCAATCACTAAACCTAATAATCCGTTAGGCTGATAGTGACAGGCAAAATGCATCGCTAACCGAGCACCGAGTGAATAGCCAACCAAGTAGTATTCATTAATTTGATGATACTGTAAAAGAGCGCTGAGTTGTTGATCAAAATGTGAAAAACCTTGGCATGGCTCTGAGTGAGAACCGCCATGCCCTGGTAAATCCACCGCTAACGATGGAAAAGCACGTGTTTGTTCAATCACAGGTTGCCAGTCATCGGCACTACCTAACAAGCCATGCAGCCAGATGACCCAAGGAGAAGATGAGACTGAATTATGTCTATGGGCAGATAACATTACAGTTCCACAACTTCATTCAATAGTTGTTTTAACGTACGGGCGCCTTCATCACTTGCCACCTGCAATTCCACCAGCAATGTGCCCTGTTGACGGCGCCAAAATTGTTGAACGGTATTTTTTAGTGTTGTCCAGTCTGTCGGCGCACAGTATTGTAAGCCAAACATTTTCGCCGCGGGCTCGAAACTGACATTTTGCGGCATACAGTAATAGTTTTGTCTTGCTTCGTCTGGTGTAGGTAACATAGAAAAAATTTGCCCACCATTGTTATTCACCACGATCAGAACGGTGGGCGCTGAAGGCTCACGCAACAAAGCCAAACTATTCAAGTCATATAGTGCAGAAATATCCCCAACAATAGCCAATGTTGGCCGTGCTGTTGCCCGCTGAACACCTGCCATGGTAGAAATCAAACCATCAATACCACTCGCGCCCCGGTTACTATAAACAGGATAGCCCAATGGAAGTTGTGCTAGTGCATCTACCAAACGGACAATTAAGCTGTTGCCAACAAATAGTTGGCCTCGTGGAGGCAGCAGTTCAGGTAATTGGTGTGCAACTGCGGCTTCTGAAAACTGCGCTTGTAAGCGTTGGCGCACATGGTGTTGAGTTTTTTGCACTAAAGTGGGCAGCGACTCACACCACAAGCTTCTCGGCTGTGCAGGATGGTTATCTAGCCAACCCTTGATTGAACAGGTTAATTTTCTTCCCTTATGATTGGCTGGGTCTAACCGCTGAGGTATTGAGTCGATAATCCAATACTCTTGCGGCTCACAATTGGCTTGCCATTGTAAGAGCCGTTTTCCCGTTAAGCTTGAACCAAACTGAACGACTAATTCCGCATCTTTTAAAATAGACTGAGTTTCTGGATGTTGTAGCCATAAGTCGGCACATGGAAAAGGTTGTCCGGTTTGAGACAGCACATCACCGAGTACTGGCCATCCAAGTTCCTGTGCCCATTTTGCAACTAACTCCCCTTCACTCGCTGTCATTCGCCCTGCAATCACAACGCCTTTTTTCTGACGCCAAAAATACCAATCCGCAACCAATGCGACGGAATGGGTTAATGGCTCCGTTAACCACGGGTGAGAAGAATTCCACCATTCTCCAAGTGTTTGCTGCCACTCATATTCCCCATCCATTTCACCATATAGTGGCTCTGCAAATGGACAATTAATATGAAAGGCACCATGGTGTAACTGGTTCATGCCATTATCAATCGCGGTGACCAACCATTTCGCTGAAATATCTTGCGTCGGCCTTGGCAACATTAATGATTGAGAGGGGTGAGACGCAAAAATATGTGTTTGCCGAATAGCTTGATTAGCACCGCAATCAATCAATTCTGGCGGTCTGTCAGCGGTAAGAAAAATCACCTTTTCCCCTGTTAAACCGGCTTCAATTAATGAAGGGTAAAGGTTTGCAACAGCTGTACCAGAGGTAACGATAACCCCTACAGGCTCATGACTGGCTTTTGCTAAACCTAGAGCTAGGTGCCCTAAACCACGCTCATCAAAATGCGTATGGCAATGCAATTTACCATGGTTAATCGCCGCAAGGGTCAAGGGTGTTGAGCGCGAACCAGGCGCAATACAGATGTGTTTCATTCCGTGGCGAGACAGTGCTTCGATAATCACTTCAGCCCAACGGAGGTTAAAAGCAGAATTCGACATAATATGCTCAGCAAATTATTAGTTATCAATTAGTTTAGACTGGCTGAAATAAATTTCTTGATCTCAGGACAATTTTTGATGAACTAATTGAAATAAAAAAGAAAATAACCATTTTTATTTTATGGTTTTTCGTTATTTTCAAATAAAGACTTTAGCCCAGCCGCTTTATTTTCAATTTCTATCCACTCTTGCTCTGGGTCTGAGCCACTGACAATACCAGCGCCTGAATATAATGAGACCTGTGCACCCTCTATTTGCGCACAACGTAGAGATACCGCGAATTCACTTTTATTTAAGCTCATAAAACCACCCGTTCCTGCATACCAGCCGCGAGAAAAAGGTTCATTTTTGGCTAAAAATTGCCGAGCGACTTTTCGTGGCAAACCACACACGGCTGCGGTAGGTTGGAGGCGTTGTAAACAATCGCTATCAGAAGGGGTGATTAGCGTCGCAACAATTGAACGATAAAGGTGTTGAATTTTTCTTAAACGAATAACTTTTGCTGAAGACACATCTACCCCAGTCACCGCCCCTTGCAATTGTTGACAAATATCATCAACAACCACTAAGTTTTCATGTTGGTTTTTTTTATCTTCCATCAACCATTTAGCGTACTCTGCTGCGACTGCATCATCAGGGTCATTAGCGACGGTTCCCGCTAAGGCCTCAGAATTTAATTGGCCATCTTGACGTAAATATAAACGCTCGGGGGTTGAAGAAATAAAACCAGAATGCGCGTTGAAGGCCATCATAAAATGGTAGCAATGATGATTCACTTGCTGGCTTTGTGCTAAAAACTGAGCAACCGCAATAGGCTTAGACAGGGTGAGTTTTGTTTCCCTTGCCATAACCACTTTTTCCATTTTCCCTGACTTCATATCATCAATAGCGCAATTTAATAAACGGCACCATTCATCATGAGTAGGAATATGTTCTTGCGCAGTAATATCCGCATTCAGTGCCAATGTCACTTGAGAAGCGGGTTTTAATTGCTGTAAAAGATGAATGGCATTTAAGCGATCTTCTTCACCTTCTATATTGATACTAACGTTAATCGTTGAACGTAGTCGATGAATTTCAATACGAGGTAAAAAACAAAATGTTGCTTGACGTTTTATCTCGTCAGGGATCCCATCCCCGACGGCATTCCACCCATTAAGCCCCCATAGGCGCATTTCTGGTATATCAGGGTATTGCGATAAAAAAGCTTGAGCCTTATCTATCGAATCAAAAGATTTCACCATGCCAAGAGCACTACATTCTTCAGCTCCCGTCCGTTGATACCAGTAAAATTGAGGGTAGCTTTCTTGCACTGATAGCCATGAAAGACCAGGGAAAGCGGTCTGCGCATCCAATTGCCAAACAAAACGAATAAACTCTTGGTTTTTTAGTGTCAATGTAGACAAATGATCCAAAATTTCAGTTATCAGTTGATCAATTTTTTTATAGTTCACTTTAGATTCCCACTGCTACATCACACAAATTCACTACGCGTTATTATATAGCGCAAAACCATTTTTTAATACATTGATGACTAACAGTAAATGCTATGTCACCGGTTCAGCACTAAAAACAGATTATCTGCAATAAACAAATTGTTTTTAGTACATCACTATAATTATCGCTTATGCCCCAAATGACGATAGCCAAGAGAAATCACATCAAAACCAACCTTGTTACACGAATAGAGGTTCAGGTTGTTGATAGTATAGCTTATTATATATATTACACGTCATTCCATTCATTTAATTAATGGAAAATGTGATTTTATCCCCTTTCTTCTTTCCTCTCTCTCGAAATTGCTTCATTTTTATCCAAAAAGAATTCCATTTTGAAACATAGTTATATTTAAGCTGCAAACCTATATTCCATTACAATTCTATTTAGCCTTCAAAAGTAAAACCGCCGTAAATTTTAATTATCATCATATTGTTATGCGTTATTTAATTTAGTATCACTATAGATGATTTCTAAATATATATAATAAAAAATAATATTTTAAACATGTATTGACTTGCTCAAAGTGCTATTTTTTAGCTCTGTTTTTCATTTTTTAGTATAAAACTTTCAGTCAATTTCTAGTAGGTTAACAAATATGAAATTTATATTTTCATTTACAATAAATAGGTAACTCAACCATACAATAGTGCTAATACAAATTAGTGTTCAATCCTTAACTTAATCAACATGGATTTTAAAATGAATACAAAAGAAAATTACGACAGAATTATTGAAAAAGAGCATATAGGCCATACAACCTTAGCTTTATTAACGAATCAAGATGCTCTTTCAACCCGCGAAGTCGGTATTTTTACATTAGACGATTTAATTAGCATACATCGCCATGTTTACTTCTCTCTTTCTTTGCCTTGGAAAAAAAATGATATTCTAAAATGGTTTGGTATTACCTCATCAACCACTTTACCAATAGATACAGACGAATTAATTAATACTATTATCAATATTCGAGATCATGCCAATACCTGGGATAATGTCGAGCAACATGTTAAAGAGCAATCTGTCAACCTATCTCTAGCTAGCCGAAACATTATACATACAGGAGGGCAGATTATTGAATATATAAACCATATGCCTATATTGAAAAGAGTATCAGACAGTTTGAATGATATTAATGAAAGTGAGTTAGATGAAATATTTTATCAAAGCGATGACCAACAAATAGCGACTGAACTAACTAATATCTTACAATTAATTAAAGATGATATTAAGGAGCAATCCATTAAGACAAGTAATATTAAAAATATCATTTCAGATTTTAGAGTACATATTACAGGTGGGTATCTATCTAATTATCAACACGTTGAATCATTATTGTTTAATATTAAAGGGCTATATAATCAACTTGAAACTACTGATAATGAAATTACAGATACCTACTTACAAGAATTACTTAAAACGAAAAAACAGGAACTACAGCAATTAGAACAAGAGTATTCACATTTTGTAAAACTCAGCTTCACCGGCTTAGCAGGTGGTGTCATCGGTCTCATTATTACTGGTAGTATTTTTGGCTCGAAAGCTGAAAAAATTCGAGCAAGAAAAAATGAAACATTAGCAGAAATAAAATCAATTAACGACCAAATTAACAAAGAAGAACTCATCAAAAAAGTTATCTTTGATATTCAAATTAACCTCCATAAAATCGATGGTTTCTTTAAAGATGCACGGTTAGCCGTTGACCATTTAGATTATATGTGGCTTGTCCTCCTAACTGAAATAACCCAATCAATCGAGGTTTTCAAAAAAATCAATAACGCTGATAAACTTATTAAATTCATTACTCATTTCAAACGAATTGTTACATCCTGGTATACCATTCAAGAATACTCTACACATTTAATAACGTTATTTGACCAAATTCAACCAAATAGCACCCCCCCTCAATAAAAGGTACTCATATGCAAGATAAGCTTGATTTACCGATATTGCCCTCCATTGATATTTATCAGTTAAGGCATATGTCAAATGAAATTTCCGCATTTAATAAAAATATAATACATTATGACTTTATCATACACGGAAAGATACAAAAAATTGCAAGTAAGACTTTCAATATAAATGAAATAATCAGAAACTCGATACCGAAGCTAAAAATAAAATTAAATTATATTTTAAAAAGTGAATTAAATAGTGAAAATACAAATATACCTGACGGAATTTTAGTCACAAGCTTTATTGAAGATTTAATTGATTTTAAATTAGAGCTAGAAAGAATAATTACCAAATTCAGTTACACCACCGACTCTCTATCACTCATTCATGTGGAAGAAAGCAACCAACATAAACTACAGCAATACGCAGAACAAAAAGAACTCCTAGTCACATCCAAAAATAGTAAAATGCTAAAAATAAACGAAATCAATCAGCAACACTCCGTTATTACCGCAGCAGAAGATATCATCTTAAAATCTAAAATCACTGATTTCTTAAAAAAACATTTGTTAAATGATGAGTTAATTGACTCAATTGATATGCCAACAAATAAAAAGCAAATATTAAAGTCAGCCATTGCTTTTATTAAAAATTTATTATCAGTCATTGATGATGGTTTAGAATTTGCGCAACTTGTAGAGGTCAGGCTAGATTTAGGAAACCAAATTTTAGAATTAAAGGAAGAAGTTAATCACATTGATAAAACAATATTTAAGCTTTCTCAACTCATGCTCTTATCAGAACAAATCACCGCTATAGATTCACATAAATTATCAATTATTACTCAGATAGGCCTCATTAAGAATTATTGGTGGGAATGGTGCCATTTTATTAATGAAAAATCGTCTGAAAAAACAGTGAATATTCAAAAGATCAATACCGCAAGCCAAGTACTAATGTCTTTTTTAGATGATATGGAATACCAATATCAGCGTCAGTTACCTGATTAAAAAAAACCGGCTACTCAAAAGTAGCCGGTTTATCAACTATAGGAAATTTTGGCCTATTAGTTAATCACAGCAAGTGCTGTTGATGTCATATCAATAAGAGGTTGTGGCCATACACCAAAGACAATAACCGCAATGGCGCAAATAACAGCAACAACGGTCCCTAACGTTGCTTTTTCAGGGCCTGTATAACGTTCTGCATGTTCTGCATCACGGCTATATAGGCTAGCCATAAAGCTTAGGTAGTAATATAAGCCAATTGCACTACCAACCACTACAGCTCCTGTTAACCACCATAACTCTGCATTCACCGCAGATGCAATCACATAGAATTTACCAATAAATCCTAATGTAATTGGAATACCCGCCAGCGACAGCATCATCACAGTCATTACCGTTGCTAGAACGGGTTTATGCCAGAACAGCCCACGGAATGCACTGAAATCATCCTGGTCATCACCACGATAAGGACTGGAAACGATACTCACAACACCAAATGCGCCTAAGCTTGCAAACAAGTAACCCACTAAGTAGATTGCGATAGTCACTTGTGACGCTACTGGGTCGATACGTAACGCAACAAGGGCAACGAGTAAATAACCCATATGCGAGATAGATGAGTAACCCAGCAAGCGTTTTGCGCTTTTTTGTGTGATAGCCAGTAAGTTACCAAACAAGATAGATGCTATGGCAATCACTGAAATCACAATCGCTAACGTATTGCTGTTGGCAATTGGTGCTTCCAAAAAGATACGCACTAATACAGCAAAGATAGCGATTTTACTACCCGTTGCTAAGAAAGCTGACACAGGTGCAGGCGCACCTTGGTAAACGTCTGGTGTCCACAGTTGGAATGGAAACAGTGACAGTTTAAAGCCAAAACCAACAATGAGCATACCGAAACCAATCATCACTAATGGGGCGTGAATTTGGTTATCAGAAAGACTTTGACCAACAGCTGCGAAGCTTAAGCTACCCGATTCCGCATACAGTAACGCAATTCCGAATAACAGGAATGAAGACGCTGCTGCAGATAACAGCATGTACTTGATCCCAGCTTCTAATGTGCGACTGCGCTCAAAGGTATAGGCAACTAAGCCAAACAGTGGCAATGAAATCAGCTCAATACCGATAAACATCGACGCCATATGGTTTGACATAGATAACAGCACACCACCTGCCACCGCGATAGCAACTAACAAGTGGAATTCATCTCTATTGTCGCCAAAACCTTCCAGCCAGTGGTAGGCAAAGATGCTGGTACCGATACCTGCAATCAGGACTAATGCACTATAGAACAGCGCAAAGCCATCAACACGGATAAGCGAAGTCACATCCATTAGATAGCCATCGGCTACCCAAATCAGTGAAAGCAACGCAATAACAAAGCCAGATACTGTCAGCGCGGCACTGGTAAGGTGATCGCGTCGCCACGCAATGGACAGCATCACAACCACCGCCGTCAACCCGACGATCATCAGTGGTAGTATTGCGATCAGTTCTTGAGGAGTTATTGTCATGGCGAATTACAGCCCTAATGTTGTAAGTGAAGCAGAATACAGGTTATGCAATGTTTCCATCGAACCAATTGATGTATCTAAAATTGGTTGTGGGTAGAAACCGATAATAACCAGTAAAGCAGCCAGAGCCAGCAGCACACCAAATTCACGTGCCGTTAACCCTTTCATTTCTTTTTCTGATTTTGGTGTGCCGTAATATGTCTGTTGCATCATCCACAGTGAGTAGATAGACGCAAACACCACACCAAAGACCATAATACAAGTCACTAACGTGAATTGGCTGAAGCTGCCAAACAGGATCATAAATTCACCAATGAAGTTACCTGTACCTGGCATTCCTAGCGTTGCCGCAGCAAAGAACAGGGACATTCCTGGTAACCATTTAATGCGTTTCCATAATCCACCCATCATGCGCATATCACGAGTTTGCGTACGTTCATACAGTTGACCACTAATGATAATCAGTGCCGCACCAGACAAACCATTGGTGATCATTTGAACTACAGCACCTTGGTAGGCCAAGGTTGAACCCGCGTAAATAGCGACTGTCACAAAGCCCATGTGGGATAAGCTACTGTATGCTGCAAGACGTTTGATATCCGTTTGTTTGAACGCCAACCATGCACCGTAGAAGATACTAATCACACCCAGTGTCATCGCCACTGGTGTGAACTGGATAGAGGCTTCAGGGAACAGAGGCAAGGTAAAGCGTAACAGACCATATGCTGCGGTTTTTAGCATGATACCGGAGATATCCACGGAACCCGCTGTAGGCGACTGTTCTTGGGTATCTGCCATCCAACCATGGAAAGGAACCAATGGCATTTTAACGGCAAAGGCGATAAAGAAGCCTAACATCAACATAAACGCAACGTTACTAGACAGCTCTGCGCCTAACAGTTGGTTATAATCGAATGTTAATACGCCTGAAGTATTGTAATTCGCTAGTGCCAATCCAATGATGGAGACCAACATAATCAAGCCACTTGCCTGCGTATAGATAAAAAACTTGGTCGCAGCGTTGATATGTTTTCGGTTATCTGACCCTTTGTGTCCCCAATTGGCAATCAGGAAGTACATTGGGATCAGCATCATCTCCCAGAAGAAGAAGAATAAGAACAAGTCAACTGCGGTGAAAATCCCCATCACACCTGTGATAATCCACAGCAGGTTAAAGTGATACGCACCTTGGTTCTTCTGGTTTTCACTCCAAGAGCTCAGAATCGAGAAAGCCCCCATGATAGCCGTTAATACGACCATCAGCAGTGATAAGCCGTCAATAGCTAAATGAAAGTCAATTCCCAGTGACGGGATCCACGGCATAAAGAAAACAGATTGCCATTGTGGAATCCCTTGTGGATTAACAAGAGAGTAATTCCCTTCTAACCACAATTGCACGGAGAGTATTAATGTTATTCCCATCGTCGCCAGTGCAATCCAGCGCGGTGCGCGATGACTGAACCGGTCAGCCTGCCAGCTTAGCAGGCCTCCGATGAAGGGAATGAGTATTAGCCAGGGTAATAGCATGGCGCAATGTGTCCCTTAATTAAACCAAAAGCAGCAGAGCAAGAATCAGCACTGCACCCAGCCCCAACGAGGCAACATACCAACGGATTTGGCCGTTTTCACTCACTGCAAGCCCTTTATTTGCCCAACGTGAAAGATGTGCAGGGATATTCATCAGAGAGTTAATCGGATCGCTTTCCAGTAGCCATGCAATACCTTTAAACGGTTTTACAAAGACTACGTCATACAGCCAGTCGAAGCCCCACGCTTGGTACCACCATGCGCTGAAGAAACGACCCACCGCAGTTTTCGCGATAGCATCGACTATTGAACGTCTAAACAGGTAGAGGAATACCGCAATTAATAGACCAGCGATAGCAAACCCGCCAGAAATCGCTTCGAGTAAGACTTTACCGTCTTCACTGCTAGCCGCTTCTGCAGGGAATACCCCTTCGAGTGGTTGGTGGATTAATGCACCAACGAACGTTGCAAGGATAGCCAAAATGCCCAGTGGTAATGTGTGAGTGATGCCTTTAACCTTATGCGCTTTGATTTTTGCTTCACCGTGGAACACGATGAAAATCATACGGAAGGTATAAATTGCGGTCATTAATGCACCGAGGATACCTGCCCACAACAATACAGTTTGTCCATCAAGCTGCGCACCCCACAAAATGGCATCTTTACTGTAGAAACCAGCAGTAAACAATGGCAATGCTGCCAGTGCGCTTCCGCCAATCAACATCACAGCGTAGATAAATGGAATTTGCTTACGCAATCCGCCCATTTTGAAGATATTTTGCTCGTGGTGGCATGCCAAAATGACCGAACCTGCTGACAGGAACAACAGTGCTTTAAAGAAAGCGTGCGTCATCAGGTGGAAAATCGCAGCATCCCAAGCTTGCACACCGAGAGCCAAAAACATATAACCGATTTGGCTCATCGTGGAATAAGCAAGCACACGCTTGATATCGGTTTGAACCAGTGCAGCAAACCCTGCCAGTACTAATGTCACTGCGCCCACAACGCCAACTAGATGTAAAACTTCTGGCGCTAATAAGAACAGAACGTGGGTACGAGCCACTAAGTACACACCGGCCGTTACCATGGTTGCGGCGTGGATCAATGCTGAAACTGGCGTAGGACCCGCCATCGCATCTGCCAACCACGTTTGCAATGGTAACTGTGCTGATTTACCGACTGCGCCACCTAATAACATCAAGGTTGCCCAATTGATCGCACTCGAACCTTCAGCAAATTTCTGAGGTGCTAACACCGCCATTTCGCTGAAATTCAATGTGCCGAGCTCATTCCACAGGATAAACATACCAATTGCGAGGAATACGTCACCGATACGCGTGACAAAGAACGCTTTCATTGCGGCTTTACCGTTTTCTGGATTGGTATAATAGAAACCAATCAACAGGTAACTGCACAGCCCTACCCCTTCCCAACCGAGATACATCAGCATCATGTTATCAGCGAGGACTAAGACCACCATACTCGCGATAAACAGGTTAGTGTAAGCGAAGAAACGTGAGTAACCTTCCTCACCACGCATATACCAAGAAGCGTATACATGAATAAGGAAGCCCACACCCGTTACCACACCTAACATGGTCAGAGATAGACCATCTAACATTAGGGTGAATGGGATATTAAAGGTACCGACAGACATCCAAGTCCACAGAGGTTGGATGAACACGCTACCAGCGTCTTGAGCTAAAAATTCATTGCCAGCATAGAATGCGACGATGGCCGCTAAGCCGACCGACCCCGCACCAATAATGGCCGAAACGTTTTCTGACCAGCGTCCACGGGAGAAGGCTAACAACACCGACCCCAGTAAAGGCAACAGAATAGTTAAATAGAGTAGGTTCATCCGCGCATCTCACTGACTTTATCAATATTCAGGTTCTGACGATGACGATGGAGTTGCAGTAACAACGCCAATCCAATACTCGCCTCCGCTGCAGCCAATGTAATTGCCAATATATACATAATTTGGCCGTCTGGCTGCCCCCAAAAACTCCCTGCAACCACAAATGCCAGTGCAGTTGAGTTAATCATGATTTCCAGTCCGATCAGCATGAAAAGCAGATTGCGGCGAATAACAAGGCAGCTAAGCCCCATCACAAATAAAATCGCCGCTAAAATCAGACCATGTTCTAGAGGTATCATTTTTGCTCCTCCGCCTTCGCGATACTGACAAGATCAGCACCGTTTTCTTTATGGTCACGTCCAACGTGGAATGCGACAACTAAACCAGCTAGTAGTAACAGTGACGCCAATTCGACAGCCAGAACGTAAGGCCCGAACAAGCTAATACCCACTTCTTTCGCCCCAATGATGGTGCCCTCAATGCCTTCTTGATATGACAATGAGGTAATGCCGTAAACTAAGATAGCCAATAAAACTGCGGATAACACAGCAGGACCAATCCAGTTTTTCGGCGTCAACCAAGCGCGCTCTTGTTCTTGAACAGAACGTCCTAGGTTGAGCATCATCACGACGAACACGAACAGGACCATGATGGCACCTGCATAAACGATGATTTCCAACGCTCCAGCAAAATACGCACCGAGGGAGAAAAACACCATTGACAGAGCCAGCAGAGAAACAACCAGATACAACAGTGCATGCACCGGATTTGTATTCGTTATCACCCTTAAAGTTGCTAAAATGGCAACTAGACCGGCGATATAAAATGTAAATTCCATGAATATCGCTCCTTATGGCAACAGGTCTTTGACGTTGATAGGTTTCGCTTCGTTATCCGCTTCACCTTTGTCTTTACCTGCAATCGCCATACCTGATTTACGGTAAAAGTTATAATCAGGATATTTACCCGGACCTGAAATCAACAGGTCATTTTTCTCGTAAACCAGATCCTGACGTCTCCAATCGGCCATTTCAAAATCAGGTGTTAATTGGATTGCCGTGGTAGGGCAAGCCTCTTCACACAGACCACAGAAAATACAGCGCGAAAAGTTAACGCGGAAAAATTCAGGGTACCAGCGGCCATCTTCGTGTTCAGCTTTTTGCAGTGAGATACAACCCACAGGGCAAGCTACCGCACACAAGTTACATGCAACACAACGCTCTTCACCGTCTGGATCGCGCGTCAACACGATACGACCACGGTAACGGGGTGGCAGATAAACCGGCTCTTCTGGATACATTTGCGTTTCGCGTTTATCGAACGCATGTAGGCCGACCATCCAAATACTACGTACTTGGGTGGCGAAACCGACCAATAACTCTTTCAATGTCATGGTTCAATCACCCCTTACTGAGCGTTGTATAAAATCACTGCTGCAGTACCCAGCAGATTAAGCAGTGTCAGCGGCAGGCAAATTTTCCAACCGAAAGACATCACTTGGTCATAACGTGGACGCGGTAAAGAGGCACGGATCAAGATAAACATCATCATGAAGAAGCCAGTTTTGATAGCAAACCACAAGAATGACGGCAGGAATGGACCATGCCAGCCACCAAAGAACAGCGTCACAATCAGTGCAGAAACCGTTACGATACCGATATACTCACCAACGAAGAACAGACCGAACTTCATCCCTGAGTATTCAACGTGGTAACCATCCGCAATCTCTTGTTCTGCTTCTGGTTGGTCAAACGGATGACGGTGACATACCGCAACGCCCGCTATCGCAAAAGTCACAAAACCAAAGAATTGAGGAATAATGTTCCACATGCCTTCTTGGGAGTTCACAATATCAATCAGGTTGAATGAACCTGCTTGTGCAACCACACCCATTAAAGAAAGGCCTAAGAATACTTCGTAACTCACGGTTTGTGCTGACGCACGCATCGCACCTAATAATGAGTATTTGTTGTTACTTGACCAACCCGCGAATAACACCGCATAGACCGCTAGACCCGCCATCATCAGGAAGAATAGAATCCCAATGTTCAAGTCTGCTACGTGCCAAGTCGGGCTGACAGGCACGATTGCAAATGCAAGGAACAATGAACAAAATGCGATAACTGGTGCTAGCGTAAAGATTTTCTTATCCGCGAACTGTGGGATCCAGTCTTCTTTAAACAGCATTTTGAACATGTCGGCGATTAACTGGCCCATCCCAAACGGGCCAACGCGGTTTGGACCATAACGGTTCTGGAACAGACCGAGAATACGGCGCTCTCCCAGACTCATGTATGCCCCACAAGTCACAACAACCAATAAAATGACGACAGATTTAAGGATGGAAATTAATACTTCCATCACTTCAGGAGAAATCCAATCCATCATGCTCCCCTCCGCAGATTATTGACTGACACGCCAGCCATTGACGGTGCGATACCTGGCATTCCTAGCGGTAAGCCAATTTGACCGGTAGACAGGTGATTACTGAGGCGAACAGTCAAGTTAAACGCTTGACCTGCATGGCTAAACTCAGCTTTAGCACCCGCTGACAGCCCCAGTGCCGCAGCATCTTGCGTGTTCAGCATGATATAAGGCTCAGGCATACGCTCTTGGATCACCTCTGAACGCTGTGACATTTCATCACTGCCAAACAGGTGGTAATAAGGTGCGACGACCCACTGCGCTTCGCTAGCTTGATAAGCCGCTGGAATTTCAGTGAAGTAAGCCAATTTGCTCTCTGTTGAATTGAACAAACGGATACCCGGGTCACCAAATAACAGGTGCCCCCCCACTTCGGCTTGGAATTTATTCCAGGCTTGCGGTGAGTTCCAACCTGGTGCCCATGCAAATGGAATTTGCTGGCGCGGCGCGGTTGGGCTGTTGTTCCCTTCCATTGAGAAAGCAAATGGAGAGTCAATATCTTGCGGTTGACGAGGTTCATGGACAGATTGATTTGCTAGCATCGCTGTACGGCCACTGTAACGATGTGGTTCACGCGCCAGTTTTTGACCACGAATACGGAAAGACGCTTTTGGTGCGGCATCAACCATACCTGAGAATTGTGGCATTGCGGCAACACAATCAGCGATAACGTGATCAAGTTGAGACCAATCCGCATCACGCTCTTGCGCTTCAGTTTGCAATGAATGCATCCAGCGCCAGCTTTCGTTCATCACGATAGCTTTATCGTAATACGTTGGGTCGAAGACTTGGAAGAAACGCTGTGCACGACCTTCTTGGTTAATCAACGTACCGTCTGCTTCAGCAAAACTTGCTGCTGGCAGAACTAATGTTGCTTTATCCATGATGTCGGTTTGCTGATGATCCGCTACAATCAAGTGGCTCAATTTCGCTAATGCGCTATTGACTGCATCCACGCTGCTGTGACGGTACAGGTCGTTTTCGATAACAATAGCCACATCCGCTTCGTTCGCTTCTATGCGAGCTAAAGCGCTGTCTAATGGCTGTGCATTCATCATTGCCAGACCGACACTATTTGCATGAGACGCTAAGTAAGATAACCCAACGTTCGCGCCTTTCGCTTTCAGTGCGAATGCCACGTTAGCGGCCGCTTGGATCATTGCCTCGCTGGCACTATGGCTACCACTGATAATTAATGGTTTTTTCGCACTGGCTAATGCTTGAGCAATGGTTTCAACTTTGGCTTTTAAGTCTGCGGGTAAATCATTCACCGCAGGGGCTTCGCCATTAATCATATTGGCGATAGCAAAACCGAAGCGCGCTTGGTCAACCACTGGAGCACGGTAATTGAAGGCAGCCACATCGTCTAAACGCGTGTCATCAACATTGGTGATAAACAGCGGATATTTTGCGTGTTGACCAATATTCATGATTGCCGCGATTTGCCAGTCAGCCACTTTTTGTGCTGCCGCCATCTCACGAGCTTTACCTTTCACCGCTTGGCGTACAGATAACGCCATGCGTGCACCTGTCTGAGTTAAATCTTCACCCAGTACCAGTACCGCATCATAGCCTTCCACTTCACGCAGTGTTGGCGTATAGATACCGCCGTTTTGCAGAATATTTTGCATTAATGCTAAACGACGCTGCTCTCCCGCAGAAATACCGGAATAGAAGTTTTCTGCTCCAACTAATGCGCGTAATGCATAGTTGCTTTCAACGCTAGCACGCGGCGAGCCGATACCAATCACTTTTTTCGCTTGATTGATAATTTGCGCACCACTTTGCATCGCTTCGATAGCCGAGATGACCTGCTTAACGCCATTTTTATTGAGTACGGCTTGGCGAGGGCGGTCTTTACGGTTGACGTAACCATAACCAAAGCGACCACGGTCACAGAGGAAATAGTGGTTTACCGAGCCGTTATAACGGTTTTCGATGCGACGGATTTCACCATAACGCTCACCAGGGCTAGTGTTACAACCGATACTGCACTGTTGGCAGATACCGGGTGCAAACTGCATATCCCATTTACGGTTATAGCGCTCAGAGTGGGTTTTATCGGTGAATACCCCGGTTGGACAAACTTCAACTAAGTTACCGGAGAACTCACTTTCCAGCGTACCGTCTTCAGTACGACCGAAATACACATAGTTATGTGCCCCATAAACCCCTAAATCCGTGCCATCTGCGTAATCTTTGTAGTAACGAACACAGCGATAACACGCAATACAACGGTTCATTTCATGACTAATAAATGGACCAAGGTCTTGGTTAATGTGAGTCCGTTTCGTAAAACGATATTTACGCATGTTATGACCGGTCATTACCGTCATATCTTGTAGGTGACAGTTCCCCCCTTCCTCACAGACTGGGCAGTCATGAGGGTGGTTGGTCATCAGCCATTCCACGACACTTTCACGGAATTGTTTGGCTTCTTCATCATCAATTGAGATGTAGGTACCTTCCGTTGCGGGTGTCATACAAGACATTACTAGGCGACCGCGTGTGTCATCTGCGTTCTGATACTGCTTAACCGCACACTGGCGGCAAGCGCCAACGCTTCCCAGCGCCGGATGCCAGCAAAAATAAGGAATATCTAGCCCGAGAGAAAGACAGGCTTGTAACAGGTTTTCAGACCCGTTTACGTCATATTCTTTGCCGTCTACATATATTGTAGCCATAGTCAGCATGCTTCCCAAAGGCCCGCATAAAGCAGGCGTTAATCAAAAATACGTTCTTCGTGAAAAATCTCTTTAGCGGTTGCTCAATCGCTAAATAATTACCAACGCTGCTTCAGCAGGTTGGGTTGGATACCTGCAATCTGCACGATGTTACGCAGATCTTTTTGCGAGATACCCGCTTCGAATTCATCACGGAAATATTTGATGGCACTTTGTAGCGGTTCGACCGCACCCGGTGCGTGAGCGCAGAAAGTTTTACCCGGTCCTAAGAAACGGCACAGCTGCTCTAGGGTTTCAATATCCCCCGGCTGCCCTTCTCCTTTTTCCAGCGCTTGTAAAATTTTCACACTCCATGGCAGACCATCACGGCACGGCGTACACCAACCACAGGATTCACGAGCAAAGAAGGTTTCTAAGTTACGCACTAAAGAAACCATGTTGATTTCATGATCAACCGCCATCGCCAATGCAGTACCAAGACGGCTTCCTGCTTTGGCAATATTTTCGAAATCCATTGGTAAGTCGAGGTGGTCGTTGGTTAGGAAGTCTGTCCCTGCTCCACCCGGCTGCCATGCTTTTAATTTCAGTCCATCACGCATACCACCTGCGTAATCTTCCAACACTTCACGTGCCGTTGTACCAAATGGCAATTCCCACAGACCCGGGTTTTTCACACGGCCAGAGAAGCCCATTAATTTAGTACCCGCGTCTTTACTCTTACCGGCGCTTAAATCGATATACCATTGGTCTCCGTGCTCTAAAATGGCAGGCACGTTACAAATGGTTTCGACGTTATTAACGCAAGTTGGCTTACCCCAAGCACCTGATGTTGCAGGGAATGGTGGTTTAGAACGCGGGTTAGCACGGCGGCCTTCTAAAGAGTTAATCAGTGCGGTTTCTTCACCGCAGATATAACGCCCAGCGCCGGTGTGGACAAACAGTTCAAAATCGAAACCTGAACCGAGGATATTTTTGCCTAATAGACCTGCCGCTTTGGCTTCTTCGATGGCACGGCGCAGGTTTTGCGCGGCTTCAACATACTCACCCCGTAAGAAGATATAACCACGGTAGGCCTTAAGTGCATAAGCGCCCGTGATCATCCCTTCAACTAACAAGTGAGGGAGTTGCTCCATCAATAAACGGTCTTTATAGGTGCCCGGTTCCATTTCATCCGCATTACATAAAAAGTAACGCAGTTTCATGTTTTCGTCTTTTGGCATCAGGCTCCATTTCAGACCTGTTGAGAAGCCCGCACCGCCTCGCCCTTTCAGGCCAGCGTCTTTTACGAGATTCACAACTTCATCCGGTGCCATGCCTTTGAGCGCGCGCTCAAGACCTTTGTATCCGTTTTTACTGCGATACTCATCTAACCAAACAGGCTGATTGTCATCACGCAAACGCCATGTTAGAGGATGAGTTTCAGCAGTACGGATCACTGGATTAACAGAATTTGTCATGGATACTGCTCCAGTAATTTTTGAATATTTTCAGGCTGCACGTAGCTGTGAGTGTCATCATCGATCATCATCGTTGGACCCTTGTCACAGTTACCTAAGCAACAGGTCGGCAGCAATGTAAAGCGGCCATCAGCTGTTGTTTGACCAGGGCGAATATTCAGCTGTTTAATGATTTCAGCTTCTAAGCCCTGGTAACCTGTAATATGGCAAACAACACTGTCGCAATAGCGAATAATGTGGCGACCCACTGGCTGGCGGAAGATTTGGCTATAGAATGTCGCCACACCTTCAACATCACTGGCTGGGATGCCTAAGACGTCAGCGATAGCATGGATCGCACCATCTTCAACCCAACCGCGGTTTTTTTGCACAATTTTCAGTGCTTCAATTGAGGCAGCACGTGCGTCTTCGTAATGGTGTTTCTCACCTTCAATCTCTTCACGCTCTTTCTCTGTAAAGACAAAGCCATGATTGACTTGCGGTTCAAACACATTCACGACATTGAGCTCGTTGTGCTTCTCATTTTCGTTATGTTCATTATGCATGGTTAGCGATCCACATCCGACATTACAAAATCGATACTACCCAGATAGACGATTAAGTCTGAAACTAAACTACCTCTGATCACGGCAGGAATTTGCTGCAAGTGAGCGTAGCTTGGCGTACGAATACGCGTACGGTAGCTCATTGTGCTGCCATCACTGGTTAAGTAGTAGCTGTTGATACCTTTCGTCGCTTCAACCATCTGGAATGACTCATTTGCTGGCATCACCGGCCCCCAAGACACTTGTAAGAAGTGGTTGATCAGGGTTTCGATATGCTGCAACGTGCGCTCTTTTGGTGGCGGAGTTGTCAATGGATGGTCAGCTTTGAAAGGACCTTCTGGCATATTCTTATAGCATTGCTCAAGAATACGAATACTCTGGCGCATCTCTTCTACTTTGATCATCACACGGTCATAACAGTCACCGTTATGAGCAATAGGGATATCAAACTCGAAGTTTTCATAGCCTGAATATGGACGCCATTTACGCACGTCAAAATCAACGCCTGTTGCACGTAATCCAGCCCCTGTCACACCCCATGCCAACGCCTCTTCTTTTGAGTACATTGCTGTCCCAATAGAGCGACCTTTTAAGATGGAGTTTTTCAGTGCAGAAGTCACATAAGACTCTAAACGTTTTGGCAACCAGTCTAATAACTCACGCAGCAGTTTTTCCCAACCACGCGGTAAGTCGTGCGCAACACCACCGATACGGAACCATGCAGGGTGCATACGGAAACCGGTAATCGCTTCAATCACGTTGTAGACTTTTTGACGGTCGGTAAACGCAAAGAAGACAGGGGTCATCGCACCAACGTCTTGGATATAGGTACTGATGTACAGTAAGTGGCTGTTAATGCGGAATAACTCAGAAAGCATGACACGAATGGTTTTCACGCGATCCGGCACTTCAATGCCAGCCAGTTTTTCAACGGCTAACACATATGGCATTTCATTCACACAACCACCGAGATACTCGATACGGTCAGTGTAAGGAATGTAGCTGTGCCATGACTGGCGTTCACCCATTTTTTCAGCACCACGGTGGTGGTAGCCAATGTCAGGTACGCAGTCAATAATTTCTTCACCATCCAGTTGTAATACGATACGAAACGCACCGTGTGAGGATGGGTGGTTTGGCCCCAAGTTTAGGAACATGAAATCTTCGTTTTCATTTCCACGTGCCATGCCCCACTCTTCTGGTTTGAAAGTCAAGGCTTCCATTTCCAGATCTTGTTTCTGCTTAGTCAGAACAAAAGGGTCAAACTCAGTCGCACGCGCAGGATAATCCTTACGCAGTGGGTGACCTTCCCAGCTTGGTGACATTAAAAGGCGGCGTAAATTTGGGTGACCTTGGAACGTTATACCGAACATATCCCACACTTCACGCTCATGCCAATTCGCATTCGGGAACAGGGAAACAATAGAAGGCACGTTTAAGTCTTTCTCATTAAGAGCGACTTTTAACATGATATCGCGGTTACGATCGATAGAGATGAGGTGGTAGAAAACACTAAAGTCTGCTTCTGGCAGACCTTGACGGTGAATTCGTTGACGTTCATCTACCCCATGTAAGTCAAATAACATGACATACGGTTTTGGTAATTTCTTTAGGAAATCGACCACTTCCAGTAACTGTTCACGACGCACCCAAAGCACTGGCATACCAGTGCGAGTTGCTTGAACAGAAAAGGCATCCGGCCCAAATTGATTGCGCAGTTCCAGAAGCACAGGGTCGTTTAAGTGATCCTGTGTCTGCCATCCTGGCTGGTTACTACTCGCTTGCGCTATCTGATCTGTCATCATTCTTCACCATAACGCTTGATCAGGTTTATTATTTCGCAACAACATTGCTCTGTTACGCTGTATGGCTTTAAGCCTTAAATTTCGTCTGGTGTACGCAGGTTTGTCACTGCAATACGTTCACCGTGCTTTCTTTCTCTTTCTGATTGCATATTGGCACGGTAAACCCCTTGGTCTCCAACAACCCAAGACAGCGGTCGACGCTCTTTACCGATAGATTCTTGCAACAGAAGCAGAGCCTGCATATAGGCTTCTGGACGCGGTGGGCAACCTGGGATATACACATCCACAGGAATAAATTTATCGACGCCTTGTACAACAGAGTAAATGTCATACATGCCACCAGAGTTGGCACATGAACCCATGGAAATAACCCATTTTGGTTCAAGCATTTGGTCATACAGACGTTGAATAACAGGTGCCATTTTTGTGAAACAAGTACCTGCTACTACCATGAAATCGGCTTGACGAGGTGAAGCACGCAGTACTTCTGCACCAAAGCGGGCAACGTCATGAACAGCCGTGAACGAAGTCACCATTTCTACATAGCAACATGAAAGACCAAAGTTATATGGCCATAGAGAGTTTTTGCGCCCCCAATTAACCACATCGTGAAGTGCATGAGAAAGTTTTCCCATGTAAACACTGTTTTCAACTTGCTGCTCCAGTGGATCAGTAACGATTTCCTGAGTTTGCAGTGGGTAACGGTCGTTCTCACCGTTCGGATCTATGCGGGTGAGCGTATAATCCATTGTATAATGCCTCGCTTTTTACTGCGGATGACGATTGCTGATTTTAATAACTTCACTAGGATGCTTTACTTTTCCGCGGGAACGGACTGGAGTCCAATCCAATGCCCCAACGCGGACGAGGTAAAACAGTCCCGCCAACAATACCAAAATAAAGATCGCGGCTTCGATGAAACCTACCCAACCGGCTTCGCGGATGGCAACTGACCATGCAAATAAGAACATGGCTTCAACATCGAAGATAACGAAAAACATGGCAACTAAGTAAAACTTAGCAGACATGCGGAGACGTGCACTACCGACCGAGTCGATACCTGACTCATAAGGAACATGTTTTGTTCTGGCTTTGGCGCGGCTACCTAGAAAGTGACCTGCGACCAACATGAAAGCACAAAGACCGATAGTGCCGATAAGGAATATCGCAAACGCCCAGTTATGGGCTAACGCTAGGATTGATGTAGACATACTCGTTGCTTACTCATTACTTATGGTGTGTTAGCTGCTCTTTTTTACATCACGGCAGTATTGCACCACAATTGCCCAGTTAATCGAGAAGAAAGACCAAAATTGATCACAAACTAAAATATCACCAAACTTAAATCAGCCTGTTGACTGCGTTTGGTTTGTCCTCTCTCATTACAATTTATTTCACTTAAACTAAGTAAAATAACCCGTATTTGTTACAAAAACTTCACACTTTGAAAACAACAGAACAACAAAAAGCACTCATAATCTGCTAAAACGTGTCAGTGTAATGATACTCAAGTAAACACGCAAACTAGTTTAACTGATTATTCGTTTTTACTACACCATTATCTCAGGAAAAACCTGTCTTAACAGATGAAAAATTGCTCTTTTTATTTGATCTAACGCACACTTTTATTGAAAAAGTACTCAATTTGTTTACATAGCATTCAATTTAACTTTAAGTCTTTGTAACTCTTTTTAACGCATTACTTCAAGTAACTAACTGACATTACAGCGCTATTTTATCTATTCAATAAAAAAACATTGTTAATAACATAACAAATTGTTAACCAAACAATGAAATTCAGGTTATGCCAGCTACATCACAATTATTTCATGGTCTTTCTTATTTAACCATACTTATTAAGTGGTTATTTGTTTTTTTTATGAGCGGAAATTAATAAAAAATCGATAAATTTGAACTCGATATCCTACTAAGGATATCACTGGACATTATTTAAACATGCATAAAAGCAAATTTCTCGATACCATTTCCCAATATTGAAAATTGAGTTCCACTGCATGAAATAATCGTTTCAGTTATTACCAACGAATCCGTTAAACTGTTATCTAACAACTTAACCTACCCGTGCGTTAACCATTTAACCAAAAATAGCTATCTCAGTCGCCACACGAGCCTTCTTTAGATTGCGATTAACACATTGATTTTATTTGTACACAGCCAATAACACATTGATCACAAACAAGTGATTCAGTAATAAACTAACAAAAATGATATAAAAAAACGGCAATCCCAAGATAATTGGAATTACCGCCAGTACAATAAATCGATTAGATATTGCGATTAAAGCAACCAGATGAATCGATTAACTTAATTACTTTCCTCGTTGCTATCCATCAACTCACTTGCTGAGGCTGCCACATAAGGAATTTTTTTGTTTTCAATCGCACCGAATACCGTCAGAACAAAATCTTTTTGTTCGTCTGCGTTTTTATATAACCAATACTGAATATCAGGTAAACGTGGTAACCCATCAGCTTCATTCAAAATACGTAAATCTGCATTTTGCATTTCCATTGGCCTTGCAGTTACCCCTACTTCCGCATTAACTGCTGCACGAACAGCAGGCAGAGAAGCTGCTTCATATGCAACATGCCATGACAAACCTGCATCATCAAGGGCACTAGTACAAAGTTTACGATATGGGTTAGTTTCATCCATAACAACTAATGGAATCGGCTCATTCGGACGCAATTGAAAATCGGGTGCGCTATGCCACAAAACAGGCACGGTTCTTAAAGCCGTTTTAGGATGGTGGCTAATTCTTGCCGTTGTTAATGCAAGATCTATCTCATGGTTATCAAGCATTGACTCAATAAACTGAGCTCGTTTAATGCGTACTTCAATTGCAATTCTTGGATAGACAGACGCGATACGATTAAGCAAGAAAGGTAATAGGATATCGACGGTGTCATCAGATGCACCGATGCGCAATTCACCATCAGCGTCATTATAAGTTAATGATGCCGTTGCATCGTCATTGGCGCGCAATATTTGCCTTGCGTAGCCAAGTAATTGCAATCCATGTGCGGTAAGCAGTTTATTTCGTCCATGACGAGCAAAAAGCTCACGACCGACTAATTGTTCTAAACGTTGCATTTGCTGGCTCACAGCAGATTGTGTTCGACAAACGGCTGCAGCTGCAGCTGCAAATGTATTAAGATCTGCGACAGCAACGAAAGTACGTAGCAAATCAAGATCTAGGTTCATGATGGGACGATTGGAATTTATCATCGTTCATTCTCTTATATAATTTTATGTTACCTGGTGTTTCTGCTCTCCTCCATGAGAATCAGCGAGTTTATAGCGACTACTAAGCGAGTGCATTTCTAATCCATAGATCTGCAATAACTTCTAATTATTTTACTTTTCCACCCTGCTCATCATTTATAATTGATAGAGCACGTGTGCAAATAGCATACTTCCAAAAATCAAATAGTTTTAATAAAAAGGAGATGTTTTCCTAAAAAACAAACTAAAAAGCGCTTTCTAGAACACGTCTAAATAGTAACATATTTAATGTAATCACAATTATTTTAATGTAAGCACATTATAAAATTCGTTTCACTATTTACTCATAGCTATTAATATCAAATAGTTATAGTTTTAAGCGACACTTTTTGCTAAAAAAAATGACTCGAAACAATCAATATTACTAACAAAATCACACTAATTATTATAAAAAAAGGCTATTACAGCAAAAAAATCATGTCTGTTTTAATGATTCAATGCTTAATATTACATTTTGATACAAATTTTCCTTTTTCCTCTGTTTTTCTGCTTTTTTACTTTTTATACTCCAAAACATCAATAAATGTTAAAATTATAATCCAGATAATGCTATATTTTAGGAATATACAACCAACTTAAACTATATAATAAGATACCAAACATTACATTTAAGCGTAAACCAACCTTTTACACCAAAAATAACCTTGCATCTTCAAAAGCTTCTGAGGGAGGAGTAGAGTAAAGGAATAACGCCGGCTCCACCAATGTAACCCTTAGGGTAATGAGAAAACTATGAATAATCTAACTAAATCCAGTAAGCTCGATAATGTTTGCTATGACATTCGTGGGCCCGTCTTAAAAGAAGCTAAACGCCTAGAAGAAGAAGGCAACAAAGTCCTCAAGCTCAATATTGGTAACCCGGCCCCATTTGGTTTTGAAGCCCCAGATGAAATCCTAGTTGATGTCTTGCGTAATCTGCCTAGTTCTCAGGGTTATTGTGATTCAAAAGGCTTATATTCTGCCCGTAAAGCGATTGTGCAGCATTACCAAGCTCGCGGTATTCATGAAATGACCGTGGAAGATGTCTACATTGGTAATGGCGTTTCTGAATTAATCGTACAAGCCATGCAAGCGCTGCTTAATAATGGTGATGAAATGTTAGTGCCTGCGCCTGATTACCCATTATGGACCGCTGCGGTTTCCCTTTCAGGTGGGAAAGCCGTTCATTATATGTGTGATGAGCAACAAGGTTGGATGCCTGATATTGAAGACATTCGCAAAAAAATCACCCCAAGAACGCGTGGTATTGTGGTCATAAACCCAAATAACCCAACCGGTGCGGTCTACAGTAAAGATCTGTTAATGGAAATTGTCGAATTGGCTCGCCAGCACAATCTTATTATTTATGCTGATGAGATCTACGATAAAATTCTTTATGATGATGCTGTACATCACTCTATTGCTGCCCTCGCCCCTGATTTATTAACCATCACATTTAATGGTTTATCTAAAACTTATCGCGTCGCTGGTTTTCGCCAAGGTTGGATGGTATTAAACGGCCCGAAAAAACATGCAAAAAGCTATATTGAAGGTTTAGAAATGCTGGCCTCGATGCGCCTGTGTGCTAACGTTCCAATGCAGCATGCTATTCAAACTGCACTCGGAGGCTACCAAAGTATCAGTGAATTTATTCAACCAGGTGGGCGTTTATATGAGCAACGTAATCGTGCATGGGAGTTGATCAACCAAATACCGGGCGTTTCATGCGTCAAACCACAAGGTGCTCTGTATATGTTCCCAAAAATAGATATTAAACGATTTAATATCTATGACGACCAGAAAATGATTTTAGACCTATTGTTACAAGAGAAAGTGTTATTAGTTCAAGGTACCGCATTTAACTGGCCTGAACCCGATCACTTTAGAATTGTCACATTACCTTATGCAGATGACCTTGAAATGGCGATTAATAAATTCGGCCGTTTCCTTGAAGGTTATCACCAATAAGAATTTTATCAAACATAAAGTAAAAGCCTCCTACTCCGGAGGCTTTTTTATTCTAAATCGAGTCATCATTAATAGACTGTATTATTCTGATAATCAAATAATAGAAATAAAATAAATTGCCACCAGGAAAAAGCCCAATAATATAAATGGAAAATATTTCATATTGCCTCTTTATTTTTGAATTGAACATTCATTATATTTTTTTGATTCTATAATTCAACACAATTAAAATAACAGTTAAATTAAAGTCAAATCCTGATTATATTATTATGATCATCTTAATATGAAAATAAATATTAATAAATAATTACGAACTAGTAACTTATTAAAAAACAATAAAAATATATCACTACCACATTATTTCCGTTATAATTTTAGTTGTTTGCAGACACCACAGAAGAGGACTTATGAGCTACTTTTTCGCCCACCTTGCTAGAATGAAACTCATTCACCGCTGGCCTTTAATGCGCAATGTACGAACTGAAAACGTTTCGGAACATAGCTTACAAGTGGCTATGGTTGCCCATGCTCTTGCTATCATCAAAAATCGTCGATTCGGCGGTCAGGTTAATGCAGAACGAATAGCCATGTTAGCCATGTACCATGATGCGAGCGAAGTTATCACTGGAGATTTACCAACTCCGATTAAATATCATAATCAGCAAATTGCTCATGAATACAAAAAAATAGAGAAGTTCGCCCAACAAAAATTACTCGAAATGCTACCAGAAGAACTGCAAGATGACTTCCGTGAACTAATTATTGAAGATTTACAAACTGATGAAGAACATTCATTGGTTAAACAAGCTGACTCATTGTGCGCTTATTTAAAATGTTTAGAAGAGCTTTCCGCGGGTAATAGTGAATTTAAACTTGCAAAAAAACGCCTAGAGAAAATATTAGAAGAAAGGAAAAGCCCTGAAATGGACTATTTTATGGAAAAATTTGTCCCAGGTTTTAAACTTTCCCTTGATGAAATCAGTAATTAATTTTTTTAGTAGGAATAATAAATATTCCTACTCTGCATAAGCAGTTATTAATTATACTTCGTTAAATGCCGTAGAACAGTCAGACGATGACGGAAAATGCACATACAGCCGCTTAAAGTCCCCATTAACCCCCAAAACCACTTTTCCTTTATCTTCAAAGGTAATAGAACAATAAAAGCTCGATTTTGTACGATATTTTTTGCCACTTTTAGTTGTTATTTCAACTACCCAGTAATCATATGAATCATTAATACCGATCTCATATTTAAATGCAAAAATATCTTTCATAACTGCTTTATTGGCAATATTAGACAAAGTTTGTGAACTGGGATATTTTTTCGTTCTGCTATTACTAAGGTTATTAACATAGTGCTCAATGACAACAGAACTTAAGTCTTCCCCCCAAAAGTTTTCAAATGTTGCCAAGCCCAAATAATACCTTTCCGGTGTAGCAGTTTCTTTATTCATATTATATATTCCTCACATTGATTTGTCAGAAATAAGCTAGCATTTCATCTATCAAATGAAAAAACGAATAAATATTAACGCTTACGTTTTTTTAATAGAAAACCATCAATAACGATTTGCTTTTCATTCGTTATTGATGGTAATTTTGAAATTATAAATAACAAAGATTAATTAAAGGGAAATAATACCGGTACAACCAAAATACTAATTAGCATTACGATAATAGTAAACGGCACACCAATTTTTAGGAAATCAGCAAATTTATACCCACCAGGCCCTAAAACTAAGGTATTCACTGGTGATGAAACTGGGGTCATAAAGGCAGCGGATGCGGCTATCCCAACAATCATGGCAAAAGGAAGTGGTGAAACCTCCATTTGACGCGCCGCCGCAATGGCAATCGGCGCCATTAACACCGCAGTTGCAGTATTGGAAATAAATAAGCCAATAGTGGCGCACAAAATAAACAGGCACAATAACATCACGTGCGGCCCTAACCCACCAGCCACTTTCATTAACGCATCGACAGCAAGCGCAATCCCCCCTGTTTCTTGTAATGCTAGCGCAAAAGGCATCATCCCAACAATTAAGATAATACTAGGCCAGTGGATTGACTTATAGGCACTTTCCATATCGATACAACGAAATTTCCCCATTAGCAAACAGGCAATAAGTGCTGCAATAAAATTAGGAATTTCATTGGTCACCATCATCGCGACCATTAGCGCCAAACAAAACAAGGCATGAGGAGCCTGAGATGCAGCGGGTGCAACGGCCTCGACTTCAGCAGCTAGGTTCAATACAATAAAGTTACGCGGCTTAGTCGATAAAATTCGGATCAATTTCCAATCACCAATAACTAATAAAATATCACCTAACCTAAGCGGTTCATCAACTAGCTTTCCATCCAGTGCCTTGCCATCTCGACGAATACCAACAACGTTCAAACCATAACGAGTACGAAATTTAATGTCCCTCAACGATTTCCCCAATAGTTCGGAATCAGGGTTCATCGACACTTCAGCCATTCCCACATCACGTGATTGGTCTGAAAAATAATCTCCCCGTAAAATCATCGGTTCAAGAAGTTGCTCGCTACAAAATTGGCGCAAATCGTCATCACTCACGGATATATCGACTAATAAAACATCCCGCTCGCGTAGCTCGGTTCCCCCCGTTGCGCTCACCATCACGCGACGGAATTTACGCCAACGCTCTATCCCAACCACGTTAGCTTCATAACGGGAGCGAAGATGCAGTTCATCAAGCGTATGGCCTATGAGTGGCGAGCCTTTGCGGATAGCAAGGCGGCGAGCTCTACCCGTCAATTTGTAATCACGAATTAAATCACGGAAAGTACGTCGATAACGCTCAGGGAGTTTGTCGGGTTCATTACTGCCTAGCCAACGCCTTGTTAGCCACATGTAGGCAATACCGGCTAATAAAATGAGAATGCCAATCGGGGTAATAGAGAAAAATTGAAAGCCTTTGATCCCCTCTCGTACTAACTCACTATTCACTACCATATTCGGTGGCGTGGCCACCAGTGTCATCATTCCACTGATAAGCCCTGCGAAGCCTAATGGCATCATCAACCGGCTAGGGGACGTTTTCATGCGTGATGCAACGCTTAATACGACGGGGATAAAGATAGCCACCACTCCTGTGGAACTCATAAAAGCCCCTAACCCAGCGACAGTGAGCATTAAGAAAACCAGCATTTTGCTTTCGCTGCTTCCTGCAACGCGAACAAGCCAGTCTCCCATTTGATAGGCTATCCCTGTGCGAACAAGGCCATCACCAATAACAAACAATGCTGCAATTAGCAGGACGTTGGGGTCAGCAAAACCTGCGGTAGCTTGTTCTAGCGTTAAGGTATCGCTCAGCACAAACGCGACAATGACAAGTAACGCGACCACATCCATGCGAATTTTATTTGTGGTAAATAGAACTATCGCAATCAATAGAAGGGTTAAGACCCACAGCAATTCTCCGTTCAAAATATCCCCTTTCGACGAAAAAAAACATTGCTAAGAATTTTATTTAGTTAAGCATGTTTTACGGAGAATTTCTTTGATTAAATCACCATTAAGTCAAATTAGACACGAAAAGTTCATAATCACCATTATTGTCAGGTCCCATAACGGAAATTTGTTCCAATGAACTCACTATTACTTGAATTTCTTCACGACGTGGCATCCCTTCTGGTGCATGGACTGCCACCACTTGGCAACCGGCTGTTAATGCTGAATGGATGCCTGCCTGTGCATCTTCAAAGGCAATACAGGATTTTGCAGGAAAAGAAAGTGCTTGGGCACCAAGTAAAAACGGCTCTGGGTCAGGCTTACCTTTGGACACTTTTTCAAATGTTACCCAATGTTTAGGCTCTGGTAACCCTGCCGCTTGTTGACGCCCATGAGCAATTGGTACAGTACCAGAGGTGACAATTGCCCACGGCGCGCCAATTTCATTTAAACGCGTCAGCAAAGCAATAGCGCCGGGTAGAGCAACAACGCCCTCCACATCTTCGCTTTCCATTTTTTCTAGCCAATGGAAGTATTCCATAATTTCTTCATCACTCGCCTCGGGTAAAAAATGGCGCAAACTGGTCATTGCGGGTTTGCCATGAATATAGCTAATAACTTCGTCCGCACTTTTACCAATACGCTCACCAAATTTGCACCAGCAACGTTCAACGACTGCGAGTGAATCCGCTAACGTACCGTCTAAATCAAATAGAAACCCTTTTGCCTTTAATTTCACATCTACCCCTTTAATTTTGCAATTCACATAACATAAAAAGTTGAATCGATTCTAGCCCACTAGTTAACGCTAAATAGGCGCTCATACGCAACCTCAATATTAAAAATAGTTAAGAATTGAGCCTAAGACATAAATTTGAATGCGCTAGGGCTGTTGATCTTTGTGTTTTTTGAACGACATGGTGATTTCTGTTGTATTTGCTTTTTTACGAAATCATTATATTGCTCCTGTACCACACAGGAAAAACGTAAAACTTACAGTTGGTTAGTACATTTGTCGATATTAATCACTTGTAATTTCATGGTGGGCAGTTAAATACACTATAAAATTAGACCGATAATTTCACGGCTAGTAGAGGGGAGCTTAAATTCTCTATTTTATTTATTTTAAATCATGTCGTTATGAAAATATCGCAAGCTGAAATATTTGGTTACATAGTTTATTTCTATGTACATTAGAACTTACTGGGCTTATCGCAGTTTGGTGTGTTTTTTGCTCGATGATTATTTGGTTATGATTCATTTTTAGTGTTTTTCTGGAGTTATATAGCGATATTTCAACCCGTTTACGCTAAGTCACTTATCCTAGAGAGATACAAACCAGCCCTCAGGTTTACAGTCCATTCATCAGCTTTTATTATCCTTAACTCAAATCTTACCGTGCGCACTGGCTGAGATGACGTAAATTAATCGATAATTATGTCGACTTAACCCAATTTGTCATTCTGGATAAAGGATATCGCTATGCCAACTCCATGTTATATTTCCATTGAGGGAAAAACCCAAGGCAACATCACTGCCGGTGCATTTACTGCCGATTCAGTGGGTAACATCTACGTGCAAGGTCATGAAGACCAAATGCTGGTGCAAGAGTTTTCTCACGTCGTAACTGTGCCGACAGACCCACAATCCGGCCAGCCTTCAGGCCAACGTGCGCACAAGCCGTTCCGTTTCACCGTGGCGTTAAATAAAGCCGTTCCGCTGCTGTATAACGCCTTAGCCTCCGGTGAAATGCTGCCGAAAGTGGAACTCAAATGGTACCGCACGTCAGTAGAAGGCAAGCAAGAGCATTTCTTCACCACCACACTGACC